>JANOCR010000345.1:0-4433 GCA_031412355.1 Ilumatobacteraceae bacterium | reverse complement strand
TGCGCACCGAGCCGAACAAGTGGACCAAGCTCGCAGCCGGCATCAAGGGCGTGACCGAGGAGACCACCACGGGTGTGATGCGCCTCTACAAGATGCACGAGCGCGGCGAGCTGCTGTTCCCTGCGATCAACGTCAACGACTCGGTCACCAAGAGCAAGTTCGACAACCTGTACGGGTGCCGCCACTCGTTGGTCGACGCGATCTGTCGCGCCACCGACGTGATGCTGGCCGGCAAGGTAGCCGTGGTCTGCGGCTACGGCGACGTGGGCAAGGGCTGCGCCCAGGCGCTGAAAGGTCAGGGCTGCCGGGTGATCGTGACCGAAGTCGACCCGATCAATGCCCTGCAGGCGGCGATGGAGGGCTACCAGGTCACCGTCATGGAAGACGTGGTCAAGCATGCCGACATCTTCGTGTCGGCCACCGGCAACGACCACATCATCACCATCGACCACATGCACCAGATGAAGCACAACGCCATCGTCTGCAACATCGGCCACTTCGACAGCGAGATCGACATGGCCGGTCTGTCGCGCAGCGGCGCCACCCACGACCAGTTGAAGCCCGGCACCGATCTGTGGACGTTCCAGGACGGCCACGCAATCATCGTGCTCGCTGAGGGTCGTCTGGTGAACCTCGGCTGCGCTACCGGGCACCCGAGCTTCGTGATGAGTTGTTCGTTCAGCAATCAGGTGATTGCGCAGATCGAGCTGTTCAGCAACGTCGAGCAGTACCCGCTCGGCGTGCATGTGCTGCCCAAGAAGCTCGACGAGACAGTCGCCGCGCTGCACCTCGATGCGCTGGGGGTGAAGCTGACCAAGCTCACCGACGAGCAAGCCGAGTACTTGGGTGTCGAGCCCTCCGGCCCCTTCAAGCCCGATCACTATCGTTACTAGTCGGGTTCTCTGCTGACCTAACCCGTCGCTGGTCGCGATATGGGCCACATGCGCCCACGTCGGTGCCAGCGACGTGCTATGTGTCGAACTTCAACGCCTCTCGGAGTCGGGCGACGACCCATGCTGGCCGGTCCCGGACGTCCTCGTATGTGAATGTGAGGACACGAAGGCCTCGAAGGGTCAACTCCGTGTGGCGTTGGGCATCCTGCTGGCGTTGCCGACGTGACGCATGCGTGCCGTGGCCGGCGACTTCCACGACGAGTCCGCCAGGAAAGTAGGCGTCGACGCGGGCGATTGTTCGTGTGCCGTCGACGTAGGACTTTTGAAGCATCGGTCGACCAATTCCTGCGTGCCGAACCAATCCGAGAAACAAACGCTCGAGCCGACTTTCGCCGCCGCTGTCGAGCAGTGCGTCGATCAACCGCCGTCCGGAATTGACGCCTCTCGTGTGGTCTCCGATGACACGTGTGCGAAGCCGCTGCTCGGAGACCAGCCTCTGTCTGATCGACGAGTCGATCGCGTTCTCCGTCTCGGCGGTGGTGAATCCGAAGAGTGGTGACTCGAGAATGAGCCGCTCAGCTGTCAGGCAGCGAAAGCCCTGCACCATCACGGTGTCTGACTTGGTCAGCGAACGACCAGTCGAGCTCACCAATCCACTGGTCGAATACCGACGATGAGCCCGTGGTAGCAGGAACTCCGGTTCTGCGTCGAGAAAGCCGTCGAGTCCGTGAAGACGCGCTCCGCCACGACCCGCCGCGAAGCCGAACCCAGCGAGATCCGCGAGACCGGCTGCCATTGCCTGTTGAAATGTCGGTGGCGATCCGGCGAGAGCGAAGGATCGTGGCCCGACGCGTGTGATGAGTCCTTTGCGCTCCCACTTGCTGCGCATCGACGCGTCAACTCCGTGTGCCAGGAACTGTTGAGTGGAGATCACACTGTGTTGAGTGGCGGCAAGAGCCGCGATGTACCGAAATCGGTCGTCCATCGCGCCACTCTGCCCGGCGGGTGTTACATCTCGATATCCGACCGTCGCTGGGCGCGATATGGGCCATATGCGCCCACGTCGGTGCCCGCGTCAGGAACTGGGGCGAGCGTCGGTTCTGGTGCCATTGACAATCGCGGGATCAGCACGTGCACCAGCGGGCCGATGCCCACGACGAACGCCAGCGTGCCGATTCCGATGTGGCCACCGAGGGCGATGCCGACCAGCATCACGGCGGCTTCCAGCACGGTGCGGGTGACGCGCATCGAGTAGCCGCGTGCCGCGAGCGCGACCATGATCCCGTCGCGCGGGCCGGTACCCAGGCCGGCACCGATGTACAGGCCCGACCCGATGGCAATCACGATGACCGCGCCGACGACATAGGCGAGTCGGGGGAGCAATCGATCCGTCGATGGCAGGTGATCGCCGATGAGGTTGACGACGAGCCCGATCTCGAGGGCATTGAGGATGGTGCCGACGCCAGGCCGCTGATGCAGAGGTATCCACAGCAACAGCAACAGGAAGCCGACGATCTCGATCACCCCGCCGAGTGAGATACCGGTGTGGCTGGCGACACCTTGATGGAACACGTCCCATGGAGCCAAGCCCAGGCCGGCGGTCACGAACATGCTGATACCCAGCCCGAAGCACGCCAATCCGACGACGCACCGGGTCAGCCGCTGTGCGGGGCGATCCGGAAGCAGGAATTGCAGCACGATGCGACCCTACCGACGGCCGCGTCACACCCCCCTGGTATTGATTGCACCATGTTTATTCCTCCACGACGATGCGCGGCCTGCGGGTGCCCCGGCCATGCGCTGTGCCATCGCTGCCGATTCTCACTGGCGTCGGTTGGCCCGCTGCGCAGTCCCGACGGCATCAGTGCGTCGTTCCCGTTCGAAGGGGTGCCACGAGAACTGATCGTGGCCCTGAAGTTCCGTCACCGTCGCGCTGCGGCCACCGTGCTGGCGGCGCAGATGGTGCGTCGACTGCGGTTCGAGCAGGTCGATGTGGTCACCTGGGCGCCGACCAGCGCCCGCAGGGTTCGCCGACGCGGGTACGACCAGGCCGAGGCCATCGCTCGGGCAGTGGCCCGCCAACTCGGCGTTCCATGTGTGCGTCTGCTGTACCGCACGCATGGCGCGCCGCAGACGGGCAAGTCACGCGCCGACAGGCTCGCCGGCCCGGCGTTTCGCGCCCGTCGCCCGCGGCGCGGTCTGTCGGTGCTTGTCGTCGACGACGTGGTCACCACCGGTGCGACCCTGCGAACCGCGGCCCAGGCATTGCGGTCGGCTGGTGTCGACCGGGTCGAACTCGCCGCTGCAGCCAGCACCCAACTGGGTCAACCGGTCACGCCTCGAAGGTTGGCGGTCGCCAGCTGAAGCACCGGCGTTACCAAGGTCGGGGCCGGCCACCAGCCTGGAGATAGGGCCGGTAGGCTGTGCACCCGCATGGGCATCCTCGATCGCATCCTCCGAGCTGGTGAAGGTAAGAAACTGAAGGCCCTGGAGGGCCTGGTTCCCGACATCAACGCACATTCTTCGGCCATGAGTGCGCTCAGCGACGACGCGCTGCGCGGCAAGACCGCCGAGTTCCGGGGTCGGATCGAACGTGGCGAGACCCTCGACGACCTTTTGGTCGAGGCGTTCGCGACCATGCGCGAGGCCGCCGTACGCGTGATCGGCCAGCGCCACTTCGACGTTCAGCTGATGGGCGGCGCAGCGCTGCATTTCGGGTGGGTCGCCGAGATGAAGACCGGCGAAGGCAAGACCTTGGTCAGCACGTTGCCGGCATACCTCAACGGCCTCGGCGGCAAGGGCGTGCACCTCATCACCGTCAACGACTACCTGGCCCGTTTCCACGCCGAGTGGATGGGTCGCATCCACAAGTGGATGGGGCTCGACGTCGGCCTGATCATCCCCGGCTTCAAAGAGCGCCCCGCCGAGAAGCGCGCCAACTATGCCTGCGACATCACGTACGGCACGAACAACGAGTTCGGCTTCGACTACCTGCGCGACAACATGGCCACGACGCTGGCCGACAAGGTGCAGCGCGGGCACAGCTTTGCAATCGTCGACGAAGTCGACTCGATCCTGATCGACGAGGCCCGAACGCCGTTGATCATCAGTGGCCGCGTTGCCGATGCCGCCAAGCTGTACTACCGGTTTGCTTCGATCGTGCGCTCGTTGAAACGCGACGTCGACTACGAGGTCGAAGAAGACAAGCGCGTGGTGGTCCCGCTCGAGGCTGGTATCGAGAAGGTCGAGCAGTCGCTCGACATCGCCAACCTGTACGACGAGGTGCAACAGAACCTGGTGCACCAACTCTCCGTGGCATTGAAGGCCAAGGAGCTGTACAAGCGCGACAAGGACTACATCATCCAGGGCGGCGAGGTGAAGATCGTCGACGAGTTCACCGGTCGTGTGCTCGAGGGCCGCCGCTGGAGTGAGGGCATCCACCAGGCCGTCGAGGCCAAGGAGGGTGTGAAGATCAAAGAAGAGAACCAGACCCTTGCGACCATCACCCTGCAGAACTACTTCCGCATGTACGACAAGCTC
>JANOCR010000344.1:0-11008 GCA_031412355.1 Ilumatobacteraceae bacterium | reverse complement strand
ACAAAGTGCAGTCTGTACGCCACAGCGTGTGTCGAATACCATGACTACATGACCGTGCTCGACACCCACCCCGAGAACGCGTTCGCCAGCGATCGCGCTCATGTCTTCCATTCATGGAGCGCGCAGGGCGCGCTCAACCCGCTCGTCGTAGCCGGCGCTGCAGGCAGCTACTTCTGGACCGACGATGGCAGCAAGTACCTCGACTTCTCCAGCCAACTGGTCAACGTCAACATCGGCCATCAGCACCCCAAGCTCGTCGCGGCGATCAAAGAGCAAGCGGACCGGCTCTGTACCGTCGCCCCGTTTCACGCCAACGACGCTCGTAGCGAGGCCGCCAGATTGATCTGCGAGGTCGCCGCCGAGAAGATCGACGACAGCCGGCTCAACATGGTGTTCTTCACCAACGGCGGCGCCGAGGCAACCGAGAACGCCGTGCGCATGGCCCGCCTCCACACCAATCGCAACAAGGTGCTCACGCACTACCGCAGTTACCACGGAGGTACCAGCGGCGCAATCACTTTGACCGGCGATCCGCGACGCTGGCCCAGCGAGCCAGGTATGCCCGGTGTCGTCAAGTTCTGGGGCCCGTACGCCTATCGCAGCGCATTCCACGCCGGCAACGAGGCCGAGGAATGCGAGCGGGCGCTCGCCCACCTCGACGACGTGTTGATGGTCGAGGGCAGCCACACGGTTGCGGCCATAATCCTCGAGACGGTGGTCGGCACGAACGGCATCCTGGTGCCACCGGACGGATACCTGCAGGGCATCCGCGACCGTTGCGATCGGCACGGCATCGTGATGATCTGCGACGAAGTCATGGCTGGGTTCGGCCGCTGCGGCGAGTGGTTCGCGTTTCAGAAGTGGGGCGTGCAGCCGGACCTCGTGTGCTTCGCCAAGGGGGTCAACTCGGGTTACCTCCCACTCGGCGGAGTGGTCATCGGCCAGACGATCGCCGACACGTTCCGAGACCGAGCCTTTCCCGGCGGACTGACCTACTCGGGTCATCCTCTGGCGTGCGCTTCGGCCGTGGCCAGCATCAACATCTATAAAGAAGAGGGCATCATCGACCATGCCCGCATGCTGGGCACAGACGTGATCGCCCCCGGGCTCGAGAAGCTCCAGGCCAACCATCCCAGCATCGGCGAGGTCCGCGGCCTCGGGGTGTTCTGGGCGCTGGATCTCGTCAGCGACCGCGCCACGCGGCAACCACTCGTGCCGTACAACGCATCGGGGGCCGACGCCAAGCCAATGGCCGACCTGGCGGCGGCATGCAAGCAACGCGGGCTGTGGCCGTTCACGCACTTCAACCGGCTGCATGTCGTGCCGCCGTGCACGGCCAGCGTTGACGAGGTCCAAGATGGACTGTCCATTCTCGACGAGGCTCTCACTGTCGCCGACGCGTTCTACACGGGCTGACGCAGTAGCCGATGTGGCGCAAGCCGGGTCACACCGGCGCAATCCTGTATGCGGTGCTGGCTGCCGTCGTCGGCACGGCGACAGCGTTGTTCAGCAGGCTCGAGATCGAGCGCCAGCGCAGCAGGCGCGAGGCTGCGCGCACGCTGCCCACTGGGCCGATCATCGTGATCTCCAATCACACCAGCTACGCCGATGGCGTGCTGCTTGCCCTGGCGTGCCGGCGCATGGGGCGGTCGCTGCGATTGCTGGCCACATCGGGAGTCTTCCGTGCGCCGCTTCTGGGAACCGTCGCACGCAAGCTCGGCTTCATCATGGTCAAGCGCGGCGCGACTGACGCGGCGACGTCGCTCGACGAAGCAGCGCATGCCCTGGCCGAAGGTGAGGCGGTCGGCATCTTCCCAGAGGGACGCCTCACTCGCGATCCGATGATGTGGCCGGAACGCGCCAAGACCGGTGCGGTTCGGTTGGCATTGCGCACGGGCGCCCCGATCGTTCCAGTTGCGATGGTCGGTGGGCATCGAGTCGTCAGCCGTCGTCGCCTGGTGCCGACACTGCTCGTCAACCTGATTCGCCGCCCAAAGGTCAACACCCGTATCGGCGCACCGATCGATGTGCGCGCACTGATGAACGTCGGCCCGACCACAGAGCCGACCAACGACGAGGTTCGCCTCGCAGCAGATCTGGTGATGGGGCGCCTGGTCGCCGTCGTTGCCGAGTTGCGTGGCGAGCGCGCCCCGGATCCTCTCGGCGTGACACGCACCCCCGACTGAACAACGTTACGGGCGCGGCAACACGCCACCCACGGCAAAAGCCGCGCCCAATATCAGTCGACGGACCAGGTGCCGTTGCTGCGCAACAGGGTGGCGATGTCGCCAGGGCCCTTCTTCGACGACGCTTCGGCGATCTGGCGACCAACTGCCATTCCGTAGTCTGGACGTTCGACGGAGCGGAACACCCCGAAAGGCGTTGCCGAGTGGTCGTCGTGCGACAACCGGGCGAGGGCGAAGGCAAGACCGGGGTCGTCGCGATGTGCGTCGTGAACCAGGATTGCATCCCGACCGACGTCGGCAACCTCGACGATTCGCAGCAAGCCGTCCGTGCCCATGACGACCCCTTTGTGACCATCGGCGCCGAAGGTGATGGGCTGACCGTGGTGCAGATCGATCATCATCTCTTCGCGGACCTGCCGGCTGGTGACGTCGTCGAACGCGCCGTCGTTGAACACGTTGCAGTTCTGGAAGATCTCGACGAACGACGCGCCCTGGTGGGCATGTGCCTGGCGGAAGGTCTCCATCATGTGCTTGCGGTCGAGATCGTGGGTGCGAGCCACGAAACTGGCCTCAGCGCCGAGGGCGACGGACAGCGGGTTGAAGGGCGGATCGACCGAGCCGAACGGCGTGCTTTTGGTGACCTTGCCCACCTCCGAGGTCGGCGAGTACTGGCCCTTCGTCAGCCCGTAGATGCGGTTGTTGAACAACAGGATCGTCAGGTTGACATTGCGCCGCAGGGCGTGGATGAGATGGTTGCCGCCGATCGACAGCCCGTCGCCGTCGCCGGTGATGACCCACACATCGAGGTCCGGGCGGGCCACCGCGACACCAGTGGCGATGGCGGGTGCGCGACCGTGGATGCCGTGCATGCCATAAGTGTTCATGTAGTACGGGAACCTGCTACTGCAGCCGATCCCGCTGACAAACACCGTGTTCTCCGGCTTGATCCCGAGGTCGGGCATCAGTTGCTGTACGGCCAGCAGAATGCCGTAGTCGCCGCAACCCGGGCACCAACGCACCTCTTGATCGCTGGTCCAGTCCTTCTTGGTGGTGATCGGCACGATGGTGTCGGTCATTTCAGCGCTCCTTCGATGGCGTCTTCCAAATCCCGTGCCGTGAACGGCAGGCCCTGGACCTTGGTGACGGACTTGGCGTCGATGAGGTAGTTGGCACGCACGATGCGGCACATCTGGCCGAGGTTCAGCTCGGGAACGATGACACGCGGGTATTTCCTCAGCACCTCGCCAAGGTTGGGCGGCAACGGATTGACGTGGGTGAGATGCACCCACGCAACCTTCAAGCCTCGACGGCGTGTGCGTTGCACCGCGGCATCGATGGCGGCCCATGTCGAACCCCAACCGAGCACGCAGATGTCGGCGTCTTCGACATCGCCCACGGCAACCGCGGGCGGGATGTCGTTGGCGATGCCGGCGATCTTGGCAGCGCGAAGGTTGACCATGCGCTGGTGGTTCTCGGGCGTGTAGTTGATGTCACCCCGGCCATCTTCTTTCTCGAGGCCACCGACGCGGTGCATGAGATCGGGGGTGCCGGGGATGGCCCACGGCCGGGCCAGTGTCTCGGGGTCGCGCAGGTACGGCCAGAACTCGGTTGTGCCGTCTTCGTTGGTGTGGTTCATCTCGGTGGCGAACGGCACTGAGATGTCGGGCAACGAAGCGACATCGGGCAGCATCCAGGGCTCGCTGCCGTTGGCGATGTAGCCGTCGCTGAGCACGATGACCGGCGTGCGGTACTTCAACGCGATTCGCGCCGCCTCGATCGCAGTGTCGAAGCAGTTGGCCGGGCTGTACGCGGCGATCACGGGGAGCGGGGCTTCGCCGTGGCGGCCGTAGATCGCAATGTTGAGGTCCGCCGCCTCGGTCTTGGTGGGCAAGCCCGTCGAGGGCCCACCGCGCTGCACGTCGATGATCAGCAGGGGCAGTTCCAGGGAGACGGCCAAGCTGGTCGTTTCGCTCTTCAACGCCACCCCAGGTCCACTGGTGGTGGTGACACCGAGGTGTCCGGCGAAGGCTGCGCCCAGTGCCATTCCGACAGCGGCGATCTCGTCTTCTGCCTGCACGGTGCGTACACCGAAGTGCTTGTGCTTGGAGAGCTCGTGCAGGATGTCGCTGGCGGGTGTGATCGGGTAACTGCCGAGAAAGACGGGCAGCTTGGCAAGTTGTCCGGCCGCCACCAGGCCCCAAGCGAGCGCGACGTTGCCGCTGATGTTGGTGTACTCGCCCGCAGGCATGTGAGCCGGAAGGACGACGAAGCGATGCTCGAACTGCTCGGTGGTCTCGCCGAAGTTGAAACCGGCCGTGAACGCGGTGGAGTTGCTGAGGCGAACGAGTTCGTCGGAGAACTTGGACTCGATCCAGTCGATGGTCGGCTGCGTCGGCCGCGAATACAGCCACGACACCAACCCGAGTGCAAAGAAGTTCTTCGAACGCTCGGCGTCGCGAGGCTTCACACCCAGTGACTCGGTGGCCTTTTGCGTCAGCGAGGTCATCGGCACTTCGACGACGCGATACCCGACGAGAGAGTCGTCGGTCAACGGGTTGGCCGCGTACCCGGCCTTGGCCAGGTCGCGCTCTCCGAATGCATCACTGTTGACGATCAACAGACCGTGCTGCTCGAGCCGGCCGAGGTCGGCCTTCAGCGCAGCCGGGTTCATGGCGATCAACACGCTCGGCTCGTCGCCAGGGGTCGTGATGTCATGGTCGCTGATCTGCACCTGGAAGCTCGACACGCCATTGACCGTGCCCGCTGGAGCGCGAATCTCGGCCGGGTACTCGGGCAACGTCGACAGGTCGTTTCCGAACGTTGCGCTGACCGACGTGAAGCGGTCACCCGTCAGTTGCATGCCATCGCCGGAATCACCGGCGAACCTCACGACCACCCGTGTGATGGTCTCGGCTTCGCGCCCGGCAGGGCGATCTACGGTGTCCGTCATGGGCACCTCCTCCCGCAGACGGGTGGCCTCGTTGCCATCCCGCTCGCACAGACGTTATATCGCCTTCCGGGTGACAAAGGCGACACCGACCAACGAAATCAGCAATCCGACGACCGCCAAGAACCCGAGCCGCTCACCGAACAGCACAGCGCCCTCGATGGCGCTCAGGGCCGGCGTCAGGAAGAACAGGCTGGTGACCTGCGAGGCAGCCCTGCGTTGCAGCAGCCAGAGCATCAGCAAGATGGCGGCAATCGACAGCACCACGACCGCCCAGAGCAGGGCGAACACTGATCGGCCGGTGATTCGGAAGTCGATGCGTTCCCACGAAAGCGCAAGCAGCAAAAACACAACCGCAGCCGAGGCGTATTGAACGACCGTGCCCCACAGCAGCGGCATCGTCGAGCACTTCTTCCGTTGCACCAGGGTGCCACCAGCCATGCCCAACACGCTGATGGCCGAAGCTCCCATCGTCATCGCTGTCACCCCCGTCGAGCGCGTGACCAGGCGATCGACGACCACTGCGGCCACACCGGCGAAACCCAGCGCGACGCCGATCCACTGGATGCGGATCAGCCGCTCGCCGAGCACCCGACGCGAGGCCAACGCGGTGATGACCGGATGCAATCCGGCGATCAGCGCGCTGACGCCCGAGGGCAGCCCACGGTCGATGGCAACGAACACCCCACCCAGGTACAGCACGTGCATGCCGACCCCTGCCAGCACCACCCAGGGAACGAGCCGGCGCTCGACTCGAGGAGCCGAGCGCAGCCTCGCCACTACGGCCAACAGCGCCGCGGCCAGCACCATTCGCACAGCAAGAAACGTGACCGGCCCGGTATCGCTGGTGGCGTAGCGCGCCACGACGAATCCGGTGCTCCACAGCACCACGAAGGTCCATGGTGCGGATGACACAACGCGAGAAGGGCGGGCCGACACGTCGACCCGCCCTTCTGCGCTTGAACGTGACGCGCTGGTCAGGCGCCGCCTTCAGTCAAGGTGATGGTTGCGGGTGTGAAGTCTGCACCGTTGATGTCAATGCCCATCTCCTCGAGCAGCCCGTGGGCCGCAGTGACGATGTCGTTGGTGAAGGCATCGGCGTCGGGGGCCTTGGTCAGCACCGTGCCGCCCTCGAGGTTCTTCGTCTCCTGCGACAGCGTGGCCGTTCGATCCCAGGCGGCCTGGTCGATGGCGCCGACACCGCCCTCAGCGGGCCAGATGAGCTTGTTGATCTCGTTCATCTGCCACTTCTGATGGGTGAGCCCGAGAATCGAGTTCTTGTCGGTCACCAGTTGTGCGCATGCGTCGGCGTTGTCCCGGCAATACGCCCAACCTTGCAACGACGCCGCAACGAACCGCACCGCAGTGTCGGTGTATTCCGGATCCGACAAGCGAGTTCCGTCGGCCCAGATCGCGTCCTGCAACATGCCGACGCCCTCTTCCTCGTACGAGATGACATTGAAATCCTCGGGTGTGTACAGCTCGCCTGTGTCCGGGTTGATCGCTTCGAGCACTTGCGCGTACTCGTTGTAAGTCATTGCTTCTGCAGCATCGATGTCACCCTCGAGCAGGCCGACCATGTCGAACTGTTGGGCGACGTTCTCGACCGACGCCGGATCGATGCCGGACTTGGTCATCGCTGCGAACACTTCCCACTCGTTTCCGAAGCCCCAGTTGCCGATCTTCTTTCCTGCGAAGTCGGCCGGCGACGTGATGTTCTTGTCCTTGAAGCTGACCTGCAAGGTGCCCGATCGCTGGAAGACCTGGGCGATGTCGACGATGTCGGCGCCCGCCTCGCGGCTGGCAAGTGCCTTTGGCACCCATGCAATGGCAAAGTCGGCGTCGCCGTTGGCCAGCACCGTCTGTGGAACGATGTCGACAGCACCTTCGAGGATTGTGACGTCGAGGCACTGCGCCTCGTAGAAGCCCTGGTCCTGCGCGGCGAAGTATCCGCCGAACTGCGCCTGGGTCACCCATTGCAGCTGCAACTTCACCGGCGTGGGCGTGGTGCACTCCTCCACCGTTCCGGCCGCACCGTCGGTCGCGACCGGAGCTTGCGTGTCGGCCGGTGCTTGAGTATCGGCAGGGGCCGCTGTGTCTGCCGCTGGCGCGTCCGTGGCGGCGGCAGGAGTCGTGTCCGACGAGGTGGCTTCGTCGTCGTCACCACATGCGGCGGCGACGAATGACAGCACAACTGCGGCAACAATTGCTCCCTTGATTCGTTGTTTCCTCATTGCTGTTTCCTCCCCCTATGGACCGGTGTCCAATAGGTCTTGTGTGCGGCACGTGGGATCACGAGCCGTCCCGATTTCGTTGTGCTTTACCACCGGGTGTGACGGTGGCTTCCACGGCGATGGAGATCAGATAGAACCCCAGACCCAGCAAGCATGCCCCGAGTACGTAGGCCCACCCCACGGCGTTCTTCGAATTGGCGATGTTACTGGCGATGCGGCTACCCAATCCGTTTTGTGCACCGCCAAAGTACTCCGACACGTAGGCATAGATGACCGAAAGTGGCGCGGAAACTTTCAGTGCCGTGAACAGATACGGGATCGCGTTCGGTACCCGCACCTTGCGAAGAACCTCCCAGTCACTCGCAGCGTACGAGCGCATCAGTTCGGCGTGGGTCGAGTCGACCTGGCGGAGCCCCTTGGTGACGTTGACCAACACGACGAAGAAAACAACCAAGGTGACCATCAGGCGGCGAGGAACGTCACTGGTCGTCGAGAACATGTTGTTGAACACCGACACCAGCACGAACGCAGGGATGGCATTGATGGCGATCGACATCGGGGTGATCAGTTCGTCGAGAGCCCTGAACCGGCTGAGCAGGAACGCCATCAGGATCCCGACGATCGACCCGAGCACCAAGCCGATCGCCGCATTGGTGCCCGACACGCGCATCGCTTCCCAGATGTTGCCCCAGTTGTCGACGAACCGGGCGCCGATGTCACTGGGCGGCACGAGGAAGTACGGCTTGAGGTCGAACCCGCGCACGATCGCCTCCCAGATCCCCAGCAACAGGACTCCGAAGAGAACCGGTGGGCCGATTCCGGCGACCAGCGTCGATGCGCGGCGGCTCATCGGTCCTCGATCCCCCGAGCCGTCGGCTCGAACTCGGCGCCCCGCAACGCCTCGCGTACTTCGGTGATCTTGGCGAAGAACGAGGCATCCTCGCGGGTGTCCTCGCTGCGCTCGCCGCCGAGCGGAACATCGACGAGAGCTGTGATGCGACCGGGGCGCGGCGACATCACCACGACTCGACTCGACAGATAGACCGCCTCCGGGATGGAGTGAGTCACGAAGATGACGGTCGTGCCGGTCTCGGAGCAGATGCGCAACAACTCGGCCTGCATGTGTTCGCGCGTCATCTCGTCGAGGGCACCGAACGGTTCGTCCATCAGCAACAGTGGTGGGTGCGCGGCGAGTGCGCGGGCGATTGCAATTCGCTGTTGCATGCCACCGGAGAGCTGCCACGGCATGTACGGGCCGAACTCGGGAAGCTTGACCAGCTCGAGCATCTCTGCGGAACGGGCACGACGCTTGTCGCGATCCCAGCCCTTCAACTCGAGCGGCAGCTCGATGTTCTTGGCCACGGTGCGCCAGTCGAACAATCCGGCCTGCTGAAATGCCATCCCGTAGTCCTGATCGAGTCTGGCCTGCTTGGCCGACTTGCCGTTGACGGTGATCGATCCTGCCGAGGGCTCGGTGAGGTTGGCGATCAAGCGGAGCAACGTGCTCTTGCCGCAGCCCGACGGACCGATCAGCGTGACGAAATCACCGGGCCGAATGACAAGGTCGATGTCGACCAAGGCGTCGACCTGGCTGCTCTTGCCCTGGTTGAACACCTTCTTGAGACCGTCGACCTCGACCGCGTTCATGCTGCGACCTCGCGCGGACGATTGCGCATCAACACCACGTCGACAACAGAGACCAGACCGGCCATCAGTAGACCCAAGACCGCTGCGCCGATGACGGCCGTGTACACGATCGCCGGATCACTGGTGGTCGCTCGGCCGAACTCGATCACCAGCCGCCCGATACCGCCGCGCAGTCCGGTCGAGATCTCCGACACCACAACGCCGATCACTGCGCCGGCCGCACCCAACTTCAGTGCGGGAATCATGAACGGCAACGCCGCGGGGAATCTCAGCTTGAAAAGCGTGCTGCGCCATGGCGCGGCCAGGCTGTCCATCAACTCGAGCGACGATGCCGATGGAGATTGCAACCCGCGCAGGGTTCCGACGGCTATCGGGAAGAACGTCAGGAACGCGCCGAGCAGCGACGCCGACATCCAGCGCTCCCAGACAAGGCCGCCGATCTCGAGCTTGCCGCCCCAACTGACGATCAGCGGGGCGAGCGCGATCAGGGGAATGGTCTGCGAGATCACCAGGTACGGCAGGACGGCCCGCGCGGCAATCCGGAACCTGGTCATGACGACAGCAAGCAAGACCCCCGCGATCAAACCAATCGCAAACCCGGCCAGGACCAAGCGGAACGAGTAACCGACCGCTTTCAGCACGACCGAGAACACGGATTCGTCAGACGACCTGCTGAGCGGATCGGCGAACCGGGACAAGATGTCGGTCACGTGCGGCATGACGCGATCCTTCGCCCGAGGCAGGATCTTCCACCCCAGAACGCTGCCGCCGTCTTCGGGCCCCAGCGTCTTGTAGAGCTCCCACCCGGCCGCTACGACCACCATCGACAGAACGAACATCGCCGCTCGTCTGACGCGTCGAAGATGCCCGTATCGCGAGGCGCGCGGCACGGCGCGCACCTCGGTCGGTACGCTGTCAACCGCCGTCACGCCTTGGCCTTGACCGTTTCCAAGACGGCCGGCAGGACCTTCTCGCCGTAGACCTGCAAGGTGTGGTCCTTGTCGTCGTGTTGCAGGTAGATGCTGAACTGATCGACGCCAAGGTCCTTCAACGCCATCATCCGATCGATGTGCGTGCCGAGAGGACCAACGATGCAGAAGCGATCGACGATGTCGTCGGGTACGAACTGGGTGTGTACGTTGCCGACCTGGCCGTGCTCGTTGTAGTCGTACCCCTGGCGTCCCTTGATGTAGTCGGTCAGCGCTTGCGGCACGGCGCCGCTGTGGTCGCCGTACCGTGCGACGATGTCGGCGACGTGATTGCCGACCATCCCACCGAACCAGCGGCATTGGTCGCGTCCGTGGGCGAGACCCTCGGGGGTGCCGTCGGTGACATAGGCGGGTGCGGCGACGCAGATGGTGACTTCGTCGGGGTTGCGGCCGGCCGCTGCGGCGGCATCGCGCACAGCGCCGATCGTCCACTCGGCAATCGACAGATCGGCAAGCTGCAGGATGAAACCATCGCCGACCTCACCCGTGAGGGCCAACGCCTTCGGCCCGTAGGCAGCGATCCACATCTCGAGCTCGCTGCCGGTCGACCATGGGAAGCGCAGCTGCGAGCCCTTGTACTCGACGCTTCGCCCATTCGCCAGCTCTCGGATCACATGCACGGCCTCGCGCAGCGTCGCGAGTGTGGTGGGTGCCCCGTTGGTGAGCCGAACAGCCGAGTCCCCACGTCCGATGCCGCACACCGTGCGGTTCCCGAACATCTCATTGAGGGTGGCGTACACACTGGCGGTGACAGTCCAGTCGCGAGTGGCCGGGTTGGTGACCATCGGCCCGACGATCACCTTGCGAGTCTCGGAAAGGATCTGGCTGAAGATGACGTACGGCTCCTGCCAAAGGATGTGCGAATCAAATGTCCACACATGAGAGAACCCGTAGCTCTCAGCCCGTTGAGCGAGTGAGATGACACGCGCAGACGGAGGAGTGGTTTGGAGTACAACGCCAAAGTCCATCTAGCAATCTCCTGCGCGGTGAGCGGGTAGGCGAGGC
>JANOCR010000343.1:0-2098 GCA_031412355.1 Ilumatobacteraceae bacterium | reverse complement strand
CAGCCGCGAAGGCGGCCGATTGATCCTGGTCGACGAAGCGACCAACACCACCGCTGGGGCCATGATGATCACGGTGGCTGCATGATCTCACTTGTCGGCGCTGGTCCAGGTGATCCCGAGCTGCTGACCATTCGCGGGCTGCGCCGGCTTCAACAAGCCGACGTCATCGTGCACGATGCTCTGGTGGGTACCGGCGTGCTCGCGCTGGCTCGCCCGGGCGCGGAGCTGATCGATGTCGGCAAGCGCCCTGGCGCGCCCGTGCCACAGGAGTTGATCAGCGCGCTTCTAGTGCAGCTCGCCGGCGGTGGTCGCAACATCGTGCGACTGAAAGGTGGCGATCCGTTCGTTTTCGGTCGAGGTGGCGAAGAGGCGTTGGCCCTTGCAGCGGCGGGCCTCGATTTCGAGGTCGTGCCCGGTGTCTCGTCCGTCATCGCTGCACCGGCCGCCGCCGGCATCCCCGTGACACACCGCGGCGTCAGTGCGTTGTTCACGGTGGTCACAGGCCACCGGAAGCGTGGAGAGACTGCGGTCAACTGGGGTGCACTGGCGCAAGCCGGCGGCACGATCGTGGTGTTGATGGGCGTAGCCCAGCGCGGCAGCATCGCCGCGGCGCTGATCGACGGCGGTCTGGCGGCCGACACCCCGGTCGCCGCCATCCGCCATGCCACGACGAGCCAGCAGCACGTCGTCCGCTGCGCGTTGTCAGAACTTGCCGACGTCGCTGTCGAATCGCCAGCCACCATCGTCATCGGCGCGGTCGCGGCGTTCGACCTCAACGGCGAATTCATCCGGGGGCTCGCGGTCGCCGACACGTAGGCTGGCGGGCCATGCTGCACCTGTACGACACGGCCACCCGAGAGGTACGCGAGCTTGCGCTGCGCGAGCCCGGCAAGGTCAGCATCTACCTGTGCGGTCCAACCGTATATGGCCCGCCGCACCTCGGTCACGGCCGGGCGACCCTGGTCTACGACGTGCTGCGGCGCTATCTCGAATGGACCGGCCTCGATGTGCGGCTCGTGAGCAACATCACCGACATCGACGACGCGATCATCAATCGCGCGAACAACGAGAGCCGGCCGTGGCAGGACATCACCACCAAGTGCGAGTCGGTGTGGTTCGAGGCGATGGGGAAGTTGGGTGTAGCCCGGCCGACCGACGTGCCGCACGCGACGGCCTACGTCGAGCAGATGGTCACCATGATCGGTCAGCTGGTCGAGATCGGGCGGGGCTACACGACCGACGACGGCGTGTACCTCAGTGTCGAATCGGTCGAGGACTACGGGCTCCTCGTCAACCAACGGCTGTCCGACATGATCGAAGGTGGTGGCGACCGGGAGGTGTTCGGTGCCGAGAACAAGCGTCACCCCGCCGACTTCGTACTGTGGAAGCTGGCCAAGCCCGGCGAACCGTCGTGGCCGTCGCCGTGGGGTGAGGGCCGGCCCGGCTGGCACAGCGAGTGCGTGGTGATGAGCCTCGACATCCTCGGCGAAGGTTTCGACCTGCACTGCGGCGGAATGGATCTCAAGTTCCCACATCACGAGAACGAGCGGGCCCAGGCGGTCGCGCTCGGCAAGCGGTTCGCCAACCATTGGATGCACAACGGCTTCGTGGTCGACGCGGAGGGCGAGAAGATGTCGAAGAGCCTTGGCAACGTCGCCAATCTCCTCGACCTGATGCAGCACTACGACCCTCGCGCGTATCGCATGCTGCTGCTGCAGTCGCACTATCGCGGACCGGTGTCGGTTGGTCAGGACAACATCGATGCGTCGGTCAACGCGCTCGCGGGCCTCGACTCGTTCGCTTCGCGCACCGCCGCACTCGCTGCCGCCGACGCCGACGCCGACGTGTTGATCCGCTTCCGCGAACGAATGGACGATGACCTCGACACACCCGGCGCGACCGCGTTGCTGTTCGACACTGTCCGTCGCGCAAATGCTGCGCTCGATGCTGGTGATCCCATCGCCCCATCCCTCGTCGCTGCCGTGCACCAGATCTGCACGGCGTTCGGCTTGGTGCTCAACGCCGGGGGTGACGTTCCCGCCGAGGAAGCTGCAAAGGCGGCAGCGCTCGACGCAGCACGCGCCGCCAAGGACTTCGC
>JANOCR010000342.1:0-4233 GCA_031412355.1 Ilumatobacteraceae bacterium | reverse complement strand
GGAATGGAGCACGGCGCGGCCGAGACATACGACAGGCTGGCTGACCTGCTGCCGACGTTGGCCTAGCCATTATGGAGACCTGGCCAGGGCCCTACTCTCGGGGCCCATGGCCCTGTCTCTCATCTTCGAGTTCGCCGACCGGTTCGTTTCCGAGCAGGCGGCGCTCAATCCATGCCTTGCCACCTCACGCGGCATCGCCGGCCACGACCATCTTCTGACCGACTTCTCGCCGGACGGCCACGAGCTACGCGCCGGGCACACCCGCAACGGGCTCGCCCAACTCGCCGATCTCGCCCCAGCCGACGATCACGACCGACTGGCAAAAGAGTTCGTCACCGAGCGTTTCGGGGCGACGCTGTTGTCGCACGACACCGGCGATTGGTTGCGCACGGTGCGCGCCATCGCTTCGCCGTCGTCGACACTGCGCAGCACGTTCGATCTGATGTCACGGACCGGCGAAGAGGCGTGGACCAACATCGCCTCGCGCCTGCACGCAATCCCGGAAGCCCTCGATGGGCTGCGTGCCACTTACGACCACGGCCGCGCCGCCGGCATGGTGGCGGCTCGCCGCCAGGCACTGGCCGCGGCGGACCAGTGCTCGACGTGGGCCACGAATCGATGGTTCGACAGCCTGGCGACCGAAGCCGAGACCAGCGACGAGGTGTCGCCCGCGCTGCTCGACCGAATCCGAGCCGGCGCCGAACTGGCCAACGGCGCTTACGCCGAGTTCGCCGCGTATCTGCGCGACGACTATGCCCCCGACGCCGCTGCGGCCGACGGATGCGGCCCGGAGCGCTATGGCGTCGGTGTTCGCACCATGCTCGGCGCCGACCTCGATCCGCAGGAGATGTACGACTGGGCGTGGACCGACTTTCACCACCTCCGCGCCGAGATCACTGCCACGTGCGCACAGATCCTCCCGGACGCAACGTTCGCCGAGGTCATCGACTTGCTCGACCACGACCCAACCCGCGCCGAGCACAGCGCGGACGCCTACCAGGCCTGGCTGCAGGCGCTCACCGACGAGGCGCTGGCACGCAGCAAGGAGCACTTCGAGATTCCGGCTGTGATGGACCGCTGCGAGGCATTGATTCCGCCCGAGGGCTCGACGGCAGCGGCCTACTACACCGACCCGTCGGAAGATTTCACCCGTCCCGGCCGTACCTGGTACCCCACGCTCGGTCGCACCATGTTCCCACGATGGGGCGACGTCACCACCTGCTACCACGAGTCGGTTCCGGGCCACCATCTGCAGATCGGCTACGCCAAGGTGCAGGGCGAATCGCTCAGTCGCATTCAACGCAGCACCTTCATCCCCGGTCACGGCGAGGGCTGGGCGCTGTACGCCGAGCAACTGTGCGACGAGTTCGGCTGGTTCGCGAACCCCGACTATCGCCTGGGCTTCCTCAGCGGTCAGATCCTGCGCACCGTACGCGTCATCATCGACATCGGCATGCATCTGAGCAAGCCCATCCCTGCCGGCATTACGCTGCACGACGGCTCGCCGTTCCACGGCGGCGAGGCCTGGACACCCGACCTCGCGTTCGAATTCGCTGTCAGCGAGACCGGCAGAACCGAGGCGTTCATGCGCAGTGAGATCGATCGTTACCTCGGCTGGCCGGCGCAGGCCATCAGCTACAAGATCGGCCAGCGAGAATGGCAGGCGGCCCGCGACGACGCCCGGGCCCGCGAAGGCGAAGCGTTCGACCTGAAGGGCTGGCACACCAGGGCGCTACGGCTCGGCGCGATCGGCCTCGACCAACTGCGCGCCGAACTTGCCAGGTAACGCGAAGTTCGGCACATGGCCTCGAGTGGTCCGAAGCAGGCCCCGATGCGCCACAGCTTGCTACGACACTGACGACCTTAGACACCCCACTCGACGTCAGGATCGACGAGCTGGCAATTGAGCTATTCTTCCCAACCGACAACCGCAGCGACGAGATGCTGCACGCCATGTCGGCCGCCGGGGACGGATGATGGCGCAGTCACAACCGACAAGGGGATAAGGCATGAAGAAGATTTACGCCGTTGGGCTTGCTGCGGCAATGCTCGGATCTATCGTCATCGTCAGCCCGGTGCTGGCGGGTGGACCGGACGTGATCGAGGTGCGACTCGAAGACCGTTGCGACAAGCCGACGTTCAACGCTGTTGACATCGGCTGCGATCCACTGACGGATCGCGGCACAGACACCTTCGAGGAGGTTCTCGCGGAGCTGAATCCGGTCGACTTCGGTCCTGACCATTGGCGGTTCAGCCGCACCGACTTCTCGATCGAGCAGGGTGACATCATCCGCACGAACAACATCGGCGGAGAGCCGCACAGCTTCACCGAGGTGCCGGCATTCGGGGGCGGGTGTGTCCCGGAACTGAATGATCCGCTCGGTCTCACGGTTGTCACCGCCACTTGCCCAGACGACTTCGGCACGCTGCAGTTCCCCGGGCAGACCACAGACATCACCGGCCTGTCCGTCGGCGAGCATAAGTTCATGTGCATCATCCACCCGTGGATGAGGGCCACAGTCGAGGTCGAGAGCGACTGACAACCCAGCGTCCCGCGCCCGGAATCAACCCCGGGCGCGGGACAGCATTCGCGGTACGATCGTCCCAGCCCGCCGGCGCGTCAACACGCCACGGGGAACCGTGGACGAACCATGCCATGACAGCCAGTGCAACTACCTCCCGACAAGCCACCCACATCCCGATCGCCGCGTCGCTGATGGCCCTCGGTGCCGGAGTGGTGTGGAGCTTCGGTGCCGTGACTGCACGCCTAGCCAAGCAGGCCGACGCCTTTCAATACCTGGTCTGGCGATCGATCGGGGTCCTGGTCGTCATGGAAGTGCTTACTGCGATTCGTCGCCAGCCGATGCTTCTGCCGAAGGCCTACAAGTCGGGAAAGTGGATGTTGTCGGCAGACTTCGGCCTGTTGCTCGCATCGCTGACGTTCGTCTACGCGGTGAAGACGACGACCGCTGCCAATGCCTCGTTCCTGGGCTCGGTCACCCCGCTCGCGGCGGTCATCCTGGCCAGATTGGTGCTCGGTGAGCGGCTCTCGCGTGTGACCCTCGGCGCAATCGTCGTCGCGTTCATCGGGCTGATCGTGACCGTGTTCGGCGATCTTCATGCGGGCAACATGGCCGGCAACATCGCTGCGCTGACGGCCTCCGTGGGCTTTGCGATCTACACAATCAGCGTTCGTTCCAATCCCGACGCTGACTGGTCGCCGGTGCTCTCGGGCTACGCCGCAGCGATGATCGTGTTGTGCTCGGTCATCACCCTCGCGAACGGCAAGACCCTGTTCCCGCCCGCCAAGGACATGGCGTACGCGCTCGGGCACGGCGCCGTGTTCATCGTCGTTGGGACGATGCTGTTCAACCACGGGTCCAAACGCGTGCCGGCGGTGCCGATGACGGTGTTCGCCCAGACCGAGATGGTGTTCGTGCCATTGTGGGCGTTCCTCGTGCTCAGCGAAGCACCCAAGCCGGCGACCGTGGTCGGTGGCGCGATCATCTTCGCTGCCGTTGTCGGCAAGGCGATTCTCGATACCGCGCCTGGCGCGGTTCAACCTGTACAGGAGTGCTAGCACCAAGGTGCAACAACCGGTGTCCATGCTGTCGGAGTGTCCTCAGCAACAACCCCGAGGAGGGCACAACACATGAAGCGATCACTCATCTGGACGACCGCTGGCGCCGCAGTCATCGGATTCGGCGTTCCGGCTTACGCAGCGGTGCAGACCAGCAACCCGCAGCCGAGCAACAACACGGTGCAGACCAACGTGGAAGACATCAGCGGTCCGTGCGACGAGGTCGAGCACGCCAACGACCCACGTTGCGCCAGCGTGACTGTGGCCACGCAGGGCACGACACCGGACACGCAGGGCACCCAGCCGAGCACCAGTGTCGACGACAGCGTCACCGACAACTCCGTGACCGACAACAGCGTGACTGACAACTCGGTCGACGACAGCGTCACCGACAACACCACCGACAATTCGGTCGACGACATCAGCGGCCCGTGCGACGAGGCCGAGCACGCCAACGACCCGCGGTGCACCGGCGCAGCGGCGGACTCGGACGACAACTCCGGTCCCGGCAGTGGCGACGACGATGACGATGACGACGATGACCACAGTGGTCATGGCCGAGGCGGCGACGACGACGGCGATGACGACAACAGCGGCCACGGTGGCGGCGACGACGACTGACCCTCCTATCCCCGAAGCGGGTCCACGGTTGG
>JANOCR010000341.1:0-8923 GCA_031412355.1 Ilumatobacteraceae bacterium | reverse complement strand
ACTTCGTGATCTTGGTGACGCGGCCGGCGCCTACGGTGCGGCCACCTTCGCGGATCGCGAAGCGCAAACCCTCGTCCATCGCGATCGGCTTGCCCAACTCGACCGTGATCGCCACATTGTCACCAGGCATCACCATCTCGGTACCCTCCGGCAACTGGATCGTGCCCGTCACATCCGTCGTCCGGAAAAAGAACTGCGGACGATAATTGTTGAAGAACGGCTTATGACGCCCACCCTCCGACGCCGACAACACATACACCTGACCCTCGAAATTGGTATGCGGCGTGATACTGCCCGGCTTACACAACACCTGACCACGCTCCACATCCTCTTTCTTCGTACCACGCAACAACGCACCGATGTTGTCACCAGCCTGACCCTGATCCAAGATCTTGCGGAACATCTCCACACCCGTACACACCGTCTTTTGCGTCGTCCTGAGGCCGACGATCTCCAAATCGTCACCAGTATGAACCTTGCCCTGCTCAACCTTGCCAGTCACCACCGTGCCACGACCCGTAATCGTGAACACATCCTCAATCGGCATCAAAAACGGCTTATCCAACTCGCGCACCGGCTCAGGCACCGACGCATCACACGCATCCATCAACTCCATGATCTTGCCCTGCCACTCCTCATCACCCTCCAACGCCTTCAACGCACTAACCCGAACAACAGGCGCATCATCACCAGGAAACTCGTACTCGGTAAGAAGCTCACGAACCTCCAACTCGACCAACTCCAACAACTCCTCGTCGTCGACCATGTCAGCCTTGTTCAACGCCACAACGATGTACGGCACACCAACCTGACGAGCCAACAACACATGCTCACGAGTCTGCGGCATCGGACCATCCGTCGCAGCAACCACCAAAATCGCACCATCAACCTGCGCCGCGCCAGTAATCATGTTCTTGATGTAATCCGCATGACCAGGCATATCAACATGGGCATAATGACGATTCACCGTCTCATACTCGATATGAGCAATCGAGATCGTAATACCACGCGCCTTCTCCTCCGGCGCCTTGTCGATCTGATCAAACGGCGTGTAATTCGCCAACCCCTTCCCCGCCAACGTCTTAGAGATCGCAGCAGTCAACGTCGTCTTGCCATGGTCAATATGACCCATCGTGCCAATATTGACATGCGGCTTATTCCGCTCGAACTTCGCCTTGCTCATTGGAGACCTTCTCCTCTTTCGTGATTTTGGTGACTTGGGTTTGTAGCGGCGATCGGTCTCGAACCGATGACCTTCCGATTATGAGCCGGATGCTCTGACCAACTGAGCTACGCCGCCAGGGCTTTGCCGAACCGGTTTCGCTTTGCCCGAAGCAAGGCGGACCGTCTGGTCGAGCCCTCTGTGGGAATCGAACCCACGACCTACGCCTTACCATGGCGTTGCTCTACCGACTGAGCTAAAAGGGCGATCGCTGGCGCGCGGTTCTACCCGCAAGCCAGCGCAGAAGCATAGCGCCGACCTTGGGGCATCTACCACGGGATTCTCGTGCTTTCGGCACTACGCTCGGCCGGCGTGAACGAGGGCCGGATCGAGTCGATCACACTGCGATTGGCATCGCTGGGTGACGCCGAACAAATCCGCCAGATCTACAACTACGAGGTCTCGAACACCGCGGCCACGTTCGACCTGGTGCCCCGATCGCTCGACGAGCAACAGCGATGGATCGCCGACCGTAACGGAGCCTTCGCGGCCATCGTCGCCGTGGATCCGTCCGACGAGCGCGGCGAGGTGGTCGGCTTCGGTTCGCTGTCGCCGTACAAGGAGCGCGCCGCCTATCGCACCAGCGTCGAGGACTCGGTCTATGTTCGCCGCGATCGCAATGGCCAAGGGATCGGCAAGCTGATCGTCAACGAACTGCTGCGAGTTGCGGCGGCGTCGGGCTTCCACACCGTGTTCGCCCGAATCTCGGCGGCCAGTGAAGCGTCGATCGCTCTGCATCGCTCGTGCGGGTTCGACGTGGTCGGCATCGAACGCGAGGTTGGTCGCAAGTTCAACAGGTGGCTCGACGTCGCCATCATGCAAGCCCTCCTCTGACCCATCCCGTCGGGCGCGAAAATTGCCAGCTCAGGCGTGATATCGCGCCCCGATCGTGTTTGTGGGCGCGAAAATTGCCAGCTCAGGCGTGATATCGCGCCCGATGGGGTTTAGGGAGTGAGGCCCAAGGCTTCGGCTTCGGCTTCGGCGGCCAGGGCCAGCCACTGCTCCTCCGCCGCGGTCACGGTTGCCTCGGCGGCGGCCAACTCGGCGCCCAACGCCGACAACTCCCAATGGGCGTTGGTGGAAGCCATCTGAGCAGCCAACTTGTCGCGCGCCGCGACCGCCGTGGCCACGGTCCGTTCGGCCTGGCCAAGCAGGCGCCGGACCGTCGACGGGCTTCGCGCTGACGAGTTCTGGCGCCTCAGCGGCAACTTTGTCGCTGCCGAGTCACCAGACGACTTGGCAGCGACAAAGTTCGGTTGGATCGGCGTTGATTGGGCGGTCGCCGCGGCGCGCTGCGCGAGCCAGGCGCTGACACCACCACGAACCCAGGCAACCCCGCCGCGACCGTCGAGGGCCAGCAGTTCGTCGGTGACCCTGTCGAGGAAGGCGCGGTCGTGGCTGACGGTCACGACGATGCCCGGCCAGTCATCGAGGAAGTCCTCCATCGCCCGCAGGGTGTCGAGGTCGAGGTCGTTGGTCGGCTCGTCGAGCAGCAACACGTTCGGCTGCGGCACCAGGGTCAGCAGCAACTGCAGTCGACGGCGCTCGCCACCGCTGAGGGTCCCGATCGGGGCGAACTGGGCATCGCCGTCGAACCAGAAGCGGCGCATCAAGGCGACGTCGGCGAGCGACGGCTCACCCTTGTCGCCGGCGATGGCCTCGCGGACCCGTTGGGTCAAGTCGAGGTCGCGCCCGAGTTGGTCGTAGTAGCCGACCTGCACGGTGGCGCCGCGGTCGACGCTGCCATGTGTGGGCGCCAGTCGCCCGGCGACGAGGTCCAGCAGTGTCGACTTGCCGGTGCCGTTGGCGCCGACCACGCCGACCCGATCGCCGGGTTCGAACACCAGCGAGCATGGCTCGATCACGCGGGTGCCGTCGGGCCAGCTGAACGCAACATCGATGAGTTCGATGCCCTTCGATCCCAACCGCTTCGAACCCATCGCCAAGCCGAGGTCACCGTCGCGTGCGGCGCCTTGCGCCCTACCCTCGACGAGCGCCGTCGCGGTGGCGATGCGAGCCTTCGGCTTCGACGTGCGTGCCGGGGCTCCCCTGCGCAACCACGCCAGCTCGCGCGTCGCCAGGTTCTTGCGAACTTGCTCGGCGACCTCGGCACGCTCTTCACGTTCGGCGCGACCGGCCAGGTACGCCGCGTAGCCGGAGCCCTCGTTCCAGCCCGTGGGAATGTGCAGGTATGCCGAGCCGCGGTCGAGCTCGAGCACCTTGGTCGTGACCTTGTCGAGCACGTGACGATCGTGCGTGACCAACACCAGGCCACCCCGGTAATCGGCGAGCCACTGCTCGAGGAACTGAATGGCATCGAGGTCGAGATGGTTGGTGGGCTCGTCGAGGATCAACACCTCGTACTCGCCGACCAGCAGCCGAGCCAGCGCGGCGCGCTTGGCCTGGCCACCCGACAACTCGCCGATGGGCGAATCGAGCAAGGGCGTCATGCCGAGACGATCGAGCATCGCCTCGCCCTGCCACTCGCCACCAACGGCCTCGCGCACCGACCCGGCCGGCAGCACCGGGTTCTGCAGCAGGAAGCCGACTCGGGCTCCGCGCCCCCAACGCACCTCGCCAGCCTCGGGTTGCAGTTCGCCGGCCAGCATGCGCAGCAGGGTGCTCTTGCCGGAGCCGTTGAGCCCGACGACACCGAGGCGATCGCCGTCGCTGATGGTCACCGACACATCGGCGAACAGGGGGCGATTCGGCCGGCTGGCGGCAAGTCGTTCGGCGTCGATCAGGATCATGAGTCGTTGATGGTGGAAGCGTTGTTCTAGAAAAGTGCAATCGCCAGGCCCCGGCGGGAGCCTGGCGATCCGGTGGGTGGGCCGGGAAGGATTCGAACCTCCGTAGGACTATGCCAGTTGATTTACAGTCAACCCCCTTTGGCCACTCGGGTACCGACCCATCTGAGGGAAATGAGGTTAGCGGCGCAACTAGTCTCACGGCATGCCCAGTTTTGATGTTGTGTCCGAGGTGGATCGGCAGGAGATGCGCAACGCCATCGATCAGGCGCAGCGAGAGATCGCCACGCGCTACGACTTCAAGAACACCGATTCATCGATCGAGCAGACCGACCTCGTGCTGACGTTGCGCACCTCCAGTGAGGATCGTTTGACCGCCCTGCGAACCGTCATCGAGGAGAAACTGGTCAAGCGTGGCGTGTCGCTGAAGGGTCTCGATTACGGCAAGATCGAAGAAGCCACGCAGAACAGCGTCCGACAGGTTCTGACCGTCAAAGTCGGCATCTCCTCCGACAAGGCTCGTGAGATCAACAAGATGATCAAGGAGAAAGGTCCGAAGGGTGTCAGCAGCCAGACCCAGGGCGAGACCGTCCGTGTGACCGGCAAGAAGCGAGATGACCTGCAGACCATCATCGCCGAGCTGAAGGGCGCCGACCTCGGCATCCCGCTGCAGTTCCAGAACTTCCGCGACTGACCGCGGCAAGTCAACTTGCTGGGGAGACGCAGCCGGTCGCAAGATCGATGTTGGCCGCGACGTACGGGGACTGCCAGTTGACTGCGATCACCGGTGCGTCGTCGGCAGGCGAAGTCAGCACCGTGCCACGAGCCCGAGCCGCATTGACGAGGCACGCAGCGTCGACCTTCGTATCGCCCGCGGCGCTGACCGCGGCCTGCACCAACGCTCGCTCGACCCCGGCTCCCCCGAAGGCCAACGGAACCTTGACTGGCACAAGCGCAGTGACCGTCGCGCTCGGATCGCAGGCCCGAACGGCGACCTGGTTGTCTTCGATCGGCACAACTGTCGTCGTCGATTCCAGCGGAGCAACGGCTGCCCACACTTGGAAGGCCGCCAGCAGCACGGCGGCGCTGTCGGCATCGCCGGCAGCGATCTTGGCGTCGACACACTTACCGGTCGAACCTGTCGACGGGACCAGCGAATCGGCCGTCCAGCGAGTCGCTGCGGACCATGCCTGACCGTCGTCGATCCGGCTTGCCAGCACGTAGTACCAGAACATCATCCCCTGCATGCCGGCGGGCGCATCGGCCACAGCCGGAGGTCGAGCCACGTCGAGTATCGCGTCGCTGCTTGGCGTGGCCTGCTCGAGCGTCGCCAGCGAGTCGACGTCGCTGGCCATCGCCGCAATGGTCGGCCGCATGGCCACACCGGCGCGTCCGGCGAGCGTCGCCGCGTACTGCGAGGGCGACACTGTGCTGCCGTGACCTTGAACGAAGGCGAAGAGCTCCGGCGCCAGTTGGTCCGGTCCGTCGTTCATCGCCAAGGCGTTCGCCACGGCCAAGGCATCACCGTCGATGGTTGCCCTGATTCCCAGCGCTGCGGCCGGTGAGGCCGCGTCTACCCGAGAGCTCCAGTCGTACCGCTGATCCAACAGTGCGGTTGCCAGAGCCCGGTGCATCGCGAAGCGATGGAGGTGCTCGAAGGCCTTGAGGTCGTCGCTGACGTAGATGGTCTTGTTCGCAGGATCGTAGAACGCGGGTGCGTCGTTCAACGCCTGCCGACCGATCGTCTCGAGGTCGAGTTCGCCGTTCAGCAGGCCGAGGGCTCGCCACGCGGGGGCGGAGTCGGCTCGGGTGTCGATTGCGGATCCTGCCAGTCGCCGGGCATAGTCGCTGATCGGCACTTCGACGACCGGGACCGTGACCTTGAACTGCAAGCCACGCGATGCGGCGACTTCGTCGGCGAGCGGCTGCAACTCGACCGGCCACTCGGGCAGCTGCAAGAGGTACGTCTTTGCAGCAAAGGCCCCCCCACCCAGCAGTCCGAACAGCAGCACCAAGGTCAGGAACGTGCGGAACAGATGGCGCCTCGGCTTGCGGTTGGCCTTGCGGCGCGGCTGTTTGGTCGGGCCGGGTGTGACAGCCACGGTGGTGGTCGCGGGGCGCGGCGGCGGAACCACGTACAGGGTCTCGGCCAGCACCGGCGCGTACACGCTCTGCGCGTGGGCGACTATCGGGCCCGACGGGGTGATCGGGGGCAGCTCGATCGGGGTGTCGTCGTCGTCATCGAACAGGTCGGGAACCGAAGCAAGCGTGTTGACTTCGGGCGCGGCGACGGATGCCGCCGGTTCGGCGACAGGCTCGGCCACGGGCTCCACATTGTCATCGTCGACCGCCGGCTCGACTTCCTCGACGAGATCTTCCACCTCGGGTTCGTCCTCGACGACGAACTCTTCGACTGGGAACTCCTCGACAGGGACCTCTTCGACAGGGACCGCCTCAACCACGCCCTGCGCGACGGGCTCGGACGCGG
This sequence comes from Ilumatobacteraceae bacterium, assembly GCA_031412355.1. Classification (GTDB taxonomy): domain Bacteria; phylum Actinomycetota; class Acidimicrobiia; order Acidimicrobiales; family Ilumatobacteraceae; genus JAENVT01. The sequence goes on along the minus strand of JANOCR010000341.1, from coordinate 2,466 downwards.
CGACGGGAGCCGGTGGTTGAAGGCTCGATGTCGGTAGAGGCGGTGGAGGTGGCACCCGACGCGGCGGCGGCAACGGGACGGTTGTTGTCGCACTCGGTGCCGTCGACACCGGTCGGTCAGGTACAACATGCTCCCAGGTCAACTTGCGAATCGCCGGGCTATCGAGATTGGGCAACGGCTCTTCGGTGGCAACCGCCAACTTGGCTCGCAGATCGAGCCGGAAGTCCTGCGGAGAAAACACCGGTTCGACGGCAGGGTCGACCTCTTCCTCGTCAGAGCGCGTCGCCAGCGCACCAGACTGGCCCGCCAGTTCTTCGTCCGTCACCTACCGTGTATCGGCACCTCCATGCATCGGCTTAAGCGCCAATGCCTATCGACGGTGGATCAGTCCTCGCCGGCGACGTCAGCGGCGCGGCGTTGCAGCTCGCCGACGATCGAAGGATCGGCAAGGGTGGTGGTGTCGCCCAGGTTTCGGCCCTCAGCGACGTCACGTAACAGGCGGCGCATGATCTTGCCGCTGCGGGTCTTGGGAAGATCGTTGGTGAAGTAGATCCTCTTCGGCTTGGCGATGGCGCCGATCTCGGTGGCCACGTGAGCGCGCAGCTCCTCGATGTCGACGGTGCTGCCGCCGCGCAGCGTGACGTAGGCGATGATCGCCTGGCCGGTGGTGTCGTCGAGCGCTCCAACAACAGCCGCCTCGGCGACAGCGGGATGCGAAACAAGTGCGGACTCGACTTCTGTCGTCGAGATGCGGTGACCGCTGACGTTCATCACATCGTCGACCCGGCCGAGCAGCCACAGATAGCCATCCTCGTCGAGCTTGCAGCCGTCACCGGCAAAGTAGCGACCTTCGTAGCGGCTCCAGTAGGTGTCGAAGTAGCGCTGTGGGTCACCCCATATGCCGCGCAGCATGCCCGGCCACGGATCGGTCAGGGTCAGGTATCCGCCACCGTGCTCGATACGTTTGCCGGCCTCGTCGACCACCTCGGCGCGGATGCCCGGGAGCGGGAACGTCGCCGAGCCGGGTTTGGTCGTGGTCGCACCAGGCAGGGGGCTGATCATGATGCCGCCCGTCTCGGTCTGCCACCAGGTGTCGACGATCGGGCAGTTCCCGCCGCCGATGTGCTCCTGGTACCACATCCACGCCTCGGGATTGATCGGCTCACCAACCGAGCCCAGCACACGCAATGACGTGAGGTCGTGTTTAGCGGGCTCCTGGGCGCCCCACTTCATGAAGGTACGGATGGCGGTCGGCGCCGTGTAGAACTTGGTGACCTTGTATTTCTCGATGATCGACCACAGGCGATCGTTGCCGGGGAAGTTGGGCACGCCCTCGTACATCACGCTGGTCGCTCCATTCACCAGCGGGCCGTAGACGATGTAGCTGTGGCCGGTGACCCAGCCAACATCGGCCGTGCACCAGAACACGTCGGTATCGGCATGAAGATCGAAAACGTACTTGTGGGTGAACGCCACCTGGGTGAGGTAGCCACCGCTGGTGTGCATGATCCCCTTGGGCTTGCCCGTAGTGCCGCTGGTGTACAGCAGGAACAGCAATTGTTCGGCGTCCATCGGCTCGGCGGGACACACCGGGTCGGCCGCAGCCACGAGGTCGTGGTACCACTGGTCGCGGCCCGCCACCATCTCGACGTCGTTGCCACCACGGCGAACGACCACGACGTGCTCGATTGTTGGTGCGGTTGCGATTGCGTCGTCGGCCGCCGGCTTCAACGCAAAGACCTCGCCGCGCCGATAGCCACCATCGGCGGTGATCAGCACCTTGGCCTCGGCATCGTTGATGCGGTCGGAGAGCGACTGGGCACTGAACCCGCCGAACACCACGCTGTGCGCGGCACCGATGCGCGCACAGGCCAACATCGCTACGGCTGCTTCGGGAATCATGGGTAGATAGATGTTGACCCGGTCGCCGCGCTCCACACCGAGGGTCTTCAATGCGTTGGCAAACCGCTGCACCTCGTCGAGCAAGCCCGCGTAGGTGAGAACACGCGAGTCACCTGGCTCACCTTCCCAGTAGAACGCGACCTTGTCGCCGCGCCCGGCTTCGACGTGGCGATCGAGACAGTTGTAGCTGACGTTGAGCTGCCCACCCACGAACCACTTGGCGAACGGCAGTTCCCATTGGCAGATCGTGTGCCAATCGGTGCTCCACGTCAGCAGGTCGGCCGACTGACGAGCCCAGAAGCCCTGGTAGTCCTCGTCGGCGTCGTCGTACATCGACGTATCGGTGACCAACGCCTGGCGCTTGAAGTCGGTCGACGGCGGGAACTTGCGGTTCTCAAGCATCAAGTCGTCGATGGTGTTGTGGTTGTCGCTCATGTCGTAACCCCCACCGGGCACGTTAGCGAAACCACGCCGAGACAACCTCGGTCAGTCTTGTGCAGCAGTGACGTTTTGCCCCCCCCCTCCCCAGCGGGGGGACAACCTCACGCAGTAAACAGTTTTGCC
>JANOCR010000340.1:0-7255 GCA_031412355.1 Ilumatobacteraceae bacterium | reverse complement strand
TTCGGGTTCGACCGTGATCGCCCATTGGGTCGGCGAGCCATCGACTTTCAGCACTCGGCGCACCTGCTGATCGTCGGCCTTGTCGAGCAGCCGCACCGCATGCGCACCGGCATCGTCGATCAGCCACAGTTCGTAGGCCTTACCGGGGCCGGGGTCGGCGAGGCCATCGCCCATCACCACGATCTCGCTGCTGCTGGGCGACCAGGCAACCTTGAAGGACCCGTTTCCGGTGCCGGCTTCCGTGCTGGCGAGCGTGGAGATGCGGGTATCGGGTCGATCCAGCACAGCGGCCGCCGCCTCGCCGTAGTTGCTGGCGTCAGACGACTGACGCCCCACCACGAACGCGCCCACGGCCAACAGGACCACCGCTGCGGCCGCAACCATCGAGCGCATCAGTCGCTGCCGGCTCTGTCGATGGCTGGCGAGATTGATCACGGAGTCCGGCAGGAGAGGCGAGAGTTGGCGCGTGACACTGATCTCGGCCATCACACCCGCCTTCAACGAGTCGGGCGGGGAAACGGCAACGGCCGCCGCCACCTGCGAGAGCGTTTCCCTGAAACCGGCAACCTCCGGCCGGCAGATGGCGCAGGTGGGGTAGTGCGCCTCGAACTCGGCGCGCTCGCGTTCGTCGACCGCATCGAGGGCATACGCGGCCGCAAGCTGATGGATGTCGATGCCGCTCACGTGGCCACTCCGAGTTCATCGCGCAATCGAATCATTCCATCACGAATCCTGGTCTTGATCGTCCCTTCGGGAACACCCAGAATCAGAGCGACCTCGCGATAGCTATGGCCTCCAAAGTAGGCCAGCTCCACCGCCTGTCGTTGCATCTCGGTCAAGCGTTCGAGTGCTTTTCGCACGCGTGTTCCGTCGATGTTCGCCACCACTTGTTCGGCGACGCCGATGGTTTGGATGGGTCGCTTCAATGCCTCCCGTTCGTTGCGGTCCCGGGCAGACTGCTCCGAGCGAACGCGGTCGATGGCGCGCCGGTGCGCAAGCGTCGCGGCCCACGACTTCACCGAGCCCCGCGACGCGTCGTACCGCGGGGCGAGGCGCCAGAGCTCGACGAAGGCTTCTTGCGTGACCTCCTCGCTCTGCGCTGGGTCGCGCACGACCTTCAACACGACACCGTGCAGCAGTGGTGCCAGCGCGTCGTACAGCTCGGCGAACGCCTGCTGATCGCCGCGGCCGGACCGGCTCAGCAACAGTCCGAGCGGGTCCCTGCTGTCCGAAGGATCGTCGGCACCCCGGCGGCGGAGCGCGCTACGGAGCATGCGCCGGCCCCGCTACCCGAGGCAATGCCCGATCATTCATGTAGCTCCTTCGTTGCGCGAACGGATGTGGATTGGTCCATGTCGCGGCCGTGGGTGAGGTTACAGATGGTGAATACACTCGGCATCCATGCCACCTTCCGTGCCGCCGACCATGCCGCAACGCGCCCGCGTCGTGGTGATCGGTGGTGGCGTGATCGGCTGTTCGGTGGCCTACCACTTGGCCCACATGGGGTGCGTCGACGTGGTGGTGTTGGAGCGCGACAAGCTGACCTCGGGCACCACGTGGCATGCCGCCGGTCTGATGGTCACGTTCGGCTCGTTGTCGGAGACCTCGACGGAGATGCGCAAGTACACTTCCGATCTGTACTCCCGACTCGAAGCCGAGACGGGTCAATCGACGGGTTTCAGTCCGGTTGGTTTCATCGAGCTCGCCACCGAGCCCGACCGGCTCGAGGAGTACCGAAGGGTCAGCGCGTTCAACCGCTACTGCGGCGTCGACGTTCACGAGATCTCCGCCAAGGAAGTGACCGACCTGTTCCCCTTGGCGCGCACCGACGATGTGCTGGCCGGGTTCTACGTGAAAGAGGACGGCCGCGCCAACCCCGTCGACGTGACCATGGCGTTGGCCAAGGGTGCACGGCTTCAGGGGGCGACGATCATCGAAGGCGTTTCCGTGACCGGCGTTGCCCAGCGAGATGGAGTGGTCACAGGCGTGCGCACCGACCACGGCGAGATCGAAGCCGAGTTCGTCGTCAACTGCGCGGGGATGTGGGCCCGCCAGTTGGGCGAGGCCTCCGGCATCAACATCCCGCTGCAGGCGGCCGAGCACTACTACCTGATCACCGAGCAGATCGACGGACTGTCGAAGACGTGGCCGGTGATCGAGGACCCTGCCAACTACGGCTACTACCGCGAAGAGGTCGGCGGACTGATGATCGGTCTGTTCGAGGCGATGTGCGCACCGTGGAACGTCGGTGGCATCCCCGACGACTTCTCGTTCGGCGTCATCCAACCCGACTGGGACCGCATGGGGCCCTACGTCGAGCGGGCAATGAGCCGTGTGCCGATCTCGATGGAGACGGGGATCCGCACCTTCTTCTGCGGCCCGGAGAGCTTTACGCCGGACCTGATGCCGGTGGTGGGCGAGGCACCGGAGCTGAAGAACTACTTCGTCGCGGCCGGCATGAACTCGGTCGGCATTCTCACCGGCGGCGGCATGGGTCGGCTGCTGGCGCATTGGATCCTGAACGGCCAACCCGATGTCGACGTCACCGGATTCAACATCGATCGCCTGCATCGGTACCAGTCGAACCCCGAGTACCGCGCCACGCGAACGGTCGAGTCACTCGGGATGGTGTACCAGTGCCATTATCCGGGACGATCGATGACCACCGCCCGGCAGGCCAAGGTGTCACCGATCCATCATCGGCTGCACGCCCAACGGGCCTACTTCAAAGACGTCAGCGGTTGGGAGGGCGCAGATTGGTTTGCGCCGGAAGGTGTCGAGCCGAAGGTTGATCAGCTGTCGTGGGGGCGGCAGAACTGGTTCGACTACTGGCGTGCCGAGCACCACGCCGCCCGCAACGACGTGATCGTGATGGACATGTCGTTCATGTCGAAGTTCCTCGTGCAGGGCCGCGATGCCGGCCGCCTGTTGAACCGGTTGTCGGCCAACAACGTCGACGGCGACAGCGGTGTGATCACGTACACACAGTGGCTGAACGAGTCGGGCGGGGTCGAGGCCGATCTCACGGTGACCAAGCTCGACGAGGATCGGTACTGGGTGGTGGCCACCGACACCGCCCATCGACACGTCGAGACACGCATGCGCCGACAGTTCGGCGATCAGCATGCAATTGCCACCGATGTCACGTCGGGCTTCGCCCAACTGAATGTGCAGGGACCCCGGTCGCGTGAGTTGCTGCAGTCGATCACCTCGGCCGACCTCACGAACGCGGCGTACCCGTTTCGCACTGCGCGCTACATCGACATCGGGTTCGCCATGGTGCTATGCGTGCGCATCACGTACCTCGGCGAGTTGGGGTACGAGCTGTATGTCCCAGCTGAGCAAGCGGTGCACGTCTACGACCGCGTCGTGGCCGCCGGTGCCGCGTTCAGTCTGCGGCACGCAGGGCTGAAGGCGCTGGGCAGCCTGCGGATGGAAAAGGGCTATCGCGACTATGGCCACGACATCGACAACACCGATTCGGTGCTGGAAGCCGGTCTCGGATTCGCAGTCGATCTCGACAAGCCCGACGGCTTCATCGGCCGTGACGCTGTTGTGGCCCGCAAGGCCGCCGGGCCGTTGACGCGTCGACTGGTGCAAGTGATGGTCGACGATCCGGTTCCGCTGATGTTCCACGCCGAGGTCGTGCATCGAGACGCCCGCGCAGTCGGATACGTGCGAGCCGCCTCGTACGGGTTCACGTTGGGTGGCGCCGTTGGACTGGTGATGGTCGAGGCGGGCGAGCCGATCACCCCTGCGTACCTGTCGTCTGGTACATGGGAGGTCGAGATCGCCGGACGGTGCCACCCGGCGCACGTCTCGATGCGGCCCATGTACGACCCCGACAACCTGCGGATCAAGGCGTAGCACGATGTTCGAAGGACGCTTCGTCGAGCGCGGTAGCGCCGACTACGAGGCCGCGCGCTCCGACCCGTTGTTCAACGCCCGACATCCTGATCGATCTCGCCGGGCTGCGGGAAATGACCGTCGATGTGCACAACCTGACCGCCACCGTCAGCCCGTCGATGCGCGGTGGGCAGGACTTCGCCCCGTTCCTACGAACCCACGGCCTGGTCTTCCCCGGCGGACACTGCGCGACGGTCGGCCTCGGCGGGACCTGTTGCAGGGCGGTCAGGGCTGGAACTCGCGGCAGTGGGGATGGGCCTGCGAGAGCGTGCTCGGCGTCGACGTCGTCACGGCCGACGGCGAACTGGTGCGGGCCGACGCGCAGCAGAACAGTGATGTCTACTGGGCGGCAAGGAAGTTGCGCTCGTCGGCGCGGGCCCACAGATCGATGTACCAGCGAAAGTGATCGTTCACCGCTTGGGGATCTGCCCGTTGCTTTGGGTCGGCTGGTTGATGAAAGAACTCGAACAACCACGACTTGATCACTTTGGCGCTCCCGGTGGATCAGGCCCGGACACGTTCGATGGCATCGAAGAGGTCAGCGCCGGTCAGTGAGGCGATGATATGCCCCTCGCCCTCGACGACGTGCAGTTCAACCGCCAGCGACTCTCGACGATCCGCTGCGTCACTTCCAGGTCCTGGCCGTCCGGCAGACGCAAAGCCCTCACGGCATCATTCTGCTGGATGTGCCGTGCCGTCTCGAAGGCGGTCGCTGCGCGGCGCGTAGGGTGGGCGTTGTGGCAGCCATCGACTCGACGACATCGGTTGATGGGGTGGCCCGCACCTCGCAGCCGGCAACGCTGGCGGTACGCGCAACGCTGTTGACCATCGTGGTGTTCTTCGGGGGGAGCCTGCCGGCGTACAAGTTGGCAAGCGAGAGCTTCGGTCCGGCCACCACCAACCTGGTCCGCTTTGTGTTGGCCTCGGTCATGTTGGTGATCGTCGCTCGCCACCGGCTGCCGACGGCGCGGCACCATGTTCGTCGATTGATCGTGATCGGGATGTTCGGCATCGGCCTGATGGCGGTGTTCATGGGCATCGGTGTCGATCGGGGTTCGGCCACGATCGGCTCGATCGTCGTCGGTCTCGAACCGATTGGCGTAGCCCTGGCCGGAGTGCTGTTGGTCGGCGATGCCCCATCGCGGCGTTCCATCGTCGCCCTGTTCATCGGCTTTGCCGGCGCCCTGGTCGCGTCGGGCGTGTTCACCGAGAACTCAGGCCCGTCTCCCGTGGTGCCGATCATCTTGTTGTTGGGCACCGTGGTCACGTTCTCGGTGTACACGGCGTTCGTCCGCCGGGTCGGGCGAGGCGTGGATCCCCTGGCAGTCGCCGCGGTGACTCAGGTGGGTGCGCTGATCTTCGTCATCCCGGCGTGCCTGTTCGACGTGATCGACGGCGGCATGTTGCGAGGCGATTCGGTCACGCCGAAGGCGTTTGCAGCCGTCGTCTTCCTCGGTATCGGCTCTGGTATTGCCTACCTGTTGCTATGCCTGGTCCTGGCCAACCAGCCGTCGAATCGCGTCGCGGTCACGATGTTCCTGACCCCGCTGTTCGGGGTGATCTTTTCGTGGCTCGTCGTCGGCGAGAATCTGCATGTGCGCGACGCCGTGGGCGGGGCGTTGGTGCTGTTGGCGGTGTGGATCAGCGAACGAGCCTCGGTTGCCCGATGATCCTGCACATGTTGCTCAACACGCCTAGTGGGCGGCGAGGGCGGCCTTGATGCGCGACAGTGCGTCGTCGACTTCGAGGTCGGTGGTCTGGAAGCTGGTGACGAGGCGGATGGTGTTGCTCGCCATGCGATAGAAAAGCAGCCCGCTGTCCGCCATGCGATCGGCGACGGCCGGGTCGAGCCGTGCGAACAGCATGTTGACGTCGGGGTCGTTGAGCAGCTCGATATCGAGGTCGCGCAATCCGACAGAAAGTCGCGCCATGGATGCGTTGGCATGCCGGGCGAGGCGCAGCCACAGGTCGCCGGTCAGGTACGCGGTCAGCTGAACGGACTGGAATCTCATCTTCGAGGCGACGTGGCCGGCGCGTTTCACCCGATAGACCAACTGCTCGGAGATCGCTGGATCGAAGCACACGATGGCATCGGTGCTGAGGACCCCGTTCTTCGTTGCTCCCAACGACATGGCGTCGACTCCGGCCCTCCAGGTGACGTCAGCCGGGCGGCAACCCAGCGCGGCGATCGCATTGGCCACTCGAGCACCGCCGATGTGGGCGCGCAGCCCGCGCTCCCGAGCAAGGTCGACCAGCGTGCCGATCTGCTGTGGCGTGTAGAGGGTTCCGTGGTCGGTGGGCACCGTCAGCGAAAGGACCGACGGTTGCGAATGGTGCGGGTCACCCCATCGAGTCGTGCCGAATGCGTGTTGGAGGGTGGTCGGCGTGACACGGAACTGCTCGCCACCGACGCCGCGCATGACCGCGCCTCCACCGAACATCGATGTCGCCCCGCACTCGCTCTGCAGGATGTGGGCGGTCTCGTGGCACAGCACCGAGCCCCACGGGGGACACAGCGCGGCCAGACCGAGCGAATTGGCCGCCGTGCCGCTGATCATCGGAAAGACCTCGGCGTCGGGATGCTCGAACACCTCGCGGACCGTGTCGCGAAGCTGCGAGGTCCATCGGTCGGCGCCGTATGCCAGCGCCGAGCCCATGTTGGCCTCGACGATCGCGGACATGATCTCCGGCGCTACGCCGGCCGCGTTGTCGCTGCGGAGCTCGATTTCAGAGTTCATCCGTTCGTTCTAGCGGGCGCGCCGTGGTCAGGCGGCCCCGGGAAGGTGTCATAGTTCCCCGATGATCGACGAGGCGCTGCTGCGGGTGCTGTCGGCCCACACCGGAAGGCACGAGTCGTTCGCCCAGCGCCCAGTGGCAATGACGGGCGGGTACTGGGCTGCGATCTACTGCTTCGAGTTGACTGGGCCGCCTTCCGAGCTCACTGGACCGCTGGTGCTGCGCATCATGCCGGACCGTGATGCCGGTCTACTCGAGACGATCGTGCAGCGGGCGGTTGCCGACCAGGGGTACCCCACGCCTCGCGTCGTGCTGGGCGGCTTCGACGATGGTCTCGGTGGGGCGTTCATGGTGATGGAACGAGCTGACGGTAGGGCCCTTCTCGATGGTCTCGCCCTGGGCAGGACATTGCTGCGCCTGCCGACAACCTTGCGTCGAGTCGCACACCAGCTCAGTGCGGCAACGCTGCAACTGCACCAACTCGATCCGCTGCCCGTCATCGAGTCGCTGGAGGATGCCGGGATCGACACGGCGCTGTCGGGGGTCGAAGCACGATTCGACGAGATCCGAGCGGCAGCGCAGGCGTCGTTCGCCGGCTTCGCAGATCTGTTGC
>JANOCR010000339.1:0-4320 GCA_031412355.1 Ilumatobacteraceae bacterium | reverse complement strand
CATCTGCGGTTCGCACAGTGTGCCCGCCAAGACCTGCACGCCGACAGGAAGATCATCGGCACCCGTACCGAACGGCACACTCATGCCCGGATGACCCGACAGGTTCGCGGGGATGGTGTACACGTCGCACAGGTACATCGCCAGCGGATTGTCGCCCTTGGCACCGAATGGGAACGCCACGCTGGGCGACGCCGGCGTCAGCAGCACATCGGCGTGCTGATAGGCGCGTTCGAACTCGTCGTGGATCAACCGCCGCACCTTCAACGCCTTGCCGTAGTAGGCGTCGTAGTAGCCGGCACTCAATGCGTACGTGCCCAGCATGACGCGGCGCTTCACCTCGTCGCCGAAGCCTGCCGCGCGCGTGACTCCATACATCGCGTTGGTGTCTTCCGCATCGACGCGCAAGCCGTAGCGCACGCCGTCGTAGCGAGCCAGGTTGCTGCTGGCCTCCGCAGGGGCAATGAGGTAATACGCGGTGAGGCCGAACGTGAACGCCGGGACCTGCACGTCGACGATCGTCGCGCCGGCAGCGCGCAGCGCGTCGAAGGCCACCTCGACCCGCTCGTTGACATCGGGATCGGCGCCTTCGGGGAGATCGGTGATGCGGCCGACCCGCAGCCCTTCGACGCCGTGATCGAGTGCATCGACGATCGAGGGGTGCGCCACCGGGATCGACGTCGAGTCCATCGGGTCGTGACCGCCGATCACGTCGAGCAATTGGGCCGCGTCGGCCACGCTGGTGGCGAACGGCCCGATCTGGTCGAGGCTGCTGGCAAACGCGACCAGGCCGTAGCGACTGACGTAGCCGTATGTGGGCTTCACGCCCACGACGCCGCACAACGCTGCCGGCTGACGAATCGACCCGCCGGTATCGCTGCCGAGACCCACACTGGCAAAGCCCGCAGCGACGGCCGCTGCGCTTCCGCCACTGCTGCCTCCCGGCACCCGCGAGGTGTCGTGCGGATTGCGGGTCGGGCCGAACGCCGAGTTCTCGGTGCTGGATCCCATGGCGAACTCGTCGAGATTGGTCTTGCCCATCACGACCGCACCGGCAGCCGCCAGCTTGGTGACAACGGTGGCATCGTACGGTGGCTTCCACCCGGCGAGGATCTTCGACGAACACGTCGTCGGCACGCCACGCGTGCACATGTTGTCCTTCAACGCAATCGGCACGCCCGCCAGCGGTCCAGGGTCGTCGCCTGCGGCCACCATTGCATCGATGGCCTGGGCTCTGGCGCGGGCCTGGTCGCCCAACACCAGGTTGAACGCGTGGATCTCGGGCTCGCGCGCCGCGATCGCGGCAAGGTGCTGCTCGACCACATCGACCGCTTTCAGTTCGCCGCTTCGGACACCTGCGGCAATCGAGATTGCGCTGGCCATCAAACGTCCAGGCCGATGATGGGCGGAACGCGAAACCGCCCGTGCTCGGCAGCGGGCGCGGCCGCGAGCACCTCGTCGCGATCGAGACCGTCGACGATCACGTCCTCCCGGAACACGTTGGAGAGCGGGTACGGCTGGGCCATCGGAGCGACATCGTCGAGTTTCAGCGCGTCGATGTCGGCAAAGTGCTCGAGCATGTCGGCGAGCTGCGTCGTGGTGCGCTCGATCTCCTCCGGAGTCAAGTCGAGTCGAGCCAACCGCGCAACCTTGGCAACGACCTCTGCTGAAATGCGCTCGGACACAGGCTTGGATGCTAGAGGCGACTCCCCGAGATCGCCCCGTCCAATTCACGATCGGCAGAGCCAAGGCTCATTCGGTAGGCGAACGAGTAGTCGCCGGCAGCCAGGCGGTACTTCGGCAACACATCGGGGCCGCAGCTGGCCGTGCCGAGGCCGCGATGGGCGACATCGAGGTGCACGACGAGTTCGTTGCGGGGCCACAGGTCGGCCTCGTTGGGGGCAGCGAACAGGTCTTCGGCCCGGTAGTTGGTGGCCGAGATGTGCAGCGCGTGTGGCTGCAGCACGTCGATCCGAATCGTTTCGCCGGTCAGTGGATCCGTGCATTCCAACCACCTCGTGTCGGTGCGCAGACCGAACTCCTGCGGAATAAGATACGGGGGCGTGTCGGGCAACGCGCTCCACACGCCCAGCATGGCCGAGGCGTTGCGATCGGGATAGTTCTCGTGCGGGCCCCGTCCGAACCATCGCAGATCGCGGAACCGGCCCGGCAGCGCGAACCGCACACCGATGCGCGGCAGATCGACCAGCTTGTCTGGCACGTGCACGCGGTGCCGATGCGTCACTGTGTGTCCGTCAGCAGACACGACGCGATCGTGCCGGTGATCGACCAGTTCGTCGGCGGGCGTATCGTGCAGGCCGGCCTCTTTCCACATACGCAACGCCTGGCCGCCGACTCCCAGCCGTTCGGAGAGCGCTGGCATCAGCTTGAACCCGTCGTTGTCGGTTGGCGCACGCCACAGCGCGAGCTCGACGGGCAGAACCAGCAGATCGTCGATCGCTGCGGTCGACGTCGACGGTTTGCCGAATCGGGCACGGTCAGGTCGAGCAGCGCGCAACTCGACCTGGTCCCAAGCAACCAGATGACCGCTCGGCGCGTACCAACTGTCGTGTCGGGCATGCCACCGAACGGTGAGCTGCACCTCGTCGCGACCCGCGGGTAACTTGCACGGCAGCGGAATTGTCACGGCGGAGTGCGGGTCGACCTTCGGAACTCGCAGGCGACCCTTCCTCACCACGTCGCCGGCGACCAACAGGTCCCACGTGGCAATCAGGTCGCCGAGGCCGACGAACGATCGACGGTTGCTGATCTTCAACGTCCGGGCCCGCGCGCCGCCCGCCAGCGACACCGTGACCGGGCGGTAGACCCACGCCACTTCGCGCATGGCCGGATGCGGTAAGAGATCTGCGGAGACAAGCCCATCAGCGACGAAGTTTCCGTCGTTGGGCTCGTCGCCAAAGTCGCCGCCGTGTGCCAGCCGAACAGATCCATCTTCGAGTTGCCGACGCAGTCCGTGGTCCTTCCATTCCCAGATGAACCCACCCTGCAATCCGGGCGTGCCGGTGATGACGTCCCAGTAGTCGGCAAGCGACCCGTTGGAGTTGCCCATCGCGTGGCTGTACTCGCAGAGGATCAGCGGGCGACTGCCGACGCCATCAGCGCCGTACTGGCGGATCGCCTCGATCTGGGGGTACATCGGGCAGACGATGTCGCTGGCGACAAGCCCGCCGTCGACCAGTTCTGCATGCCGCGCATGGGATGCGTGCCGTCGCCGTGCATGATCGCGCCCTCGTAGTGCAGCGGCCGGCTGGGATCGACACGACGGAGCCATCCGGCGAGCGCATCGTGGTTGGATCCGTATCCACTCTCGTTGCCCAGGCTCCACAGGACGATCGATGGATGGTTGCGATCACGCTGCACCATGCGCGCGCCACGCTCGACGAACGCCGGCCGGTACCGGGCGTCGTCGCAGATGCTGACGTTGTAGGCGTGACTCTCGATGTTGGCCTCGTCGATGACATACATGCCCAATTCATCGCACAGGTCGTACAGCACACTGTCGTTCGGATAGTGGCAGGTGCGCACGGCGGTGATGTTGTGGGCGCGCATGGTCTGCAGGTCCTTCATCATGTCGTCGGCGTTGACAGCCTTGCCGCGATCAGGATGGTGATCGTGGCGGTTCACACCGAAGATCCAGATCGGTTGACCGTTGACGCGGAGTTGGCGGTCGACGACCTCGACGCGGCGAAGGCCGATGCGATGTGTCGTGGTGTCGACACACTCGCCACCGGGACTCATCAGCTCGCAGGTGACGTCGTAGAGGTTTGGATCCTCCGCCGACCACGGCGCGCACGCCGGCACCGTCCACTGGGCGGTGACGGTGTGGCCGGTGAACACATACGGCACGGCGAACGCATGCGGCACGGGCGACACCTGCGCCTTGCCGACTGGCCGCCCCTTCGGGCTCCGCAGCGTGGTGCGCACTGTCCAACCGGCCCGCGCCTCATCGACGAACCCAATCTCGGTGACGACCTTCGCACTGCCGATGCCGCTCTGTGGATCGAAGTCGCCGTCGCATCGAACATCGGCGATGTGCACCAACGGGCGCGACTCCAAGTGCACCGAACGATGCAGGCCCGCCATCCACCACTGGTCTTGATCCTCGACATAACTGCCGGCGCTATAACGAATGACAACGATTGCGATTTCATTTGTTCCGCCGGCGATGACGTGGCCCGACACGTCGTACTCACTCGGCAGCCGGCTGTCGGTGCCGTACCCGATGAACACACCATTGACGTAGACCGCGTGCACGCTCTCCGCGCCGCCGACGTGCAGCACGATCTGCGTGCCCTTCCAGAC
>JANOCR010000338.1:0-2334 GCA_031412355.1 Ilumatobacteraceae bacterium | reverse complement strand
CCGGCGCGGGTGCGGGGGGAGGAGGAGGTGGCGGAGCGGGGGCTGGGGCCGGGGCCGGTGCCGGTGCCGGCGCGGGGGCTGGGGCTGGGGCTGGCGCGGGATCGGGTGCCGGGGCCGGGGCTGATGCGGGGGCTGGTGCGGGATCGGGCGGTGGTGCTGGTGCCGGAACTGGTGCCGGGGCCGGGGCCGCGCCGACACTGCCACCGCTACCGCCGCCGCTGGGCGCGGGGGCGGGTGCCGGTGCCGGTGTTGGTGCTGGTGTCGCGGCCGGCGTTGCAGTCGGCGGTACGACGGTGCCGAGGGTTGTTGTCGAGGCCAGAGGATCCACGACGGTCAGGGGGTCGACGGCCGCCACGGCTGTCGTCGGCGCGGCGACGTCCGGCGCAGCCAAGGTGGTCGGCGGCGCGATGGGATTGCCGTACTCGTCGACGTAGACGACGCGGTGGATGGTCTCGACCAGGGTCGTCGGCGGCGCGGCGTCGGCCTGCTTGGCCTCGAGGGCACGTGCATCGGCCGTTGCCAGCGAGGCAATCGTGCCCAGAAAACCCGATGTCGCCAGGCCGGTTGCCAAGATCCGCCCTGCGGCAGCGACGTGCCGTCGGCGGCTTCCGAAGAGCCGCACACTCGTGTGGCGATCGATCGCCGGCACGGTGGCCGTCGCCGCTTGCTCGATGACGATCGCTGCGGCATCGACGGGCGAGCCCGTCGGCGGCCCCCACGGCGCCAATCGAGCGATACGACATGTCAGCGGCTCGCGCACGCGCATGGCGGGCGAGGCCGCGGCGGCAGTTGGGTTTCGCTTCCCCAACTTGGCAAGCCTGGCGAGTTGCTGCTCACTGAGTTCAGTCGTCATCGCACTTCCAACCTCCTTGACCCCACTCCGGTTCCTCGCACCCCTCAGGGATTGGTGGCCGGGTCGCCGCCGCTGTGGTGGGGGGCGTGGTCGTCTCGGGCGGCTGCGGAGCCTGCGTCGGCGGAGTGGCCGGCGTGGGTTCTTGAACAGGAACCGGTGCAGGCGCAGGAGCCTCTGGCGGAGGCGGTACTGGCGTGGGATCGGGTGACGGTGACGTAACCGGTTCGGCAGTTGGAACCGCAGTCTGTGTTGCGGTGGCCGCTGACGGCACGGTGGGTGTTGCGGTCGCTGCTGGGGACTTGGGTCGATTCAGCTCCGACTGAGGTGCTACCGCTGCCGGTGCCGCCGGGTCGACCGGCATCGGCAGTGTGTCGCTGAGGACCACACTGGTCGTCGGTGACTGAACGACGATGTAGTCGTCGATGATCTCGATCTGTTTGCCGCTGGCTGGCCGCGGCGCGGCACTGACGAACAGACCACCGCTGGTCACGGCGATCGTCACGCAGGCAACACCGAACGTAGTTGTGGCAGAAACTATGTATGTGATTGCGAGACGGCGTTCCACACGATCACCCTTCTGCGTCATTTTGGATGACGCGTCTTAAGTCGTCTCCGAGACATAGATCTCCAGGACCTTTGTCTTATCGGCTGCGCGAATCGGCTGCTCAAGCACGATCTTGTCAAGAAAGACGACCATCTGAGGCCCACATTCGACGTCAGTCGTCATCTGAATGGTCGTCGTCATGCCCATCGTCATCGTCATGGTCTTCGTGTCCGTCGACATCGGACTCAGGGTCGTCCCATGCGTCGGAATCAGGTTCGCTCGCTTCCGCGGAGCGTTGGCGATCATCGTCTTGCGGGCTGCGTGCATCCCCGTTCGCACCGGTGGTGTCAGTGCCTGGTTCCGGGGCGACAGCCGGTGGAGGGTCGCCGGCTGGAAAGGCCATCGTCAGAGGCGCCTGCGTCGACGTAGGTCCTGCTACTGACGCTGCCAACGAGGCTGCCAGACCAGCGACAGCCGTAGACACGACGACGTACTCGTCGACAATCTCGATCGTCTTCACGCCGGGACCGGCGGCTGGTGCAGCCTCGACAAACAGGCCACCATCGACGGTGGCAACTGCCACTGCGGCAACACCGAGAGTGGCAGTGGCGGACAATGCGTGGGCGATTCTCAGTCGACGGTCCAAAGCGTCACCTTTCTGTCATCATTTCGTAATGACACGTCGTAAGATCCGAATCGGTTTGGTCTTAAGACAGAAAAGTTCTGCGTTGTTGGACCCGACGCCGTCGACATCGCATGTGATCGGCCTGAGCAGGCATGCCGTGGCCGACGCGGGCGAGGGAAAGTATTAGGCGGAGAGTGTGATTGCGGCAGTTGGGCACATGTCGGCCGCCGTGGTCACGCGTTGCCACAAGTCTTCGGGAGGCTCCTCCTGCAAGATGTACAGATAGCCGTCGCTGCGCACCTCGAACACCTC
>JANOCR010000337.1:0-16069 GCA_031412355.1 Ilumatobacteraceae bacterium | reverse complement strand
GTCGCTGACGCAATCGCTGAACTCTCGAAAGGGCGAAGCGCTCCGCCGGAGCGCAGGGCAGCCGTCCGACATCGCACCGATCGTGACCGTCCACACACCTCGTCACGACTGGGGTGTCAAGGTGATCACATTTGTCGAGTCACGACATAGCCCTGAAACATCAACGCAGGCGTGCGTCGTCATCGTCACCGTGAGCGTGCCGTCTGGGTTGGCGGCCATGGTGTATGTGCCATCGCCGGTCACCGTTGCACCGCTGCCCCCTCCGGTGATCGTGACAACTCCGGTGGGGAGGCGATCTCCATCTGCGTCCATGTCAGACGAGAAGTCGAACGTCGCCGACCCGCCCTCGAAATCGCCCGTTAGGGTGAAGTTCAGGTCCGGAACCTGGGTACTTCCACTGAAGGTGATTCCGCCTCCCCCTCCACTCGCCACATACACGGGCCTGTCGACCTCGAACGAGATCTCGGCCTTGCCGACGCCTCGCCGTGAGCGAGCCTCGAGCGACACCGTTCCAGACGTCGGAAGACCGTCCGTCGGGGCGGTGTAGACGAACGCCGCGTCGGCGGGGACCGGGGACCCATTTGGTTCCACCGCCAACTGTCCAGCGAACGTGGCAATCACGTTGCCACCGACCGGGCCACCGTCCATCGTGCTCCGTGGCGCGGCCGTGATGTCGGAGGTACCACCTGGCTTCACATCTTTCGGGCCAGGCTCAGCCTTCACGTCGATCCGAACACAACGACCGGACTCCCAACCCTTTTGTGCCGCCGCGGTCAAGAAATGCTCCATAAGCATCGAGTACATCTGCGCACCCACCGTGGCCGACGCCTCGAGGTCCGATGTCGCCGCACCGCCGGTTCGTTCGACCGTGCTCGAACCGCCACCGGACGAAGGAACACTGCCGGAGAGATTGACCAGTTCGGTTGCCCCGCCTGACGTCCTCGACCAGTTCATCGTGTAGTCGAGGTCCGAGGATGCGAGGTGGGCATCATCGTCGACGTGCCCAACCACCTTGACGTCCAACACGCCGCGTTGACCGGCCGTGCCCTTGGACACGGTGACATCGATGACCGCCTCGATCTCGAACCGACCGTCCGCGTCAGGGCACGGCACGGCCGAGGTCTTCGTGACCAACTTTGTCGTCACCCCGGTTGCACCGTCGACATTGGTGCCCTCCAACGCGAATTCACCGCGATTCAGCGACCCCGACTGCGTCACCGTGAACCCGTTCTGGGTAACAGTTTCGGCACCTGTTTCGCCGGTGCTCGCATTTGAGACAGCAGAGTCCGCGCTGAGTGCTCCGAGCAGCAAACCGGCGAAGAATCCCTCACCGATCGCCGGTGCCGCTGTGGCCACCCGTCGGAAACCGGACGGAACGTTGCTCCCTCTGACTGCGACGGCTTGCTCGACGAGGGGCGCCCAGGCCGAGACCAGCGCGTCACGGGTGGCGTCAGGTCCACCGAGCTCGGCCTCGAGCCCCGACTCCTTGGCCACTGCCAACTCCAACTCGAGCCCAGCCTCGGCCGCGGCCGCATCGCGCTCGGCCTCCCCCATCGCCAGCACTTCATCGACCCGTGCCGAGGCGCTGTCACCGAGCGCGCCCCCGTCGGAATCATCTTCAGTGCTCGTCGAGGTACTCGTAGCCACGACATCTTGGACCTCTGTGCCCTGCTTGGTGCTCGTGCTCGGACTCGAGCAACCGCCGATGAGTGCGGTGGTAGCGAGGCAAGCGAGCGTCAATTTCGTCAATCCAAGCTGTCGTCGGTCAATCATGGCACCATGATGTCGGCAGGATCAGTTGGCCACATGAGAATGCGCCGCATTCACCGAACAAATTCGCTAATCGCAACCCCGCGGCCTGCTACCGGCGATCGCAATATCTAGTGCCACTCGGGCCTTTCAGTTCGTGTGGCAGATCGCCCGCTTCACGAACGGTGCCATCAGTCTGGAGAGTCCAGACGGTTAACGGCCACGGTCGTTCCGCCGAGTAGCACGCGTGTGTTGACCGTAGAACGGGCTGACGACACAGTTGGCCGAGCCGACGCATCGCGCCGCGCTGAGGAGGATCCCAATGTCTCGGATGGCACCGGTACCGATTGAGGAGTGTCGCGATTCCGACCTCCGCGACACGCTAGAGCACTTTGTGAAGACGTTGGGCTTCGTGCCGAACAGTCTGCTGACGATGCAGCGAGTCCCGGCCATCGCCAAGGCAGTGGTGCAACTCAACAAGGCTGTGTTCGATCCTGCTGGCCGCGTCGATCTCGGCCTCAAGCGACTCGTCGCCCATGTGGCCAGCTATGCCGCCGGGTGCCAGTACTGCCGGGCCCACACGACGGTCAGTGCCACCCGCCACGGCGTTGCTGACGAGAAGATGGCGGCGATCTACGACTACCAGACGAGCCCGTTGTTCGATGACCGAGAGCGGGCAGCGCTCGACTTCGCGCGTGATGCCGCGTCGATCCCCAACGGTGTCACGGATGCCTCGTATGAGGAGCTCACCCGACACTGGACCGACGGCGAGATCGTCGAGATCTTGGGCGTGGTGTGCATGTTCGGCGTGTTCAACCGCTGGAACGACTCGATGGCCACGCCGCTAGAGGCCGAGCCGATCGCACGGGCCGGGGCACTGCTCGGTGACGCGGGATGGCACGTCGGCAAGCACACCGCGTCTCCTTGACCGCTTCGGGGGGTATGTCGTTGACTGCAGCCGAGATAGCCGAGTGGGCTGCTGTGCTTGCGGCAGCGCGTCGCGATCGCATGGTATGTGACCCGATCTCGTCGGCAATAGATCTCACCATCGACGACGCGTACGCGATTCAGCGTGCCGGTGCTGCGCTCCGGCTGGAGCGCGGCGAGAAAGTCGTCGGCTGGAAGCTCGGCTATACCTCGCTTGCGATGCGCGCCCAGATGGGGATCGATCAACCGAACTTCGGCCCACTCACCGACGCAATGCTCGTGGCTCATGACGGCGATGCTGGCCTGGCGCTCATCCAACCACGTGTCGAACCGGAGATCGGGCTTCGCTTCGACCATTCGCTGCCCGGTGACGCGAACTTGGACGAGGTGCTCGGCGCCGTCGGCGAGGCTTTCGCCTGTCTCGAGATCGTGGACTCCGTGTACCCGGACTATCGATTCCGTCTCGAGGACAACACGGCCGATGGCTCCTCTGCTGCGCAGGTCGTCGTCGGGCCTGCACTCAGCAGCATCGAACGCCTGGACGAGGTCACGGTCGTGCTTCTGCACAACGGCACGGAATGCGGTTCGGCGACGGGACGCGCCGCGTCAGGTCATCCAGCGGCGGGTGTTGTCTGGCTGGTCGGCCAACTGGCCTTGCAGGGTCGACACGTCGAGGCTGGCGACATCGTCATCACCGGCGGACTGACTCGGGCCGTACCGCTGGACTTCGGCGATCAAGTTGAAGCGCTGTTCGACGATGAGACTCGAGTCGCGGTACATCGCCCGCCGTTCCCCGTCCCGACCAGAACGGTGATCCAGCTACAGGCACCAGTCGAATAGCGGGTCTTCGGAGTCCTCGACGCCGAGGTCGAGACAACCGATTCTGCAGTCCAGCATCGGTGAGATCGAGCGGGAACATCCCGGCCTGGATGAACGAAACAGTCGGACTGCTCGACTCGCTACGCAAATGACGACGTCAACTGATGGTGAGGTCCGATTTCATCCCGGCATCCCAGTGGCCTGGCTGATGGCATCCGATGATCAGGGCGCCCGCGTCACCCGCGGTGTACACCATGTCTGCCGTGTCACCGGCAGCGACGACGAGGGCCTCCGGATCGTCAGCGGTTGCGTCGTGCGAGTCCGTCTGATGGGCGTCGCCGCCCGTCATCTCCGCAGCATGTTCCTCTTGGAAGGCGAGGTCACCCATGACGGCTTCGTGGGCGACGACACCGGCGTTGTGGAATCGCAGCCGAACGGTCTCGCCGAGTGCGACATCGATGTTGGCCGGGCCGAACGCCATCTCGGTCATCTCCACATCAACCACGCGTAAATCGTCCTCGACGATGTCGAGTTTGGCACCGGGCCCATCGTAAGGATCTGGGCCGCAACCGGCGATCAGGCCAGCCATCAGCGCGGCGACCGCGAGGAGGGTGATATGTCGTGGCTTGCTCATGTAGATCTCTCCATTGGCTTCGTGAGGCAAACGAACGTGCCGTGCTGCCGTGTACGTACGGTGCCGCGCTACTGGAAACACGCCACTGACATCGACACAAGCCGGGTCGCGGACGTCTCAGTAGGGCCGTTCGTCCCAACCGTTGGGTATTGCGGTTCGGGGAGGATGGCCATCTGCGGTCGCGGTGAAGGGTCTTATGTAATTCGCCGCCACTGGTGTGCTGCAAGTTCGGAAGCAGGTGGCGAGATCCGGTCCAGCCTTGTCGGTCGCGTAGTTGGGCCGCAGCACCACACACCGGCCCCCACGGTCAGTCGCGGAAGTCGCCGAGGACGCTGAGGTTGATGGTCTCCGTGGCGCCATCGGCGTGCCGCACGGGGACGTGGATCGTCATGTCGTGGGGACCATCCATTCCGGGGTGCATCGAGAGCTCGAAACTGAGATTGGTGTCGGTGCCCGGGTCGAGGTTGCTCGGACCTTGCACGGTGAACGCTCCCGGGCAGCAGCCTTGGTTGATCTGCACGTGTGGCTCGCCGATCGTGATCGCATCGGTACCGATGTTGTGCAGCAGCCACGTGGGACGGACGGCGACGTCCAGCGGAACGCGACCGAGTGCCCATGTGGATGGTGTGGCCGTCAGGCTTTTCGTCGAGATCGTGCCGCTCGCTGTACCCGGGGTTTCGAGTACGGGCATGCCCATGGCGTTGATCTCACCTGTTCGTTTGTAGTCGGTGCCTGACGCCGACGAGCCACCGGATGTGGCTGCGGCGATGGCGCCTACAGATGCGCCGACGAGCGCGATCGCGGCGGCTGAAGTGAGTAGCCAGGTCCGGTGGCGGGCGTGGCGGCGCCCCTCGGCTCGATGTTGGGTGTTGGTCATGATTGGCCTCCAGGGTCAGGCTGCGGGTGGTGGCCCGAAGCGGTCGATGATTGATTGACGCACGTCGCTGATGGCGACGCCGGCGTCGAGTTGTTCGCGTGCGGCGATGGCTTCTGCGGTGCAGACCCCGCAGCCGGAGGCGTGTGCATCCCAGTCGCCCGTGGCGTTGACGAAGCAGTCCTCGAGGTTGCGGTGACCGAGGCTGCGGTCGCAGCCGCAGTAGCAGGGAATCTCAGCGAAGTGACCTGCGTGATCGGCTGCGTATCGATACACGTCAGCGGTCGCCTCGGGAAGTGCACCGAGCTCGACCGTCGGCGACGCGGCGGCGCTTGCGGCGTCAGCCGGATCCGGAGCGCTTGCTCCCCGGATCAGGGCAGCGACACCGACGAAGATGAGAGCCACGAGGGCCAACTCGGCGAGGATGATCCGGATGACGGATCGACGGTCGTTGTCGCCGTCGGTGCCATCGCCCGGATCGTCGCCTCGATCGGTTTCCACGTCGTTCATGGCCGTCCACTGTTCGCTATGTGGTTGTGGGCGGCATCGTCTTGTGATTCCGGGATGTCGCGCTGCTTACGCGGAAAGCTGGAGTTCTTGGGCTGGCGCATGAGGAGCCACATCACGATTCCCATGACGATCGGGCAGAGCAGCAATGCAAAGCCGAAGCCGGCCGCGAGTGGGCTGGCGCCTGGGCGGGCGAACAGCATGACGGCGACGAGTATCGCGATCCCGCAGAGGATCATATGGTCGCGGTGCTTCATGGCTGGCCGTCCGGGTGGTGGGCGGTGTGATTCGATGCTTGGTCGGTCGATGGAGGCGCCTGGGCCTCGCTCGTCGAAGCGTGGACATCATCGCAAGCGGCGAGCACGTCAGCGGGCACGCTGCCCGCTATGGCCTGGTGCATCGATGTGTGCATAGCGTCCATGCCCGTTGCGCCCACCATGTCGGTCATGCCGATCCCGTTCATCATCGATGTCATATCCTTGACATCGTCCATGTGGCCGTCGGTCGTGGTGACCGACGCAACCGGCAGGGGTGGGATCGGGTCGCTGGCAGCCAGCGTTGCGCCGACACCGAGTCCGATCGTGAGTGCTGTGGCGGCTATTGCGCCGATGATCATTGTGCGTCTCATGGTGAGCGCCTCCTTGTCGACTCTCATGATGAACCTGACGTGTGGAGGTCGCGTGGAGACCGCGTGCAGGTTGACTGGTTTCCATCGCACCAGTGCGCGCTATCCGAACGCGCGGGAAGATGATCGCAATGAGAGAGGCGTTCTGATGACCGCGACCGTGCTTGTCGTCGAGGACGAGCTCAAGATCAGGGAGCTGGTCGGGCGTTCCTCGCGGTCGCAATGGCCGCAGTCGCGGTGTCCGCTGCGCTCATCGTTGTGGCCTCGCGCTCGGAGGTGTCGGTGTTGTCTGACCAGCGTCGCCGCGACGGCCTGTCGGCGACCGCCGCCGCCGCAGATGCCTACGTGCGAGCCGGCGGCTGGGACGGTGCCCATCTAATCTCCGTTGCTACGGTGGCCGCCGGGGGCAGGCCACGCTGGCCATACTGGACTCGGATGGTGTCGTAATCGCCGCGCCCACCGATGAATTGGCCGCGATGATGGCACGCATGCACGGCCTGCACGCGGTCGACACTCCACGCGGTGATCCGGTGTCGCAGGCTGTCGTCGTCGACGGCCGGGCGAGTTGCATAGCCTTGCCGACGCGTTCAACGAGATGGCCGACAACCTTGACCGTGAGGACCAGCTCCGCCGCAACCTCCTCGCCGATGTCGTCCACGAGCTCCGCACCCGCCCACCATTTTGCAGGGCAGCACCGAAGCACTGCTCGACGGCATCGACGAACCGACGCCCACAGCCTTCGCCTCGCTCCATGACGAAGTTGTGCGACTCAGCCGACTCGTGGCCGACCTCGAAATCCTGTCGTCCGCACAAGCAGCGGGTCTACGACTCCACACTGTCCCCGTAGATGTCTCCGACATTGTCCGCACCACCGTCGATCTGCTCGGTCCGCTCGCTGAGAAGGGCGACATCACCATCGACGTCGTCGGTGAGCCGGCGCCGACGAACGCCGATCCTGACCGGCTCCAACAGATCGTCGTCAACCTCATCCCCAACTCTGTCAAGTTCACGCCACCCGGCGGCCGCATCACAGTCACAATCGAGGCCGCAACCGATCGGGCGATTCTCAGAGTCGCCGACACCGGCCCGGGCCTGGGCGACGATGAGTTACCACATCTGTTCGAGCGGTTCTGACGCGGCCATGCAGCAACGAAGGCCCCGGGCAGCGGCATCGGCTTCCGGCGGGTCACCTGGTCAGGCGCGCCAGGGTCCGGCGTCGGCACCTTGCGTAGGTCGAGACGTTGGGCCTGCGCTTCGCAAAGCGGCGCCGGTGTCGCCAGTAATGAAGAGCACGGGGTGTGTGACTTGGCTGACGCCGCTCGGGCTCGATCGATCATCTCGCCATCGCTGTCGGCAAGGCGAACGTGATCGACCGGCCCGGCCGGCCACCCATCAGGTGACGTTTGCGTCGTCGATGCGACCGCAGTTCCTGTGCCTCCTCACGACGGCCAGCTATCGGCCGGCATTGACAGTGGACTCCTTCCGTCGGCTAGGTTGTTCTTCACAAGGGAGCGGAGGTCGAGCCCTGGGGGCGTCCAACGCCCAGGCTGAGCCTCTGCTCTGTTCTCTTACATGAGACGGGGGTTCCATGAAGACCAGGTTGGCATTCGCCGGAGTGATCTTGGCCGCTGCAATTCCATCGGTCGTCGCCGCACAGGTAACGCGACCGTCCGTGCCGCGAATCGTCGGGACGCTGACCGACGACGTGGTCGACTCGCCCTTTGGCACCGATCTGCAGCATGACGCGCTCGACGGCCATCTCGCAGGGTCGAGTGAGAACGTCGAGCTCGTCGGCCGGGTCGACATCGACGGCGCGGCCGAGGGTCGGGTCGCCGACGTTGCGGCCTACGGCAACTACGCATATCTCACCGTGCGCGATCCGGAGGGCTGCTTCGACGCCGGCGTGGCGATCATCGACATCTCCGATCCGACGAATCCAGTGCAGGTCGGCTTCATCGACGCCAGCGAGGGCGCCTTTCCCGGTGAGGGAGCGCAGGTCGTGGACCTTCGCACGAGCAGCTTCCGGGGCCAGGTGCTCGTCTTCAACAACGAGCTCTGTGCGCTCGGCGGTGAGGCCGGTGTGTCGCTGTGGGACGTCACCGACCCGACGAACCCGCAGGTGCTCGCGGCCAACAACGGCGACAATGTCCCCGGCGGCTTCTTCAGCGAATACAACCAGATCCACAGCGCCTTCGCGTGGCAGCAGGGTCGCCGAGCGTTCGTCGTGATCGTCGACAACGAGGAGTTCGCAGACGTCGACATCCTCGAGATCACCGACCCGAGGAACCCGCAGTTGCTGGTCGAGATGGATCTCGCCGCGTTGTTCGACATCGAACAGGACGAGCTGGCCAGCAGCGGGAACTTCCAATCGGTGAACCTTCACGACATGGTCGTGCAGAAAGTCCAGGGCACGTGGACCATGCTGCTGTCGTACTGGGATGGTGGCTGGGTGTTGCTGAACGTGGACGACCCCGCCAACCCGACGTACATCTCCGACAGCGACTATCCGTTCCCCGACACCCTGTTCCCGGACTTCGAGTTCCCGGAGGGCAATGCCCACCAGGCAGAGTTCAGCCCGAACGGCCGCTACATCGTCGGGACCGATGAAGACTTCTCGCCCTACCGCACGAGCGACTTCAGGATCACGACGGGGCCAAACGCCGGCGTGTACGAGGCGTCCCTCGTCGGCGGCGGAGCGTCGCCCGCCATCCTCGGCGATCTGACCTTGAACGGTCCGGTTGTGTACGGCGGGTACGGCTGTCCGAACTCGGTGCCGGTCCCGACGCCCGAGAGCATCCCCGGCTACTCGGCGTCCTTGCAACCCGGCGAGGAGAGCATCCTGGTGTTGCAGCGAGGCCCCTCCGGCGATTCCGGCGCAACGGAAGCGGCCTGCTTCCCGGGTGAGAAGGCGCACCAAGCGGTTCTTGCAGGCTGGGATGCCGTCGTCCTGGTCAACCGTCACGTCGCTGCGGACGTGGCGTTCTGCGGATCGGGAGCATTCGTCGATGAGATCGTCGCCGTGTGCACCACGCACGAGGCGTTCCACCTGATCTTCGACACCCCCGTCAGCTTCACCTACCCCGAAGCCCCGGCGATCGGCGCCATCGGCCAGCGGGTCACGGTCGGTTCCGTGTTCGACGGGTGGGGTTATGTCCGGCTGCTCGATCGCAAGACGATGGAACAGATCGATGCCTACGCCGTCGATGAGGCCCTCGACCCGGCCTTCGCGCAGGGGTCCGGCGACCTTTCTGTCCACGAGGTGGCGGTCGACCCGCGCCGGTCCGATCTCGCCTATCTCTCCTACTACTCGGCTGGACTGCGCGTCATCCGCTACGGCAAGGACGGCATCGAGGAAGTGGGTCACTACATCGACGAGAACGGGAACAACTTCTGGGGCGTGGAGGTCCACCGACTCCTTGGAGGAAGGTGGGCCGGCCAGACGCTGATCCTGGCCAGTGACCGTGACAGCGGCCTGTGGATTTTCCGCTACACGGGACGCTGAGCACGAACCGCTGCGAGTCGAGGTCGTGTCGGACTTCGCGCTCACCAGCGCCGGTCTCGATGCCGGCGCTGACACGATCTGGCACCTCGAACATCACCACAAGATCAAGTTGTCCCGAGCGACGCTCTACAGCATTGTCCAGCGCGCCAGCATGAGCACCCTGAACCGAAGACGAAACCGAAGTCGTCGTACATCCGTCTCCAAGCCGAGCACCCAACGAAACCCGGCAGGCCGACTTCACCCCCAGCTCTACCGGCCGTCTATATCGCTCGCTTCGCACGTCGCTGACGCCGTCCACCTGATTTGTGACGCTTTGGTGTCGGTGCCCGGGTTGAGGGTGCTCGGACCTTGAACGGTGAACGTTTGCTCCATGCCGCTTGTGTACGGCGATCACGGACTTCGCATGTCAGGTCTGTCGTCCGATGAATTGGCCCTGGACGTTGACGGTGAGCCCGATCTGGTCTCTCGACCATGTTTCGTCTGTGCGATCGACGAGGCCGAGCCATGTCAAGAGAGTGGTCTGGTCCGCGACGCTCAGTCGTGCGCATCCCTTGCTCTGAGGCGTGGGCGGCACGTTGTTGGCACCGTGAATGGCTTGCCCGAGATCGAAGTACAGCGGCTTGTACAAGTTGCCGTTCAGAGGGTTGTCGACCCCGACCGGGTACTCGCTGCTGTTGTGCCAACCACCGGTCTCTGTCGCCGGATTGAAGCGGAACACTCTGGCTCGGTCTTGGTCGCGGGTCTCGAAACCCGCAGAACCGGTCGAGGTGGGAAAGACAAAGACCGTTGCAGGGCCAGTTCCGATGAACATCATCTGGCACGTACGATCTAGCAGCGCCCACCGTTCTGACTCGGTCGCTGATGACACCGGTGTCGGGAGCCCGGTAGCGGCGAAGAGCACGGCTTGTTCGTCGGAGCCGGGGCGCATGTTGTTGACCGATGCCGGCAAGCCGAGCATGAGCCGTGCAGCGCAGAGCCGTTGACCCGTGACCGGGCCGGACACCCCGTCGACTGCGATCGGCGCGGTGCCGTAGGGGGCAAACAGCTCGTTGATCTTGGTCTGTTGCCGTTCCACGTTCATCCGGATCGCCGCAGCGAGCGCCGGGTCGTCGAGGCTTGCACGGGGCATCCCGGTGATGTCATCGATTGCGTTGTTCACGCACACGTCGACGAGGTCGCCCGGCGATACAGCGTCGATGAAATCGTTCTCGGCCCACAGGCCGCCGACGTCGGCGATGTCGGCGAGCGTGCCGGCGATCCGCTCGAGTGACTCGTCGCCCCCGGCCTGGCGAACGCACCCCCGGTCGAACACCCCACTGAGAGGGTCAGGGGCCGTGGTCGAAGTCGAAGTCGAAGTCGAAGTCGAAGTCGAAGTCGTCGTGGCGACAGATGTCGCAGCAGCCGGGAGGGTGGTCGAGGAGGTCGGCTGTGACGTCGCCGAGTCCGGGTGCGTGGTTGTGGTGTCGCTGGTGGTGATCACAGTGGAATCTCGAGCGTTGGTGCCTGCCGAGCCCTCGCTGGCGTCGGTGCTGGAACACGCCGACAGCATGAGCGGGACGCAGATCGCACCGGCAAACTTGAGGCGAGACATTCGCGTAGACGGAGTCGTCATGTCGATGAGCTTCGGATGCGGAGGTGTCGCCGAGATCTGCGGACAGACCTGTTGATCGTGCGGGCGCGAGATGACCGGTAGAAAGTTGGTCGCATCCCTCCCACAAACTACACATCGTAGTAGTCACATGCTCGGCAGGCTTCGGGACTCAGGCAGCAGCGACAATGAGTCCGTGATTACTCGCCAGGCAAGAACTCAGTCACGCGCAAGCCCGCTCGAAGAACGCAATGGGCGACGACATGGTCATTGAAAGTACCCGACAGACCATGTTTAGGTGAGCGCCCCTGGCTAGGGCGTCAGGATTCGGCGGACCGATTCGATGCGGTCGTCGCTCGGCAGGGGCCTGATCCGCACCTCCATGCCGCTTCCGGGAGCTTGGATCCAGGTCTTGGCGTCGAGTGCGACGCCGACGTGGCCGATCTGCGAGGAATCCTTCGACGAGCGCAAGAACACGAGATCGCCTGCCACGAGCGGTTCGGTTCGAAAATCGACTGCAGCGCCCATGGTGGCTTGCATTCGGCTCTGGTGAACCAGCTTGATGCCGATCTGCCTGTACCCAGCGACAACCAAGCCCGAGCAGTCGAATGTTTCGGGCCCGGCAGTGAAGAACTTGTATGGCTTGCCGACCTGAGCCCGAAGGTACGAGATCAGTATGTCGGATGGAGCGACGGTTGACGGATCTGGGGTGGACGACGGGTTAGACGATTGCGGCGAAGCCTTCTGCTGAGTTGCCGGTGGTACGCGCAGCACTTGGCCGGGATGGATGGCGCTGGACGGAGTCAGGCTGTTGGCAGCCAGGAGGGCTTTCAAGGTGACGCCGTTCTTGTTGGATATGCCAGCCAAGTAGTCACCGGTCACCACGGTGTATGGGGTGGTCCGTACAACTGCAGCAGTCGGGTTTGGATGCGCTGGTGCGGTGACGGGTGGAAGGGTCAGGATCTGTCCGGGATGGATCGTGCTCGTCACCGTGATTTTGTTGGCGGCGAGTAGGTCGGCCAGCGGGATGCGGATTCTTTGGGCGATTCCGGCCAGGTTGTCGCCAGGTCGGACCGTGTAGGCCGCCTTCGTCGCAGTCACGACTGTCGACGACTGCGCTGGGTGCGCTGAGGCCGCTGATGCGTCGATGAGCAAGATGCCCGTCACGGTCGCGATCGCGACGAGAACACGGTGGCGTGTTGGCTTCATGAGACAATCATCGACACCACACGCAACGAACTTGACACTTTCTTGACAATCCACAACGCGCGGAAATGGCCGCGGTGAGGCGTTCGTGGGTATCAGCCGGCCAGCAATGCCTGCATTTGGGCTATCTCGGCCTGCTGGGCAGCAATCACCTGTTCCCCCAGAGCGAGAACGTCGGGACTGGATCCAGCGGCCTTGACTGTCTGGGCCATGGCGATCGCACCTTCGTGGTGACGGATCATCATCTCCATCCACATCTTGTCGAAGTCGGCGCCCGTCATGCTCCCGAGAGAGTCCATCTCATCGGCGGACATCATGCCGTCCATCGATGACATGTCGTGGCCTTCGTCGGTGGCCATCTGCATGGGTTGACCCCAAGCTGCAAGCCAGCCGGTCATCAGTGCGATCTCGGGATCCTGCGCGCCCTTGATCTGCGTCGCTAGATCGCGGACCGGGCCCCCGGCGCCCACGTTCGGGTCGAGCGCGATGTCAGCCATCTCGACCGCTTGCTCGTGGTGAGGGATCATGCCTTGCGCGAAGGCGACATCGGCGTCATTGAACACGACGCCAGCCGCTGCTGTCGCAGCGGGACCTTGGGTGGCGGGAGCTTGGGTGGCAGGGCTCGCGGCATCGTCGCTTCCGCACGCGGCGAGTCCAACCGCACCAACGACAGCAATCAATGACAGGGATCGGAGCTTCATGAGATAGGGCCTTTCGGGGGGTCCAGGGTTACTACTACACAGTGTAGGTGGTCTGATCGACTCATTGGCGTCATCCACTCCAAATCCCGAGCGCGTTCCCGGTGACCTCACCGACGATGCCGTCGACGACGAGCCCACGCTCGGCTTGCAATTTCCTGACAGCGGTGTCCGTAGCGTCATCGAATGCACCGGGGGTGTGGGTGTTGAGAAAACCGGAGTCCCTCAGCGCCGCCTGAAGGCACTCGACATCGGTACCCGACGCTCCAACTTGCAGCGACAATCCCGAAACCGCACAGGGCACCGTCGCTGAGTCCGACTGCTCGGCCGCCAGGCTTGCGTCGACATTCAAACTGTTGGCTGGTACTCCCGTAGCAGGCGTCACCGTCGTGGCCGTCGTCGCAGCATCGATTGTTGTCATCGCGGTCGGCGAGCCGGTCTTCAGTGTTTGATTCGCGGGTTCCTGCGCAACGGCCGGTGGCGACACGACCATCGCAGCCGTCACGGCCACGACGACGAGCCCAACAGCTAACTCAGTACCCATCGCTCGGCGGAGGTTGTTGACGGCCAGGGGCGTCGTGGTAGAGGCAGTGCGAAAGCGTCGACTGACACGCTGCCGATTGATGTCGGCGACTTTGAGCATCAAGCCGAGCACCAGAAGCTTGAGTACCAGGTACCTGCCGTGGTCCGCGGCGAACAAGCGACCGGGGCTTCCCACGAGTCGGAAGGCCTGGAGTACGCCGGTTCCCACGATCAGTGCGACGGACGTCGCTGCGAGTCGAGCAAATCGGTTGACGCTGTCGATGAGTTCCTCAGCGTCCGATTCCCTGATGGCGACCAGCCCGATGATTGCAAGTCCTCCAATCCACGCCGCGGCAGCCGCATGATGTGCGACGTCGAGCGGTACACCTAGGAGCGACCACCGCATGGATCGGGAGTGACCAGAGTATGCCCATGTCGCCAGCAACCCGAGGAGCAGAGCGGTTGACAGTTTCCAGCGCGATTCCTCGCTGTGAGTCCTAGCCATGAACATCACCCATGCGAGCGCCACCACCAATGCAATGCGGATAGCGAGAGCGCGACCCGCATCGGTCTCCAAGGCCGCCGAGAGCCCACTCGCAGCCGCCCATGGCGGCGCCGACCGAATGTCGGAGGCGATCACAAGCAGCTGCGTGATGGCAGCGACCAGCACGCTGGCGAGCGCCCATACGACTGAGCGCCGGATCAGCGGATGACCCCACGCCCTGCGCCATACGAAGGCCGTCGTCGCTATCACGCCGCCGATCGCCATGATCGCAAGGTAGGAGCCGAATCGGAGAAGCCATCTGAGACCGTCTGGCGTTGTCCACGGCTCGTCGAATCCGTCGCCAGTCGATGCTGTCGGCGACGCTGGCGGTGCAGGCTGAGCAGCCGCTGGGTCCGCCGGCGCGATCGGAGTTGCGAGTGTGGTCGCCTGTGCCGCCGGGACGGTGAACGAGATTCGGCCCGTGATGGGGTGGCCGTCGGGGCCGACGAGGCGCCACCTCAACGTCACCTCGCCGACCGTCTGCGCCGATAGCGGTGTGATCACTTCGGCGTCACCGTTCGGTCCGTGGGCGGAGCCGACAAGGTCGCTCCTCACGCCGGTGGCGTCGATGATCTCGATCGACAAGGTGTCCAGCGGCACGGCTTTGTCGAACACGAGGGTCAGTTGCGTCGGCACAACGTCGAGTACGGCGCCGTCCGCGGGGTCACTGGAGAGGAGTGTGTTGTGTGCGGAGACCGGGTTCGCAAAGAGCACCACGCTGGCGATGGACGTGACGAGGAGCAGCAGGATTCGACGAGTCATGATGAGGGGTTGGATGTTTCGGGTCGCGGAAGACCTCAGGAACTACACCATGTAGGAGACTAGCCTCTGCGGGTCGGCTAAAGTGGTCATGGAGGTGTGACATGGCCAAGCGGCCCGATGGAGCGTTGGAGCATGACATCATGGCGGTGCTGTGGGCAGCCGAGAGCCCGCTGCTGCCAGGTGAGATCAGGCGCCGCCTCAACATCGAATTGGCGTACACGAGTGTCGCGACGGTGTTGGGTCGTCTGTACACCAAGGGTTTGGTTCGACGTACCGAGGCTGGGCGGGCGTTCTCCTATGAGGCGTGTGTCGACGAGTCGCAGCTTGCGGTTCGCCGCATCGGCGAGGTGTTCTCGTCGGCATCCGACAAGGGTCAGGTGCTCGCCGGATTCGTCGGCAGCCTGTCGAAGAAGGACATTACGGCGCTTCGGGCGATGCTCGGCGAAGGCGACAACTGATGTTCCCGTCTTTTCTGTTGCCACTTACGGTCGCGGTCGTGCTTGCGATGGTCGTCACGGCCACACATCGTCGTCTACCACCCACTCTCGCCGCTCGAACCGTGACCATTACGTTGGCTGTGGTCGCTGCTGCCGCCGTGCCGACCCTGTGGATCGTCTCGCTCGGCTACGTGGCACACCTGCCCCTTCTCGGTGGTCGGCTGGACTGGTGTGCGAAGGCGTTCGGAGTCCATGAACAAATCCCGTCATGGATCGGCGGCGCTGCACTGATGCTGTCAATCGCTGGCATCGTCCGCGCCCGAACCGTGTTCAGAAGCTATCGCCGCCTGCGCTATGACCATCCTGGCTCAGTGGAGATCACCGATCACGAGAAGCCTTTCGCCTTCACGCTCCCCGGTCGCGGCGGTCAGGTCGTCTTGTCGACTGGTCTGGTCGACATGCTCGACGACGCAGAACAGGAAGTCGTGCTGGCTCATGAGCGAGCTCACGCCCATCACCGTCATGACCGCTATCTCCTCACCGCACAGCTCGCCGCCGCCGTCATGCCGTTATTGCGGCCGTTGGCGGGCCGCTTGCAGTTCTCGCTCGAGCGGTGGGCCGACGAGACGGCCGTTGCCCATTGCGGCGACCGCGGCTTCGTCGCACGCACTCTTG
>JANOCR010000336.1:0-9540 GCA_031412355.1 Ilumatobacteraceae bacterium | reverse complement strand
TCTTGCTCGCGCTGCGTCAGACGATCCATGTCAGGATCCGATGTCACCGGCACAGACCCGGCAAACGCATCGAGCACAAATCCGGCGAGTCTCGGCGAGAACACCGCGTCGCCGGCGTGGACCCGGCGAATTGCATCGAGCAGCTCGTCGCGCGTGATGGTCTTGGTCACATACCCGCGGGCACCGGCGCGGATCACGCCGATCACGTCGTCGGCGGCATCGGACACTGACAACGCCAGGCACTTTGTGTCGGGAAGGCCGTCGGCCAGTCCTTCGAGGATCGCCCGACCGCCACCGTTCGGCAGGTGCACGTCGAGCAACACCACATCGGGCTTCGTCGCCCGAATGGCAGCGATCGCCTCGTCGACGGTGCCCACGTCGCCAACGATGTCGACGGCATCACCGATCTCGGCCTTCACCCCGGACCGGAAGAGGGCATGGTCATCGACCACGAACACGCGGACCCGCGCCGTCATCGCGGCACGACCAGTTCCCATT
Source organism: Ilumatobacteraceae bacterium (assembly GCA_031412355.1). Lineage (GTDB taxonomy): Bacteria > Actinomycetota > Acidimicrobiia > Acidimicrobiales > Ilumatobacteraceae > JAENVT01. The sequence continues at coordinate 9,042 of JANOCR010000336.1, read as the reverse complement.
CGGTGCCGGCGCCGGGCGCCGACTCCAGGACCGCGCGCCCACCGACTCGTTCGATGCGATCGCGAATCGACATGGCGATACCTCGTCGGTCGTCACCGATCTCTGTAGCGGCGAATCCGACGCCCTTGTCACGAACGAACGCTGTGATCGCGTTCGGCTCGACCTCGATGTAGATGCTCACCAGATCGGCGTTGGCGTGTTTGGCAGCGTTGACGGTCGCCTCACGAACCGCCAACAGCAACGCGTCGACCCCTGGTGTGACCGTGACATCGCCGACCACGATCAGATCGACCGGCAGGCCGTGGTCGAGCTCGACCTCGGCTGCGATCGCCTCTGCTCGTGCGCTCAGCGACCCGACAGCCGCACTGGCCTTGACGTCGTACAGCCAACTGCGCAACTCGCGCTCCTGGCGACGGGCCAACATCACCATCCGCCGGGGATCGGCAGCGGCGCGCTGCATGAGGGCCAGGGTCTGCAGTACCGAGTCGTGCAGATGGGCGGCCATGTCATTGCGCTCCTGGTCGCGTATGCGGGCTCGCTCCTCGTCGCGCAGCTGTGTCGTCAGGCGGCCGATGTAGGGGCCGACCAACACCGCTGCTCCAGCCAACGCCATGGCCAGGGCCGCCAGTGCGGCGGGCAGTTGCTCGACGCGCACGCCGCGCGCCACCAGAGCTACCACGCCAGCGAGCGCCAAAGCCACGCCGCCAAGCGACCGCACGGGCGTCACCCGACCCTGCAGCACGCGTTCGAGTGGATCTCGCTGGACGTGAGACTCGCGCCCGCGATACCACAGCAACGCCGAGCCGCTGGCGACCACGACCGCCGGCACCATGATGGTGTCGCCCGGCCACAGCCCCACGTTGCGCGCTGTCATCAACAACCCGCCGGTAGCCGCGGCGACCGCCACCGACCTCGCCGACACCAGGCTTGGGTCAAGTGGCGCAGGTACGGGGAGTTCGTCCGGCGGTCGGCTCAATGCCCAACCCACTACGTACAGAGCGACGCCCAATCCGCCGGTGAGTGTGAGGAGCAGCAGGGCGATACGCACGAGGTAGGCGTCGACTCCGTACCGCCGGGCCACGCCCCCACAGACGCCGAACAACATGCGATCCGTCGCCGATCGAGCGAAATCGACGCGAGGCTCGACGCGCTGCGCTGCCGGGTCGCTTTCCATTCGTCCATCGTGCCATCGAACGGGGCCCGCCGCATCAGGTGGCGACCCTGATGAGGCGCGATCGGAATCAGGGATCAACCAGGGTCGTCCCCGATGGCGCCGGCGTACCGGCAGCCGTACCGTGCGAGCCATGATGAATCTTGATACGGAGCCGGCTCCGCTGCCTCCGCCGACCGCCGCCCCAGAACCCCCCGAGCAGCGATGGGCCCGATCCGCGGACGACCGGGTCGTGCTCGGCGTGGCCGGAGGTCTTGGCCGCGCACTGGCCATCGAGCCGATCGTGGTGCGCATCGCCTTCGTGGCACTTGCGCTGTTCGGGGGCGTCGGAATCGTGCTGTACATCGCCGGGTTGGCCCTACTGGCCGATTCGCCGACGGCACCACCGGCATCGACGCCCCGCCGAGTCGTGGGTGTGGTGGTCGGGTTGTTGGCGGCGCGATGGTTGTTCAGCGGGGACGCAGATCTGCCCGACGCAGGTTGGGTGGTGGCGATCGGTCTGCTCGGTGTCGCCGTCGCACTGTGGCGCGGGCGAACCCCGGTCGACGTTCACACGCTGGCGCCTCAAGCCGACAAGGTCACGACGAACGAGGGAGGATCCACCGGCGACCGCTGGGGATCATGGACCGCTCAACGACGCGACCGCCCGCGCCCCCCGCGGTCGGCTCTTGGTCTGTTGACGATCGGTGCCGCCACCGTGGTAGGCACGCTGGTGTGGCTGCTCAACGAGAGTGCCGACAGCCGCGGCGCCTGGTCCTTCGGGTGGGCGACCGTCATCCTCGGGGCGGGGCTGGTGGTCGGTGCATTCGCCGGAAGGGCACGCTGGCTGATCATCCCGGCAATGGCGACAGCGGTAGCCGCCGTGGCGGCGTCGGCAATGAGTTTCGCCGGTGTCGGATTTGCTGAGCGCTCCGGAAACCGGACGCTGTACATCGGTCCCGGCAACAGCGTCGCCACACAGTACGAAACGGGAATGGGCAACTTCGACCTGATCCTCGCCGACTATCCGAGCGACCTGGCTACATCGGTCGATGTTGGCGTCGGCAAACTGACCGTCGTCGTGCCCGACAACGCGCGAGTGCAGATCGATGCCCGCGTCGGCATCGGCTCGATCGATGCATTCGGCACGAGTCGCAGCGGCTACCGGCGCATCCTGACGCTTGACGACCAGCCTGACGGCGCCCACTTGATCGCGTTGAAACTGCGTGTCGGAGTCGGTGAGATCGAGGTACGACGTGGCTCGTTCGTCGACATCGTGCCGTTCCCCACTCCGCCGACGTTCCTGCCCGAGATCCCCGTACGACGGCTCTTCGGCGACGGCACCACGCTGTTCGGCGACGGTTCGATCGACTTCGGCGATGGCTGGCGGATCGAAGCCGACGGTGCGTACCAGATACCGATCATCGAGCAGCGCGCAGATGGCTCGGTGCAACTCGACAACGGCGCGGTGATACGGGCCGACGGCACTGTGCAGTCGCCCGGCGGATTCGAGATCGTTCGCATTGGCGGGGAAGCACCCGTCCTGACAATCGCACCATCGACTACGGAGGATCAGCCGTGAGGACCCATCGACTCGATCTCGTGTCACTACTGTTCGGTCTCGCCGCCATCGTTGTCGGGTTCGCCGCGATCAACGCCCGCCTGGGAAACCTGTTGAACGATCGCCCCGACGCACTGGTCCCGTTGTTGCTGTTGGCCGCAGGCATTTCAGCCATCGCGCTCGCGACGAAGCGTTCATTTCAAGACGTTGACAGCGCGAGCGATGACCAACACGACAGTGCCGAGTGACACGATCGACTGCACCATCATCGTCATCTTCGCCCACCGCGCCAACGGCAGGGTGTCGGTCGGACTGAATGCCGCCGCGTTGGTGAACGACAGATAGATGTAGTCGAGGAACTGCGGCTGCCAATCCTCGGGTGCCAGTTCGGGCGCAGTCATCTGCGGGAACAGGAAGTCGGGAAACGCCTTGATGGCCTGGGCCCTTGCCGCTGGGCCGCCGCGGTCGAGGTTCCAATACCACATGCCGAACACGATCACGTTGGTCAGCCAGATCGCCCCGCCGGTCAGCAGCAGGGTCGTCGCATTCTCTTCCTTGCCTTGCAGCAGCGCCGTGATCAGCCGGCCTGCAGATCCCGCATTCGCCAGCGTGATCACGGCGATCAGCAAGATGCTGACGGTGCGCAGGTTCGGCGAGTGGCGGGTGATGCGATGCGGGTAAGCCACCGTAAAGCCGATTCCGAGCAGGCCGCCCAACGTCGGCAACAGCCACGTCGGCGGGATCTCGTATCGGTCGGGCAGTGCCACCTGCAGTGCCGTGGCTGTGACGACGGCGGCACGCACTGGCCAAGTCGACTCGCCATCGGTCAGCCGCCGCCAGGCCGGGACGATGACCGATGTCGGAATGAGCTTTGCGGGGAACGCCAGCATGCGCTCCAACTCGTCGCGCATGCTGCTGGGCTCACCCGCACGATCGTCGGGATCAGTCACCGGCAAAGTCTCGCATGCTCGCCGATTGTCGAGCGGGAAGCTCCACTAGCCAAGTGGGCTGTACGCGTCGACCTCGATCTCGACGAGATGATCGGGGTCGATCAGTCGCGAGACCTCGACCATCGTCGATACCGGCCGGATCTCGGCGAAGATCTCGCCGTGCGCGGCACCGACCACTTCCCAATCGGCGATGTCGACCAAGAAGATCCGGGATCGCACGACCTGATCGAACGAAGCGCCGGCCTTGGCAAGAGCATCACCAATGATCCGCAGGGTCACCCTGGTCTGCTCGCCTGCGTCGCCCTTTCCGACCACCTGGCCGTCGACCGTGGCGGTCGTGCCGGCAACGTGCACGTAGTCGCCACTGCGGGCCACCCTGCTGTAGCCGACGATGCCCTCCCACGGACCGCCGGAACCCCATCTCTCGATCGCTTCGCCCATTTCTGCAGCATTGCACACGCCGGTTCGCTCCGATCAGCTGTTCAACTTTTCGCCACCGGACGCCGATAGAGACGTTGATGAACGTAGGTGGACACATCACCATTGCGAGCGCTGCAGCGACTTCGCCACCGAATCGTACGGTCGTGCTCGCCCTGATCGCCATCGCTGTGCTGTCGGCGATCGGTGCCGTGTTCGGCGTGTTCGCTGCCGTCCGCAGCCGCCGAAACCGCCACTTTGCGCAGCTGGCGTTCTGTGACGCGCTGACCGGCGTGGGCAATCGACGCAGGCTCGACCGAGATCTGGCGATCGAGGCGGGAAACGGCGACTCACCCGTCGCGGTGATCATGGTCGACGTCGATCATTTCAAGCGGATCAACGATGACCAGGGCCACGATGCCGGTGATCAGGTACTACGCCACGTTGCCGACGTGTTGCGCGCCGAGGTGCGAACCGGCGATGTCGTCTATCGCTACGGCGGCGAGGAGTTCTGCGTTCTGTTGGCCAAAACGAACGCCACCGAGGCCGGCCAAGTCGCCGAGCGGATTCGATTCGCCGTGTCGCGGATGGCACTGGCGCTCGACCCCCCGCTGACAGTCTCGATCGGCGTGGCCCTGGGCAAGGGGGCCCACGTCGCCCAGACGATGCTGCGCGCCGACGAGGCCTTGTTCAAGTCGAAACACGGCGGACGTGATCGGGTCACGCTTGCTGCTCAGCCGTTGCTCGGTCCGATGGCGGTCACGCTCCACGGCGACGCGGCGCGCGGCGCTACGTTTGGCTGACCACTCGCCACCGGAGAATCCATGACCAAATCGCATTCCGTCGGCAGGCCGCGCCCTGCCGTCGACCTCATGCCCGCCTACCGCCCCGGCAAGGGTGCCGCACAGGCCGAGGCGGAGCACGGCATCACCAACGCGATCAAGCTGGCATCGAACGAGAACCCGCTCCCACCGATCCAATCGATCGTCGATGCGGTCGCCGCGGCAGCGCACGGTGCCAACCGCTACGCCGATCACCGTGCAACGGCGGTCCGCGAACGGCTGTCGACTCAACTGCACGTCGATGTCGAGCGGGTCACCGTCGGTGCCGGTTCGGTCGGGCTGTTGCAACAGCTCTTCCTGACGTACGTCGACCCCGGCGACGAGGTGGTCTACCCGTGGCGCTCGTTCGAGGTGTATCCCGTGTACACCCAACTTATGGCGGGAATTGCGGTGATCACGCCGCTGACCGGCGCCCACACGTTCGATCTCGACGCAGTTGCCGCTGCCGTCACCGAGCGCACCAAGCTGGTGCTGCTGGCCACACCCAACAACCCGACCGGAACGGCGTTGTCGGTGACGGACATGGCGACGCTGCTCGACGGTATTTCGCCGCGCACCATCGTCGTCATCGACGAGGCCTACCGCGAGTTTCTCGACCCGACGCTTGGCGACCCGGTGCGCGACCTGATCCCGCGTTACCGCAACGTCGTTGTCACGCGCACGTTCTCCAAGGCCCAGGGCATGGCCGGGATCCGTGCCGGCTACGCCATCGCCGATCCGGAGGTGATCGCGGCGATCGACAAGACGTTGTTCCCGTTTGCGGTCAGCGCATTGGCCCAGGTGGCAGCAATCGCCGCGATAGACGCCGAGGCCGAGATAGGCCGGCGGGTCGCCGACATACTCAGCGAGCGGGCCAGGGTGATCGCCGAACTGACCGCTGCGGGATGGAAACTTCCCGACGCGCAGGCCAACTTTGTGTACCTGCCGATCGGTGAACGCACCGACGAGATCTACCTCGGCCTCGAACGCCGGGGAGTCGTGACCAGGCCGTTCAGCAACGAAGGGATCCGAGTCACGATCTCGACACCCGACGAGAATGACCGCTTCATGCGCACACTTGCCGAGGTTCTCGGCTAACTGATCAGCGAGGCGAGTGCCCACACGGCGGCGACCAGACCGATCAGCCCCATCAGCACACTGCGTCCCACGGGGGCTTCGGCGAGATCGCCTTCCTTCGGCGGCGGGGGTTTGACCAAGGCCATCAGATTGCCTGCGAACAGCGCGCCGCCGAGCGCCAGCACCAGCCAGATCAACAGGTCGTCGCCGAGAAACACAGCGCAAGTGTGGCGGCCCGCTCGTGCCAGTGCTACCCGGCGGCGCGACAATTCCGCCATCGCGTTCCATCACGTAGCCCTGCCTACGGCCGTACGGGTGCGTTCTCGGCCATCCGTGGCGTGATATCGCACCCAATGAAGCTCTGCGGCGGGGGCGGCTCTAGGCGACGCCTCGCGCCGCCCAAACGCGAGCGGTCAGCACGAACGGTGCAGTCGGCAGCAACGCGTAGCACAGGTCGCGGAGCCTGAGTCGACGGTCTGCGTCGAGGCCCGCCAGGTAGCTGCCCGCCGGCCCGACGCCGAGCGTGTAGGGCTCCCACCACTCGTCAAACGTCGGATGCTCGACGCTGATCGAAAGCGTGCTGTCGTCGATCTCGTGCAGCCCGGCATCACTGAACAGTCGGGCGAGGTGGCCCTCGCGGGCTCCGGCCAGCCTCGACTCGTCTTCCAGGTCGGGATCGAGTTGGCGCGCGGCGTCCCAGAACACGCTGAGCGGCCCCTGGCCGCCATCATGGTCCCAGACACACGCTGCCACGACGCCACCCCGGCGCGTGACGCGCCCCATCTCGCGCAGGCCGGCCACGGGGTCGGCCATGAAGTGCACGACGAGCTGAGCCAGTGAGGCGTCGAACTCACCGTCGCCGAAAGGGAGGGCCTCTGCGGCAGCGCGCTGCACGTTGACGCCGGGCTGCCGCTCTTGGGCCGCGGCGACGAACGGCTCCGACGGATCGACGGCGCAGACTGCCGCCGGTCCCAGCCGCCCGACCAGTTCGGCGGTCAACGCGCCAGGACCGCAGCCGACATCGAGCACTCGATTTCCGGCGACGACCGTCGAGAAGTCGACGAACAGCGGGGCCAGCAGCATCGAGTACCTGCCCATGAATCGGTCGTACGAGTCCGCTGCAACATTGAAGCTCACCTCCAGAATCTACGCCCGTGGCGCTTAGGCTTGGCTCGTGGGCACGACGCAGGTCACTCGCCACATCCGGGCTCCACGGGATCGCGTTTACCGGGCACTGCTCGATGCGGAGGCCGTACAGCGATGGATGGTCCCCGATGAGATGACCAGCCACATTCATTCGTTCGATGCGCGCGAGGGCGGTGCGTTTCGGATTTCGCTGACGTACGACCTGCCGTCGACCGCTGGCAAGACGACTCAGCAAACCGACTCGTTCCACGGGCGATTCGTCAAGCTCGTGCCCGGCACCGAGGTGGTTCAGGCGGTCGAGTTCGAGACCGACGATCCGGCGATGGCCGGTGAGATGACGATCACCTACGTGCTTGCGGATGCACACGGTGGAACCGACCTCGTAGGAATCCACCAGAACGTCCCGCCCGGGGTACCGCCCGACGACAATGAGTTGGGCTGGCGCATGTCGCTGGCGAAGTTGGCCGAGCTCGTCGAGACCGATCCCTAGCCAACCGAACCATCAGGTCACTCTGCGTGCGTGCCAAGCCAACTTTGTCGCTGGCAAGTCGCTGGACGACTCGAGAGCGACAAAGTTCGGCAGCGGCGCCGAACTCCCTTGGGCACTGGTCGTCCGCGGTCCGTGTCAGCCCATAGAGCGCCCAGTCGTTCAAGAAGCTGACATGGAGTCAGCACAGCGCCGCAGGCGAATAGCCACATCGCGAGCGCATATCTGACGATCTCGCTCACTTCTGTTGGTCTCGCTGCGGCGATGTCAGAGCCCTAGTGGCCGTGCACAACCGGTCCCTACATGGCGTCAGACACCGCGGGCGGCGTTGCCGAACTTGGTGAACTGACCGCGGAACACGAGACGGACGGTGCCGGTTGGGCCGGAACGGTGCTTGGCAATGATCACCTCGGCCATCGCCTTGTCGGTCGACTCCTTGTTGTACACCTCGTCGCGATACAAGAACATGACGACGTCGGCGTCTTGTTCAAGGCTGCCACTTTCGCGTAGATCGGAGAGCATGGGGCGCTTGTCGCCGCGGGTCTCGAGGTTTCGGCTGAGCTGGCTTAGGGCGATGATCGGCACTTCCAACTCGCGGGCCAGGATCTTCAGGCCGCGGCTGATCTCACTGACTTCGAGTTGGCGGTTCTCGGCCGACGTGCCACCGCTCATCAGTTGCAGATAGTCGATCACGATCAGTGCCAAGCCACCTTGGCGGGCTTTCATGCGGCGCGCCTTGGCGCGGATCTCCATCACCGTCACACGCGGGTTGTCGTCGAGGTAGAACGGCACGTCGAGGCGGTTGATCGCCTTGCCGATCTTGGTCCAGTCGGCTTCGACCAAGCGGCCGGTGCGCAGCTTCTGCGAGTCGACCTCGGCCTCGCTGGACAAGATGCGCTGCGTCAACTCGGTGTGACCCATCTCGAGCGAGAAGATCAACACCGGGCGGCGCGCGGTCTGGGCCACGTAGGCGGCGATGCCCAGCCCGAGGCTGGTCTTGCCCATTGCAGGCCGAGCACCGATGATGTTGAGCGTCGAGGGCTGCAGGCCCGACAGGATCTCGTCGAGATCGTGAAACCCGGTTGCCGTGCCCGTGATGATGTCGCCGCGCTCGAAAGTCTCTTGCAACTTGTCCATCGCCAGCGGCAACAGGTCGCTGAGCGACCGCGTGGTGTCGGTGATGCGATCCTCGGCGATCTCGAAAACTTTCGTCTCGGCCTCGTCGAGTGCCTTGGTGACGTCGTCGGGCTCGAGGAACGCGATCTCGGCGATGTCACTGGCGACGCCGATGAGCTTGCGCAACATCGCCGTGTCTTGCACGATCTTGGCGTAGCGCGACGCGTTGGAGACGGCGGGCGTGGCGTTCTGCAGTTCGAGCAGTGTCTGCGGCCCGCCGATCTCGTCGAGCAACCCGTTGCGTCGCAACTCGTCGG
>JANOCR010000335.1:0-15654 GCA_031412355.1 Ilumatobacteraceae bacterium | reverse complement strand
CGCATCTGCGCCGGCACCGGCGTGACGTAGTTGCCGAGCAGCGTCGAGAAGCGCCAGGTCTGGCTGATGTGCCTGTCGAGACTGTGGCTCTTGTACTGGGTCAGCACCACGATCTTCAGATAGCGGGCGTTGGCGAAGTTCGACAGGACGAAGTCGATGATTCGGTACGTGCCACCGAAGGGCACGGCCGGTTTGGCGCGATCGGCGGTCAACGGCGCCAGGCGCCTGCCTTCACCACCAGCCAATACGACGACGAGGACCTTGGGCTCAGCCATAGGTGGGCACGCTAGACCCTCCTCCGGCCCGGCCTTGCCCGGAGGCCGCTGGTTCGGCCACCAACCGTCGATACCAATCGATGTGCATCGCGGCGGGGCGTTGCCACGACCAGTCGACGGCCATCCCGCGACGCTGCATCGCAGCGCGACGGCGCGGTTGCGAATACGCCTTGACCATGCGGTGCAGGCCGTCCATCAACGCTGGCGAACTGGCATCGGGCACCACGATCCCTGTTCCTCGACTGGGGAAGTCGTCGACATCAACCACGGTGTCGTGCAACCCACCCACGTCGCTGACCAGCGGCAGGGTGCCGTACCGCATCGACTGCATTTGGGCAAGGCCGCACGGTTCGAACCGGCTCGGCATCGTGAACACATCGGCGCCGGCAAACAGTTGGTGAGCCAGAGCCTCGTCGTAGCCACGCACGAATGCCACCTGGTTCGGGTGCGCCGCCGCGGCCGCGGTGAGGGCGTCGGCCAGCCCCTGCTCGCCGTCGCCGAGCACGATCAACGTCGCGCCGAGACGTCGCAGAAACGGCGTGAGCGGCACCAGCAGATCGACACCTTTCTGATCGGCGAGCCGGGTGACCATCGTCAACAACGGCCCACCGCCGTCGATCAGGCCGTACCGCGCCAGAAGGTCGGCGCGGATCCCCGCCTTCGGACCGACGTCGGCCGCCGAGTAGTTGGCCGGCAGATGAGGGTCGGTCTGCGGGTTCCACTCGTCGGCATCGATCCCGTTGAGAATGCCCACCAGCCGATCGCCCTTCTCGCGCAGCGGTTGGTCGAGGCCGAACCCGCCATGAGGCGTGGTGATCTCGGCGGCGTAGTGCGGGCTGACCGCGACCACGACATCCGCAAGGTGAATCCCGCCGAGCAGCGGATTGCAATCTCCCCACTGCTCGAACGCCACTGCGTGATGCGGCAGGGTCTTCAACCAACCAGGGTTCGTACGGCCCTGATAGCCCAGCGTGTGAATGGTCAGCATCGTCGGCGGCGCCTTGGCCAGGTGACCCAACGCGGCACAGGTGTGCCAATCGTTGAGGTGCAACACATCGGGCGCGGTCGTCTTTGTCAGCGCGGCGAGGGCCGCCGAGAAGGCCATGAACCGGCGATCGTTGTCGGGCCAGCCGTGCCCGTCGGGCTGCAGATAGGGATGGCTCTTGGCGATGCCGAAGGCGTCGACGAGGGTGATCTCGCCGACACTCTTCGCAACACCGGTCAGCGTGCCGGTGCGCGCCGTGGCCGGGCCTGCCCATTCCGGCACGTCGAGCGTGACGACGGTCTGGCGTTGCAGCGGCGTGGCGAAGTAGTCGGGGATGGCGACCTGCACGTCGACGCCTTGACGGCGCAGTTCGGCGACCAGGCCGGCTGCGGCCGCGGCGAGGCCACCGACCCTGGCCAACGGGGCGAACTCGGCCGAGGCGAACAGCACTTTCACGACCGCAGCGTAAACCATGCGGGTGTTTCCGGCGGCCCGGTAACGTCTCGGGTCTATGTCGAAGGTGCTGACCACCCTGCCAAAAGGCGAGCGTGTCGGGATTGCCTTCAGCGGCGGCCTCGACACGTCGGCCGCCGTGGCCTGGATGCGACACCACGGCGCCCTGCCGTACGCCTATACCGCCGATCTCGGCCAGGTCGACGAGCCGGATCTCAGCGGCGTACCACAGCGGGCGCAGCTGTACGGAGCCGAGTCGGCGCGGATGATCGACTGCCGCTCCGAACTTGTTCGCGAGGGTTTGATGGCTTTGCAGTGCGGCGCGTTCCACATCAGCACGGCGGGTCGAACGTACTTCAACACGACACCGCTGGGCCGCGCCGTCACGGGCACCCTGCTGGTGCGGGCGATGCACGAAGACGGCGTCGACATCTGGGGTGACGGCAGCACCTACAAGGGCAACGACATCGAGCGGTTCTACCGGTACGGCCTGTTGGTAAATCCCAAGCTGCGCATCTACAAGCCATGGCTCGACAACGACTTCGTCACCGAACTGGGCGGGCGCAAAGAGATGAGCGAGTTCCTGATCGCCCACGATCTTCCCTACCGCGACAGTACCGAGAAGGCGTACTCGACCGACGCCAACATCTGGGGCGCGACGCACGAGGCCAAGTCGCTCGAGGAACTGGGCACGTCGATGGACATCGTCGAGCCGATCATGGGCGTGGCCCACTATCGCGACGACGTCGAGATCGCCACCGAGACCGTCACCGTCGGCTTCCACGAGGGGTGGCCTGTCACGATCAACGGCACCGACTTCGCGACGCAGATCGACTTGGTGCAGGAAGCCAATTCGATCGGGGGCCGCCATGGGCTCGGCATGAGCGACCAGATCGAGAACCGCATCATCGAGGCCAAGAGCCGCGGCATCTACGAGGGCCCTGGGCTCGCGCTGCTGCACATCGCCTACGAGCGGCTTGTCACGGCGATCCACAACGAGAACACCATCGAGAACTACCGCACGATGGGCCGCCGGCTCGGCCGCCTCCTGTACGAGGGTCGCTGGTTCGACCCGCAGAGCCTGATGCTGCGCGACCCGCTGCTGCGCTGGGTCGGGGCGGCCGTCAGCGGCGAGGTCACGCTTCGCTTGCGACGCGGCGACGACTACTCGATCCTCGACACGACTGGCCCCCACCTCACCTATTCGCCCGAGCGATTGAGCATGGAGAAAGTCGACGACGCCGCGTTCGGGCCGCTCGACCGTATCGGTCAACTGACCATGCGAAACCTCGACATCGACGACAGCCGCAGCAAGCTCGACGTCTACCGCAACGCGGGCACCTTGACCGGCGGCGGTCTGATGGAGTTGAACGAGCCCGAGCCTGACGAGCCGATCGCCGAGCCGACCAACTAGGCAAGCAACCGGGCCACGATCCCGGCCAGCAGTCGGGCCCGATCGACCATGGTGTCGACCAACACGAACTCGTGATCGGCGTGGGCTCCGCCGCCTACAGCACCCAAGCCGTCGAGGGTCGGCACACCCATGGCCGCGGTGAAGTTGCCATCGCTGCCACCGCCGACCGCGACACCGGTGACCGCGGGCAGCCCCGCCGCCGCTGCGGCCGACTGGGCGATTGCGAACAGGCTGGTCGAAGCGGCCTCCTGCATCGGGGGTCGATCGAGGCCGCCCGACACTTCGACACCAGCGCCGGGCACGTCGCACGACAACGTCGCCATCAAGTGCTCGACGCGCTCTTTCTCGCCGGCGACGTTGACTCGGGCGTCGACGCGAACCTTCGTCATGGCGGGCACCACGTTGTCGGCGGTGCCGGCAGTCGCGACGGTCGGGGTCACTGTCGTGCCCTTCTCGGGATCGCCGAACGTGGCGATCCTGGTGATCAGCTGGGCCGCGGCCACGAGCGAGTTGATCCCCTTCTCCGGCTCCAGACCCGCGTGCGCCGCTCGACCGTGGACTGTCACCTCGAATGTGCCGGTTCCTTTGCGGGCCGTCTTCAACGCCCCGCCATCGGCGCTTGGCTCCATCACCAACACGGTCCCGCACGCGATTGCCCGTTCCTCGATCAGCGCCCGCGACGCTTTCGAGCCGACCTCTTCATCGGAGGTGATCAACAGTTCGACACCATCGAGATCGTCGAGCAGCGACAGGGCATGAACCGCCAAGACGATGCCGGCCTTCATGTCGAACACCCCCGGCCCCGTGGCCCGGCCGTTCTGGACGGTGAACGGTCTGGAGGCCAACGCCCCCTTCGGAAAGACCGTGTCGTGATGACCGACGATCAGAACCTTCGACGACTGGCCGAAACGAGTGTGCACGTGCGGGCCGGCGTCGCTGTCGACCAGTTCGGCGTGGCGCCCCAGCCGGCGTTCGATGACATCGCGAACGGACCCGGCAGATCGTGTGATGGCATCGAGGTCGTGCGACGGCGACTCGATCGAAACCAGGTACTCGAGATCCGCGAGCATCGCTTCGAGAGACAGCACCCGCCCATTGTGGCCGATTTCCGCCGCCGGCGGGTTGACGGGTAGCAATACCACTACTCGCCGCCGCCCGCGGCGTGATCGAATGGCCCGATGGACCGACGCGACGAGCTGGCCGCCTTCCTGCGCGCTCGCCGCGATGCGTTGGCGCCGACCGACGTTGGATTGCCAGTAGGCCGTTCGCGCCGCACCAAGGGGCTGCGACGCGAGGAGATCGCCATGCTGGCCGGTGTTTCGGTCACGTGGTACACGTGGCTGGAGCAAGGTCGCCCCATCAATGCATCGGTCGACGTGCTGGCCGCCCTGGCACGCGCCTTGCGACTCGACGACGCCGAGCGCCAGCACCTGCTGGCGCTGGCTGCTCGGGCGCCGCTCGAACAGATCGACAACGTCGAGCACGCCCCCGACGCGCTGGTGCGGCTGATCACGTCGATGGAGCCAGCCCCGGCGTACGTACTGGGAAGACGGTGGGACTTCCTGGCGTGGAACCGTCCGCAGTCGCTGTTGTATCCGATGATCGATCGCCTCGCCGTCGAGGAACGCAACCTGCTGTGGGTCGTGTTCGCTGAACCGAACGCCCGCAGGCTGCTGGTCGACTGGGCAGATCAGGCCCGCCGGATCATGGCCGAATTTCGCTCGGGCACCGCCGCCATCCGCAACGATGCTCAGGTGGTCGATCTGATCGATCGACTCCTCGCCGCCAGCCCCGAGTTCGCCGCGTGGTGGCCGCAGCTCGACGTCGCCCAGTTCCAAACCAGGGTGCGACGTTATGCGCATCCTCGCGCCGGCAACCTGGTGTTCGAGTATCAGCAGTTGACTCCCAGCGAATGGCCGGGGTTGCGAGTGGTTTGCCAGTTGCCGGTGCCCGGCGACGACAGTGCCGCCCGCCTGGCCGCCTGGCGCAACATTGCGTGAGCCGGCACTCCTTCGTCGTACCGTCTCACCCCGGTAGCCTCGAACGGCCATGAACGAGACCGCCGAGGCCAAGCGCCGTCGCACATTTGCGATCATCAGCCACCCCGATGCCGGCAAGACGACCCTGACGGAGAAGTTCCTGCTGTACAGCGGCGCGGTGCAAGAAGCCGGCGCTGTGCATGCCCGCGGCGGCCGGCGATCGGCACGCAGCGACTGGATGGAGCTCGAGCAGCAGCGAGGCATCTCGATCAGCTCGACCGTCATGCAGTTCCCGTACGGCGATCACATCATGAACCTGCTCGACACACCCGGGCACCGCGACTTCTCGGAGGACACGTACCGCGTGTTGTCGGCAGTCGATGCCGTGGTGATGGTGCTGGACGCCGCCAAGGGCATCGAGGCCCAGACGTTGAAACTCTTTCAGGTGTGCCGTGCACGAAACCTGCCGGTGATCACGTTCCTCAACAAGTACGACCGCCCGGGGCGCGAGCCCCTGGAACTGCTCGATGAGATCGAGAAGCAGATCGAGCTGCGACCGACGCCGGCCACATGGCCGGTAGGCGACGGCGACGAGTTCCAAGGGCTGATCGATCGCCGGACCGGCCGCTACACCCGGTTCACACGCACGGCCCGCGGGGCATCGGCGGCAGCCGAACAGACCACCGATCTGGCCGCGGCAAGCGCCACCGGCCTCGCCGAGCATCGCTCGATCTGGAAAGCGGCACTCGACGAGTGCTCGTTGCTCGATGCCATCGGCGCCGATGTCGATATGCCGTCGTTCCTGGCCGGAGAATCGACGCCCGTTTTCGTGGGGTCGGCGCTCACCAACTTCGGCGTGCGCATGTTGTTGGACGCGGTGATCGAACTGGCGCCATCACCTTCACCCAGGCTCGATCGTGACGACGTGCCACGTGCACTCGAGAGTCCGTTCTCGGCGTTCGTGTTCAAGGTGCAGGCCAACATGGACCCATCGCATCGCGACCGCATCGCGTTCGCCCGGATCTGCTCCGGACGATTCGAGCGCGGCATGAGCGTGACCAACCATCGCACCGGCCGCGACATCACCACCAAGTACGCGACGACCGCTTTCGGGCCCGACCGGGAAACAGTTGACGAAGCGTTCCCCGGCGACGTGGTAGGTCTCGTGAACGCCAGCGGCGTGCAGCTCGGCGACACGTTGTTCGACGCCGGATACGCAGGATTAGCCGTTGAGTTCCCGCCGATCCCGAGGTTCTCGCCCGAGGTCTTCGCCAAGGCGCGTCCGCTCGACAACGGCCGGTTCAAGCAGTTCCGCAAGGGCCTGGCCCAACTCGACGAGGAAGGTGTCGTGCAGGTGCTGCGCGATCCCGATTTCGGGGATTCCGAAACGATCCTGGCAGCGGTCGGCGAATTGCAGTTCGAGGTCTTCGCCTACCGGCTTGGCAGCGAGTTCGGCGCACCCACCGAGATCCTGTCGGCCCCGTACCAGGCGATCCGCCTGACAGACAAGGAGAGCAGCGAGCGTCTCCGCCGAATCGGGGGGATTCGAATCCTCGTGCGCGGCGACGGCGCATTGGTGGCGCTGTTCGAGAATCGTTACCGGCTGCAGCGACTGGAGAGCGATGAGCCGGAATTGACGCTGCTGCCGATCATCGCGTGAGCCCGTGGCTAACCACGGGACATGGCGAAGTACATGCCGACGTCGCCGCTGATCGAGAATCCCAAGCGCTCGTACAGTCGCACGGCTCGACTTTGCTTCTCGACATGTAGTCGCACCGCCCGACCCAGACGATCGGCGCGAGTCAGCACGCCGCGCAGCACGCTGGTGCCAATGCCGTGCCCGCGATACTCCGGAAGCAGGGCGATGTCGATGACCTCGAGGTGTTCGCCGGAGCCGTCGATGATCAACCGTCCGGCCGGATCGTCCTCGACGACGACGATCTTGCGCTCGGCCTGCGGGTGATCGAGACGGATCGACATCGTCTGGGCGCGGAACTGCATGCCCACCAATCCGTCGAACACCTCTGGACCGAGTGGCCGAAGGTCGTCGCGCGTCGACGCGTAGAGGCGGTGCTCGAAATCGATGTCGGCCGGCAGCGCCGGGCGGAGTGCGAAAGCAAGGGTGGTGGTCATCGACCAACCTCGTCATTGTCGTATTCGACCGTGCGATGTGGATCCACTTGTTTTTCCCCGAACACACCAGCGGAGGGAGCGCGGTGCGTGGTAAGATTGCCGCGCAACGACGCTTAGTGTCAATGGGTTCGCCCTAGGTCATTCGACCTATTTTGTAGCCCGTTCGGGCGACGCAGGATCGGCCAGGGCCTCGCCCAGCAACGCCAGTTCGGTCGGGCCGAGCGGTATCGAGGCCACCAGTTGCACACCACGCCGGCTCATCTTTCGGGCGGTCTTGCGAATCACGTCGACAGTCAGCTGATGGTCGGTTCGGGCAGCGAACGATGCCAACTGTGTCTCGATGAACACCAGGCAGGCAGCGTCTTCCACGGACTGCGCACCGTCGACCGGCTCGCGGCGAATCAGCCGCTGCACGCGTTCGATCTCGTCGTGCTCGTAGCCGCACGGCTGCAGGATCGCGGCGACGTCCGTGGCATGGCGCGCTTTCTGATCGCGCCTCCAGCGCAGGTACCCGGCCCGCCCGGCCGGGTAGGAATCGCGCCGCAACTCCCAGCGGCGCAGATGGTGGGCACGGGCGGCCAGCAGCAACGCCTCGTCGGAGTCGTCGACCAGCTGCCCGATCCACTCCGCAGCCAGACGACCGTGGACCAAGGCGAGCGCGACCTGCTGGCCGCGCACCTCCACGATGTTCGGGTCGGCCGAGTTGGCAGCATCGATCGCTGCCACAGCGGCGTCGTACCGAGGACTCAGACTGCGCACTCCGAATCGCCGATTTCGGCCACGAACGGGCCCGTCTCGTCGAAGTCCGCGTAGAACTCGGGGGCCTCGTCGGGCGGCGGGAAGAAGTCGAGATCCTTCAATCCGTCGGCTATCGCCGACGCGCCACCGGCTCGATCCATCCACCCACGGAACGATTCGCCGGCGGAGCGCTCGTCGGCGAACCTGCGAATTACCCGCACCGCGGCGTCGGGCGCTGCCTTTGCCGGAAGGCGCAACGCCTTGTCGCCGAAGTGAGCTTGCTCCTGGCCGATGTAACCGCCGAGCAACATCTGATAGCCCGGAGCGGACCGGCCGTGGGCGCGACGCTCCGCGCCGAAGAAGCCGATGTCGCTGGTGTGGTGCTGGCCACAGCTGTTGGTGCAGCCGGTGATGTTGATGCGCACGCCACCGATCTCGGCAAGGCCCTCTTCCTCCAGCTTCTCGCCGATGGCCTTGGCAAGCCCACGCGACTGCGTGACTGCGATGTTGCAGGTGTCGGCGCCTGGGCAGGCAACCACATCGCGCGAAAGTTCGGCACCGGGTCGGGCCATCTCGATGGCTTCGAGGCGCGCGTACAACACCGGCAGCTGAGCTTCGGTGAGACCGCGAAAGACGACGTTCTGTCGATTGCTGAGGCGAACGTCGGCGCCGAGTTCGCGCTGGATCGAGGCGAGCGCACGGAACTGCGATGCAGTGACATCGCCGAGCGCAGCGTAGGCGACGGCTGACACGGCACCGTTGGCGCTGCCGCGCACCACACTGGTGGCCACCCAACGCTGATACGGATCGCGCGGCGTCAACGACACGGTGACGCCCTGCCCGACCGCGGTTGCCTCGATCGTGCTCGACCGGCCGGCCGGCGCATCGCCCGCCTTCTGCACGATCTCGGGAATGCCGCCTGGCCACGACGACGACGCCGGCAGGGTGTGGCGCATCTTCAGCACGCGACGACGGAGCTCGTCGATACCGAGTTGATCGACTACCCATTTCAGCCGGGCGCGCAACTTGTTGTCGCGGTTGCCGGTCTGATCGAAGACACGCAGGACCGACTCGATCGTGGGTAGCAGGTCTTCACGTGAGGTGAACTCTTCGAGGGCCAGTGCAGGATGCGGGTTGGCGCCCAGCCCGCCGGCGATGTACACACGGAAACCCGACTCGGTCGAGCCGTCCTCGAGCGTGCGCGTTGCGGCGATGACGCCGACGTCGTTGAACATCGCCTGTCCGCAGTCGGTGGAGCAGCCGGAGAAGTTGATCTTGAACTTGCGCGGCAGGCGCTGGCCCAACGGGTTGCGCACGAAGTGTTGGAATGCCGCTTCGGCCCACGGTGTGACATCGAGGAACTCGTGCGGGCAGGCCCCCGCCAGGTGGCAAGCCATGACGTTTCGCACGGTGTCGCCGCACGCTTCGCGCGTCGTCAGCCCGACAGCGCCCAGAGCACGCATGACATCGGTGACCTTGGTGAGTTCTACGTAGTGGATCTGCACGTTCTGCCGGGTCGTGATGTGTCCCCACCCGCGCGAATACGTCTCGGCGAGGTGGCCCATGAGGTCGAGCTGTTCGGGCGTGATGGTGCCGGCCGGCAACTTGATGCGAACCATCTGATTCGTGCCGCCCTGGCGCTGCCCGTACACGCCATTGTTCAACCGCATGACCCTGAACACGTCTTCACTGATCTCGCCGGCCAGGTACTGGGCGACGGCCCGCTCGAACCGTTCGATATCTCGCTGTTGCTCGGCATCGAGATCGCGAGGGGCGGCGACAACGGGGGTGATGGTCATGTGGCAACCTCCTTCAGCTTGGTTCGATCTCGAGTGAATCACGATAAATCCGACTGGATAGGTCAACAATAGCGCATCGCGCCGTCCACCACAATCAAGAACCCGGATCTTCGCCGATCTCTCGAAGGGCGTCGCGCAGCGCAGTTCGCAGCCGTCGGGCGTGATCTGGCCCCAGATGGGCTACCAAACCTTCGCCGGCGTGCCCCACTTCTTCGATCGTCAGCACCACTCGCGGCTCGGCGTCGTCGTAGTCGTCGCTGATCGCAACCGCCCACGACACACGGGTCGCATCGTCGAGACCCTCGGGCAGATCGTCGTCGGTGAACGGATAGTCGTCGATCGAACGGCGCATATCAGCGGCCCTTTCGCTTCGCAAATTCGACGGATGCCTCGCTCAGCACGGTGCGCAACGTACGGGCGATGAACGACAACTCTTCCTCCCCGGCGATCAGAGGGGGCGCCAGCGTGATGACAGGCTCGGCGCGGTCGTCGGCGCGGCATATCAGACCGGCCTCGTACAACCGCTGCGACAGGTAACGGCGCAACAGCCACTCGGCTTCGTCGGCGGTGAACGAGCCCTTGGTGGCTTGATCGCTGACCAGTTCGATGGCCCGGAAGTAGCCATCGCCGCGAACGTCGCCCACCAACGGGATGTCGCGCAGCCCGTCGAGCAGCTCGGTGAAGCGGGCCTCGTTGGCCAACACGTTGCCGCACAGGTCTTCGCGTTCGAAGATGTCGAGATTTGCGTTGGCAACAGCACAGCACACCGGGTGCGCACCGAACGTCTGGCCGTGCAGGAACAGGTTCGGGTCGTCGAGGAAAGGTTCGGCGATGCGGTCGGAGATCAAAACGCCACCCAACGGCGCGTACCCTGACGTGACACCCTTGGCAAAGGTGATGAGGTCGGGCTGGTAGCCGTAGCGATCGGAACCGAACATGTGCCCGAGTCGCCCGAAGGCGCAGATCACCTCGTCACTGACCAGCAGCACGCCGTACCGGTCGCAGATCTCGCGGATGCGCGCCCAGTAGCCCTCGGGCGGAGCGAGCGCACCGCCTGTGTTCTGCAAAGGCTCGATGAACACTGCGGCCACGGAATCGGGGCCTTCCATCTCGATTCGCAACGCCAGGTCGTCGGCGCAGCGCAACGTGCAGGCAGCGAGATGCTGACAGTCGTGACAGCGGTATCGATACGGGGTCTGCACCTTGACGGCACCTGGCATCAGCGGCTCGAACGGCGTCTTGATCGATGGCACCCCGGTCAAGCTCAGCGCGCCGATCGACGTGCCGTGGTACGCGAGGTAGCGCGATATCACCTTGATGCGCGACGGTTGGCCCTGCAACTTGAAGTATTGACGGGCCAACTTGATCGCCGTATCGATCGCTTCGCCGCCCGATGGTGTCAGGAAGACGCGGTTCAGATCGCCAGGGGCGAGGCCCGCTAGCCGGGTCGCCAGTTCGATGGCCGGCTCGTGCGCGAATGCCCAGACGGGGAAGTAGCCGAGCGTCTCCGCCTGGCGCGCCGCTGCCTGGCCGAGTTCGGCACGTCCGTGACCGGCCTGCACGGTGAACAGGCCCGACAACCCATCGAGGTATCGCTTGCCATGCTGATCCCACACGTAGCAGCCCTCGCCACGAGCGATGACCGGCACTTCAGTGTCGGTGTAGGCCCCGAGACGGGTGAAGTGCATCCACAGGTGGCGCTTGGCGCGTTCCGCCAGATTGGTGGACGGTTCGGACATGCCGGCAGGCTACGACTACGACGGCATGGGATCGGTCAGAGATCCGCCGGCCCACCACCGCTCGAACCGGGGCTTGCTGGCGATCGCCACCGGCTCGACCAGATAGCCCGACGGCGAGCGCGCGTAGCTGAACCGGCCGAAGCCTTCATCGGGGGAGGTTGCCGCCAGTTCCAGGGTGTACCCATCGGCCAACATCGCCTCGGTGTCGGCACCGACGTCGTCGGACCAGTAGCCGAAATGGTGTGCGCCGGGCACATCGTTGCCATCCCAGATCGACCCCGTCGGACCTTGCAGCAGTTCGAGGTGCACCGGGCCTTCGACCGAGTAGGTCAACGCCAGTTGCAACGTTGTCTGACCGATGCCAGGGACCCACACCGACATCGGCCGGTCCTGCACCGACGCCCACGTGACACCGGCGTGCTTGCCGATGTCGGCCATCGCCGCCTCGATGTCGGTCACCCGGATGCCAACGTGGAAGAACCGCGAGTGGTCGAGCATGGTCGCACCATATCCGCGGACGCGCCGCCCGATATGGTGCCCCGATGGACCAAGACCTCCCGATCCTGTACTTCGACCACCCGCTGCCCGACGCGTATCGCGACCTGTTGGAGGGCCGGGCCATTGCCGTCGGGCCGGACGACGCCGACCTCGGCTCGGCCCATGCCGTGCTGGCCGGCGCGAAGCGGTCGTGGGACGCAGGAGCCTTCGCGCTCGGCCCGACGATGAAGGTCATCTCCCGCATTGGCATCGGTTACGACAACGTCGATGTCGCCGCCGCCACCGCTGCCGGAGTGATCGTGTGCAACGCTCCCGACGCTCCCTCGGTCTCGACGGCCGAGCACACCATCATGCTGATGCTGGCCGTGGTCAAGAACCTGCCTGCCCAGATCCAGCGGGCCCGCGAAGGACTGCCGGGGGCGACGACCGGCACCGCGTTGGAACTCGACGGTGCCGTGCTGGGCCTGGTGGGGTACGGCCGCATTGCTCGCAGGGTCGGCGCGGCGGCGCGGGCACTGGGAATGAGCGTGCTTGCGTACGACCCCTATCTCACCGAGGCGGAGGGTTGCGACCTCGTCGAACTTGATCGCGTCTTCGCCGGGTCCGACGTCGTGTCGCTGCACGCCCCGGCGGTCGCTGACACCCGCCATATGATCAACGCCGCGTCGCTGGCGACCATGAAACCTGGCGTGTACCTGGTCAATTGCGCCCGCGGAGGTTTGGTCGACCAAGACGCACTGCTGGCGGCACTGCAGTCCGGGCAGGTCGCCGGGGCCGGGCTCGACGTGACCGATCCCGAGCCATTGCCGGTCGGACATCCACTGCTCGCACACCCCAACGTGATCGTCACGCCGCACGTTGCATCGGCGACGGTTGCCGGTCGCCGGCGGCTGTATTCGCACGCCATCGACAACGCTCTCAACGTACTCGCCGGCCTTCCGGCAACGATCGTGGTCGCGTAGGTCAGTTCTGCGCGAAGTTTGCTAGAACCGAGCGATGGACACTTTGCGAACCCAGTGGAACGAGGGGCGCGACACCCTCGGCGTGTGGCTGGTCAACCCGTCGACGATCACCGCCGAGATGGCCGCGCGCGTTGGGTACGACTACGTGTGCATCGACAACCAGCATGGCGTCAACGACTACATGCAAACGGTGGCGATGGCGCAGGCCGTTTTACTGGGCGGAGGCACCCCGATCTGCCGTGTGCCGTGGAACGAGCCAGGCATCATCGGCAAGATGCTCGATGGCGGCATCGAGGGCATCATCGTCCCCATGGTCAACTCGGCCACCGAGGCCGAAGCCGTGGTCCGCGCCGGCCGGTACGTCCCTATGGGCGCCCGCAGCTTCGGCCCGGTGGTCGCCGGCATGCGCCGGCCGAATCACTACGAGTGGGCCACTGATGGCATCGCCCTCATCCCCATGATCGAGACGGTCGAGGCAATCGCCAACCTCGATGAGATCCTGGCGGTGCCCGGCATCGATGCGATCTACGTGGGCCCCGCCGATCTGTCGATCACCTTGGGTTTACCGCCCGGCAACAACGACGGCGAGAGCAAGTTCGACGACGCCTTGGCGACCATCGTGAAGGGTTGCCGCAACGCCGGGATCGTGCCCGGTATCCACGCCACTGCCGCGCTGATCGAACGGCGACTCGAACAGGGCTTCCGCATGATCACCGTCACCAGCGACATGTTGGCGATGAAGGGCTCACTGGTCGCCGATCTTGCCACCGCACGCGGCGCCCGCCCCGCAGCCGCCAAGTCGGGGGCGATGTACTGACGCGACTCAGCCGCGATAGAACACAGTCAGTTGCTCTGCTTCATCGGCCACCTCGCGTCGTTGCGAGGGTGTGAGGTCGGCCAGTTCATCGACCACCACCCGATCGATTCGCCACGCCCACGTCGCGGCCACCGATCCGTCGACCAGGACCGTGCCGACCGACTGCGGGATCTTGGTGTGGAAGATCGCCTTGCGAAACTCCTCCGGCAAGATGCCGGACCGCCGGCAGTGCACCAGCAGGGTTGCATCCCAGGTGGGTAGGAATCGGACCGGCGCCGGAGTGCTCGCGTCCGGCAACTCCACGTCGGCGAGATCGAGCAACGTCGCCCCGGTCTCGTCTTGGTAGGTAACCAGTCCCATCGCCGACGCGATCGGCTCGAGTCGGGCTCGTGACACGCCGGCCCAGTTCGCTGCATCGGCCAACGCCGCCGGGCCGAACGCTTGGAAGTAGCGAGTCAGTAGTAGGTGCAGACCATCCGCCTCGGAGACATCGGTGGGACTCACCCACTGCTCGGCGAGGCCATACCGGTCGGCTCGGCGACGTTCCCACGTGCCCCATGGCGGGACTCTGACCATGTCGACCCAGAAGTCGACGCCCTCGCGGAACGGCGTGGCAAATCCTGCGCGCTCGATGGTCGCTACAACGCCCGTGCGCGGCAGTGGCCCGTTGGCCAACGCCCCGCGCAATGCATTGGCAAGAACCTCGTACGAGATCTCGGGCAACTGCTTCGATTTTGCGATGCGCAGCCACCATTCGCGGCGACTCGTGCGAATGGCTGCGCAGATCGGCCAGAAGTCCTCGGCAGCGACCATGTGAATCGTCGAACGCATCAGCGTCGCCTGCACCACCGAACGATCCTCGAGCGCCCGGGTGAGCGCGGCACGATCGAAGCCGATCAGGCGGCTCCACAAGCCGATGTATCCGGACGGCGCGTATTGCGTCTGCAGACCACCGACGCGTTGCAGGGTCGCCGGAATGCCGATCGCAGCTCGCTCCAGCAACATTTGACGGCCGAGAACGGCACGATTGATCTGCCGTGTCGACAACATGACAACGGGCAGATTCATCGCCGACTGGCGCGCAACGAACTTGCTGCGCCGAGGGTCAGCGCCAGGCATAGTGGCGAGTACACCCGCTTGTCCATGCGGCGGAACGTGGCCGACACGCTGCCGGGCGAGACCAGTTCGGTCTTGTTCGCGAACCCCAAGACGGCGCGAGCAGCCAGCATCGCGGAGACCACACAGACGCCCGAACGGCGCAGCCGGCCCCACGGCGTGGGAAGCCCGGCCACCAGCGCGCTCGCGGCGGTCAACAACCCGGCCACCGCGTAGCAGGCCGTCGGCGACGGTGTGGCACTGCGGCCGATCACGGTGTCGTTCAACCGGTCTCTGTCCTTGAACGGAAACGTTGCGCCAGTCCCCCACAGCGCGTGCAACGCACCGATACCCAGCAACGTGGTCGTCGTGGCAGCGCGCGCTGTTCGCAGCATGAACCCATCCTGGCAGCGTCGCTGGGCAAGACTGCACTTAACAGAGCGAGATCTTGTGCCGATGAACACAGCACGATGATCAGGAGGTGAACCAATGACACGCCAGCGCATGAATCTCCCAGAGGGGGATCTCGTCGTGCTGGCGCGTGCCCTCGACATCGACAGTGAGACGCTGCGCGACGAGCTCGACCGGCGTCCGTGGTACGCCAACGACGTGCTGCGCCGGCCGGAGGTCGTCGAGTCGGTGCTCCACGGAACCGGAGTCGAGCAGTTCACGGTGTCACCACTGCTCTTCTTCGCGGTGCTCATCCACCGCGCCGCTGACGAACTGATGTCCAGCGATTGGGTCGAAGAATGGGCAGGGCCCGGTTG
>JANOCR010000334.1:0-7174 GCA_031412355.1 Ilumatobacteraceae bacterium | reverse complement strand
GGCCGAGCACGTCCGCAGCCTGCTCGCCCGCGATCCGGAGCTGGCCGTCACGCTCCTCTGTCCACCGCAACGAGGCCAACTCGGCCCGGCGCGCGCCGGCGACGGCGGCGATGCGGAAGGCCAACTCGGCCGCCGCGTCGATCGATGCGGCGGTCGTCATCACGGCGCGCACGTCGTCAACGGTCATCACGGTTCGCTGCCGCGTCTTTGTCGATCGCAACCGGGCGAGCGACGCGACGTTCGACGACACCCATCCCCATCGCATCGCCTGCGATAACGCGGCGCGCAGCACGCCGTGTTGGTTCTTGATGCCTGCGTCGGCCATGCCGGCCGTCCGCAGGCGCGTGTGCCAGCGCTCGATGTCGGCCACCGTCAGCCGGGCGAGCGGCAACCGTGCGATCTGGTCCTTCTTGAGCGACTTCACGCGGCTCTGCTGATCACGCGCCGACGACGGCGCCCACGTGTCGATGTTCTGCTTCACCCACTCGTCGAGCACGTCGCTCACTGAGCGGCCTGCCGGCTTGGCCTTGCCGCCCGACGACTCGAGCTGGGCGGCGAGCCGCTGCGCGTCGCGCTTGCCGCCGCGGACCGTTCGCGACATCTGCGTGGGACGACCACGCGCGTCGGAGCCCGTGAACACACGGACCTCCCACACGCCGGGGCGCTTCTCACGGATCGTCGCCATGCCCGCGACGATACGCCGCGGGTGTCACAGCGTCTAGGGCTGATTGCTAGGGACGACTACCCCAAGCGAACATGCCAAGGGAAACATCACCGCACGATCTACTCAATACGCAGGCCAGATATGGCCCGAGCGATCACCAGCTGCTGGATCTCGCTGGTGCCTTCGAAGATCGTGTGGATCTTGGCATCGCGGTGCCAGCGCTCGACGGGGTACTCGCGGGTGTAGCCGTATCCACCGAGGATCTGGATGGCATCCTCCGTCACGCGCACGGCGACTTCCGACGCCTTGTACTTGCTCATCGAGCCTTCGCCGTTCTTGAACCCTCCGTTGCGAGCCAGCCAAGCGGCACGCCAGATCAGCAAGCGCGCTGCATCGATCTCGACGGCCATGTTGGCCAGCTTGAAAGCGATGGCCTGGTGCATGACGATGGGCTTGCCGAACGCCTTGCGTTCCTTGGCGTAGTCCAACGCGAACTCGTACGCGGCACGAGCGATTCCCAACGCTTGGGCACCCACGGCCGGCCGGGTGGCCTCGAACGTGGTCATGGCGGGCTGCTTCTCGCCGCTGTGGCCCATCTCGCGGGCCCTGGCCAACTTGGCGTCGAGCTTGTCCTTGCCCCCGAGCAGGCAGCTACCGGGAACACGAACATCGTCGAGTACGACTTCTGCGGTGTGCGAGGCACGGATGCCGTGCTTCTTGTACTTCTGGCCCATGGTGAGGCCCTTGGTTCCGGGCGGCACGATGAACGAGGCCTGCCCACGACCCTTCAGTTCGGGATCGACCGCGGCAACCACCACATGCACGTCGGCGATGCCGCCGTTGGTGATCCACGCCTTGGTGCCGTTGAGCACCCACTCGTCCGTGGCCTGGTCGTACACGGCGCGGGTGCGCAGTGACGAGACGTCGGAACCGGCGTCAGGCTCGCTGACGCAGAACGCGCCGAGTTGCACCTTGGCCGCATCGCCGTAGCACTGCGGGACCCATTCCAAGACCTGCTCTGGGGTGCCGTTGCCGCTGATCCCAGCTGCGGCCAGTGCCGAACCCATGATCGCCATGCCGATGCCGGCATCGCCCCAGAACAACTCCTCGATGGCGACCGGCAAGGTGAGGCCGGTGGGATCGCCGAAGGTGTTCATCAGAAACTCCCAGCCGTACAGCCCGATCTCGGCTGCTTGCTGCACGATCGGGTACGGGAACTCCTCGCGTTCGTCCCACTCGTGACCGGCGGGGCGGATCACATCCTCGGCGAAGTCGTGTACCCATTTCTGGATCTGCAGTTGGTCTTCGTTGAGCGCAAAGTCAGCCATGTCCACTCCCGATCGGCAATGTTACCTGCGGGTAACTATACCGCCGGGTAACAAGATGTCAAGCCCGTGGAATGGACAAAAGCGCTGGTGCGATGGTTTCGAAGATCAATTTCGCGCCCGGCTTGTACACGTGCACACCGTCCCATCTGTAGCCGAGGTCGGTGGAGATGGTTTCGTCGCTGCACCACGCCGTCGGGCCCCTGACAAACGACACATTGGCAGGGTCTGCGGCGGCGACCTGGCGCAGCAACTCGTTCAGGTGGGCGACCCGGGCATCGTCGCCGCGCTCGGGCAGCGCCGGTACGCCGGCACCCGACACGTCCTTCGGGCGCATGCACGGCACCTCGAGCAGGGCAACCTTGCTACCCGCAGCTTGCAGCGCGGCCACGCCGAGGCCGAGATTGTCGACAAATCGCTGATCTGCGGCCGGAGTATTGAACGGGATCATCTGGCCGTCGACCTCGACGTCGAACACGTCCCACGCGCCGAGCACGACGAGGGCGATCTGAGCGTCGCGGTTGGTCGCGGCCCTCCCCCATTTGTCCTGCCATCCCCCACAGTCGGCGAACGAGCGGCTGAACCCGTTACGCGCCGAACGCACCCTGCCGTCGTCGTAGACACTGCAACCTTCGACGGAGCCGTCGGTGATAGTGAAGGCACTGTCGATCCCGCCTGGAAGATTGATCGCCAGCGAGTGGGCCTGCGAGTCGCCGACGATCACGACGCGCGCCGGCCCAGCGGGTTGCACGACGATTGTCGTCGACACGGCAACGGCGGTGGTGGCGGCCGGAGCCACGGTCGAATTCGCCGCATTGGTCGTGGCATCAGTCGCCGCGAAGATGGTCGCCGTCGACGGGATCGACGACGACGCAGGGAGTTGCACGCCCGACAGGTCGATCGTCACGTCCTGCCCACCTGCGGCGCGGTCGAATCGCTCGACTCGCGAGTAGTAAATCGCCAGCGAACCGACCAGTACCGTGCCGACCACACCGGCGGCAATCGTTCGAGTCGACCAATCGGTGTCGCGCGGCCTGGTGAACCATCGCCGCAACCCGCCCTTTCGAATGGGGGTCTCGATGTAGATGTACGAGAACTCGGACACCACGATCGTGATCGACATTGCCGCGATGAACCTGGTCCACGAGCCGTCGTAGGCACCGCAGAGCACCGAGATCGGCCAACTCCACAGGTACACCCCGTAGGAACGCTTGCCCAGCGCGACCTGTGGGGACACGGAGAAGAACGACCGTGCCGCCACCGCAGCAGGGTGAACGACCGCCGCGACCACCACCAGCGACAACATCGACACGACAGCCAGTTGCCACCGATAGATCGAACGATCGGTGAGGTGCGCTGAGGTGAAGGCGTAGACCAGCACCGCTGTGGCGCCAAGACCGGCGACGTTCAGCGTGACGCCGGCCCGGCTCGACACCGCTGTCTTGGCCCGCCACGGACGCCACACGAAGGCCGCCCCTGCTCCGAGCAACAGGCCACTGGATCGCGTCAACGTCGACAGGTACAAGAAGTTCGTGCGGTCCGATGTCAGCAACGTCGGCGATGCAAGCCACCAAGTGATCACAATCACCACGACCGCTGCCAGCAGGATCGAACGCCCGGCATCGACCGTGCGCTTGCTGCGCCGGGTGATCAACACGAACGCCAACGGCCACAGCAGATACCACTGCTCCTCGACCGCCAGGCTCCACAGATGTCGCAGTGGCGAGAAGTTGCCGAAGTACTGCGCGCCGCCGAAGATCTGCCCCCAGTTGGCGAAGTAGAAGATTCCCGGCAGGTAGTCGCGGTGCAGGTCGGATTGCTGTTGGGCGGTTCCGAACAGGGCGACCCAAATCCCGATGGCAATCAGAACGCTGAACAGCGCCGGCAGCAAACGCCGGGCGCGACGCATCCAGAACTGTCGAAGCTTGACCCCACCGGTGGTGTCGCGTTCTTCGATCAGTAGCGAGGTGATCAAGAAGCCGGAGACCACGAAGAACACCTCGACACCGAGGAACCCACCGGGCATCCACGAGAAGCCGGCATGGTAGAAGACGACCGCGATCACCGAGATTGCGCGCAAGCCATCGAGGCCGGGCTGATAGCCCATCGGCGCCGCGCTACCGCGGGTTGGCCGCGAATCGGAAAGCCAGCGGGCCTCGAAGGTGACCAGGCGATCGAGAGCGCGGTGTTCGAGCACGTCAGTCATTGAGGCCGACATTCTCGCAGCCGCCAGCGGCAACGACTGACATCCGGGTCTCGAGGCCCCATGTCACCAGCAAGCCCAACGCCGCGGCACACAGCACCGAACCGGCCAGGTAGGGACTCCAAATACCCACACGGTCGAACATCGCACCGGCGGCGGGTGGCCCCACAACGCGGCCCACCGCGGACGCCGACTGTTGGAATCCCAGCGCTTCGCCGCGCCGGTCGGGGGGAGCGTGTTGCGTGACGAGTGACGTGATCGAAGGCGAGACACATCCCTGCCCAACAGCCAGCAGCAAGAGAGCGATGATCAGCACCGGCCACACCTTGGCGACCGACGTGACGGCCAACCCGGCAATCAACGTGCCGAGGCCGAGGGCGAGCAAACGCTGCGTGCCGAATCGTTCGACCAACCGTCCGTACGCGCCACCCTGGATGGCCACCAATACCAAGCCGACGCCCAGGAAAACAGCGGCAGACGACGCCTCGGTCAGCCCGAAGCGGCGGTCTCCGAACAGCGAGAACGTCGCCTCGAATGACGTGAAGGCCACGACCGTCATGAAGCCGACGATGGCGAGGTGGCGCAGGATCGGCGAGACGGGGGTGGTGAAGCCCGGCCGCCTGACGTGATCGCCCGGCCTCCGTGTCTCGGGCAGCCGGATGATCGCGGCGACGGCATTGATCGTGGCGAGCACGCCTGCCACGTAGAACGGCACGTGTGGGCCACCGAGCGCGGCAAGCCCTCCGATGGCTGGGCCCAGCACGAACCCGACCCCGAACGCCGCGCCGAGCAGGCCGATCAGCCGCGGTCGGTCGGCCTCGGGGGCCAGGTCGGCGACCGCCGCTTGAGCTACCGACAGGCTTCCACCCGACGCCCCGTCGACGATCCGCCCGGCGAACAGCAGCCACAGCACACCGGCCGCGCCGGTGATGAAACTCCCGATCGCCGTTCCGATCAGGGAGATGACGATGACTGGTTTGCGCCCGATTCGGTCCGAGAGCCGGCCGAGCAATGGTGCACACAGCAGTTGAGCCAGAGAAAACGATGCGAACAGCAGTCCGACGGTCAGACCCGATGCGCCGAACCGTTCGGCGTAACGACCGAGGATCGGCACGATGATCCCGAACCCGACCAGGTCGAGCGCCACAGTGGACCAAATCGTCCAAAACCCCTTGGGCACGGGGGTGCGCTCTCGCT
This sequence comes from Ilumatobacteraceae bacterium, assembly GCA_031412355.1. GTDB lineage: Bacteria > Actinomycetota > Acidimicrobiia > Acidimicrobiales > Ilumatobacteraceae > JAENVT01. Next base: position 1,785 of record JANOCR010000334.1, on the reverse strand, counting down.
TCGCCACGACTCCCCGTTTTATCGGATCAGACGTTGGTTAGCAGCAATACCTGTCAGGTATGGGTGGGCCTCGGTGAGGTGCGGAACTCACGCGTGGCGGTTGCGCCAGTCGGGTTGTCCTCTGAATTCCGGGCGGGAGTCGACGCCGTAGCGCGGTGCCAGCACCGAGCCGATGAATAGTGCGAGCAAGATCAAACCTGCCATGATGAATCATCTCCTTGAATTGATGTTGTAACCTAGTATCGTCCAATGCGATCAATAAGAGAAATAGATATCTATGGCAAAATCAATCTCTGAATTCGATCTACCAGTCGGTGTCGAAGTGCGGCATCTGATGGCGCTGGAGGCAGTGGCCCAGACCGGTTCGTTCTCCCAGGCGGCCACCCGGCTGGGCTACGCCCAAAGCGCGATCTCTCAGCAGATCTCGACCCTCGAAAAGGCGGTCGGGCACCGGCTCGTCGACCGGCCAGGCGGCCCCCGTTCGGTGTCGTTGACAGAAGCCGGCAAGGTGCTGCTCGAACACGCAGGCCACATCGTCGCCCGCCTCGCGGCGGCCAAGGCCGATCTCGATGCGATGGCGGCGGGCGATGCCGGCGTGTTGCGGGTCGGCACGTTCCAGTCGGCGAGCAACCGGCTGCTGCCGCCGACACTGGCGCTCTACCGCACCGGTTGGCCCGACATCAACGTCGAACTTCGCAACGAGCCGATCATCTCCAACGTCGAGGGCCTCATACGCAGTGGACAGGCCGACCTGGCGTTCGCCGATGTCGCTTCGCTCGACGACGCCTACGCAATGGTGGAGTTGATCCGAGATCCTCAAGTGCTGATCACCGCACCGGATCATCCGTTGGCCCAGAACGAAACGATCGACCTCGCAGAGCTCGCCGGCATACGGATGATCTCGATGCCCCAGGCCGACCCGTGCGCGATGCGTGTCGCCCGCGCCCTCGAACGAGTCGGCGCCGAGCCTGACATCGTCTTCCGCAGCGACGACAACCTCACGACCCAACGTCTCGTCGCCATCGGACTTGGTGTGGCCGTCGTGCCACTGCTGACCGTCGAGCGATCCGTCCTCGATGCCGAGGTTGCGATCCGCGGGCTCAACGCCAACCTCGACCGCCAGATCGGGATCATCTGGCACCGCGACCGGCTGCAGTCCCGCGCAGCCGAGGCCTTCATCCAGACAGCGATGCAGATCAGCAGCGACGTCGACATGCCGGCTGTGCCCTCGCTGTCGTCCGACGCCTGACCCGCCGAACGGGCGCGAAAATACGCCTGACATGGCACTTCTCGCGCCCACAAGGGTTGCGCGGGCGCGAAAATACGCCTGGGATGGCAGATTGCGCGCCCGATGAATTCAGCCGGGCGGGGTGGGGTGGGGAGCGGCGCGGGTCAGCGGCGCAGGGTGGTGCCGGCCTTGGTGGTCTCGACCGTCCAGCCTGCCGCCTGCAACTCGGCGCGGATCGAGTCCGCGGCGGCGAAGTCCTTAGCGGCGCGTGCTGCGTCGAGCGCTGCCGCTTTGGCAGCTTCCTCGGCGGGAACGTCGCCCCCGGCGTTGAGCACCAAGCCGAACGCTGTGCAGATCTGGTGCACGGCAGCAACGAGGGATGGGGCGATCGGATCACCAGCATCGAGCGCGGCATTTGCCCGACGCACAGTGTCGAACAGCAACGCGGTCGCGCCGGGTGTGTCGAGGTCGTCGTCCATTCGTTCGCGGAAGCGGGTCAACACGTCGGCGTCGGCGTCGGCGGCAGCGACTGAGGCGGTGCGCGAAGCAAACGAGTC
>JANOCR010000333.1:0-17310 GCA_031412355.1 Ilumatobacteraceae bacterium | reverse complement strand
CCCCAGCCCCCGCTCCGCCACCTCCTCCTCCCCCCGCACCCGCGCCGGCCCCCGCACCTCCGCCGTGCGAGGGCAGTGGATGCTGATTCGTCCCCGTGGCCGAGGAGCGCACATGGCATCGTTCGACCGCTCGCTTGATGGGATCTACCGGCGAGGTCCTGGTCGACGGTCCGGTCGACCTGGTGCCGCTGGGCTTTTCGCGGCTTCGTCAGCTCGAGCGCACGTGGAGCCGCTTTCTTCCCGATAGCGAACTCAATCGCCTGCACGCACAGCGGGGCCACTGGCTGGAGTGCAGCGACGACCTCGTTGCTGCACTCCAGTGGTGTCGCCAGATGAACGTCGAGACCCGCGGCCTGTTCGATCCGTCGATTCGACCGAGTCTGGAACAACTCGGCTACGACCGCACCTTCGCCGAGATCGTCGAGCAGGTCATCCGACCGAGTGAAACCCCCGCTGTTGCGGCGGCGCCCGGCCTCGCGGGCCTGGAGATCAGCGACAACTGGGTCCGTGTCGGGCCCGAACTGTCGATCGACCTCGGCGGTATCGGCAAGGGCCTTGCCGCAGACCTGGTGGCCGACGAACTGATCGCCGCCGGGGCCAACTCGGCGTACGTCGCGCTGGGCGGCGACATCCACGCGGCAGGCGAACCGGTCGATGAAAACGGTTGGCTGGTCCCATTGCTTCATCCGACCACCGGCGACGCCATCGCTCACCATGCGCTGTTCGCCGGCGCGCTCGTCATGAGCACGGTGGCCATCCGTCGCTGGACCCATGGCCACGAGGTCCACCACCACATCATCGACCCTCGCACGGGACGCCCGGCCAGCACCGACCTCGTGGCTGTGGCGGTCGCCGACCACAGCGCAGCACGGGGCGAGGCACTGGCGAAGGCCGCATTGATTGCCGGAGAAACCGACGGCGCGGCGCTCCTGCGATGGGCGGATGTGAAAGCCTGGATGATCAGTGCTGATCGCGTCCATGTAGTTCAGGAGCCCGACCAATGATCGCCGTCACCGACAAGCTCGCCTGGTACGTCGCCAGATCCAGTGGCATCGTGGCCTGGGCGACCGTGACCGCCAGCATCCTGTGGGGACTCACGCTGTCGAGCCGACTGGTGCGCAAGCGTGGCGTGCCCGCCTGGCTGCTCGACCTCCACCGCTATCTCGGCACGTTGTCCCTTGTTTTCACATTGGTCCATCTCGGAGGGCTGTGGGCCGACAACTTCGTGTACTTCGGTTGGCGCGAGTTGTTGGTGCCGATGAGCTCACCCTGGAAGACCGGCGCCGTCGCGTGGGGCATCGTCGCTTTCTACTTTCTCGCCGCGATCCAGATCACCTCCTGGCTGATGCGTCACATCAAACGCAAGATCTGGCACGCGATCCATCTCACCAGTATCGCTCTGTGGATCACGGCGACGGCGCACACGTTCACCGCAGGCCAGGACCGTCACAACACGCTGTTGCAATGGTTCGTGCTCGGCTCGACAATTCTCGTGGTGCAACTCACCCTGTTCCGCCTGGTCACGCTGCGCAGCGCGCAAAAGTGGGCGCTGCGGCCGGAGACTCCGACGAAGGGCTCCGATCGGGTCGGCACGGGCTAGGTTTGGCCTCGCATGGGCTTTCACACCAAGTTGAGCGCCGCTTGGGAATCGTCGCAGTCCATGCTCTGCGTCGGCCTAGACCCCGATCCAGAACGGCTGCCGAACACGTTCGCCCGTAGCAGCGACTCGACCTATCAGTTCTGCAAGGCGATCGTAGATGCGACGGCTCACACCGTGTGCGCGTTCAAGCCCCAGTTCGCCTACTTCGCGGCGCAGCGTGCAGAGCCAGACCTCGAGCGGCTTTGCCATTACATCCACGACACGTATCCCGGCATGTTGTTGATCCTCGATGCCAAGCGCGGCGACATCGGCCCGACCGCCGTGCAGTACGCCCGCGAAGCGTTCGATCGTTACGGGGCCGATGTCGTGACCGTCAATCCATATCTGGGGACCGATTCGATCGAGCCATTTCTCACCTACCAGCAGCGTGGCGTCTTCGTGCTATGCCGCACCTCGAACGCGGGCAGCAGCGACTTCCAGTCGCTCGATGTCGGCGGCGAACCGCTGTACGCACGCGTTGCCCGCCGGGCGGCTGCGGAGTGGAACGAGATCGGCGAATGCGGGCTCGTCGTCGGGGCAACGTTCCCCGACGAGCTGCGTACCGTGCGCAGCATCGTGGGCGACATGCCGATCCTGGTACCCGGTGTCGGCGCTCAGGGTGGCGACATCGAGGCCACCATTGCGGCGGGGGCCACGGCCGATGGCTTCGGCATGGTCATCAACTCGTCGCGCGCCATTTTGTATGCGTCGTCCGGGGCAGATTTTGCCGAAGCGGCGAGCCGGGAGGCTGTTGCGACGCGCGACGCCATACGCGGCGCGGCGCCCTCAGCAGGTCAGCGCATCGACCGAGATGATCCCCGCAGCAACGCGGAGGCGAGCGAGCACGTCGTCGCCGACCTCGCCTGAGGTGGCGATGAGCATGACCGCGGTTCCGCCATCTGGGGCGGCGCCCACGTCCATGTCGGCGATGTTGACGCCGGCGTCGCCCAGCAGTGTGCCGACGATGCCGATGACTCCCGGCCGGTCGTCGTTCTTGACCATCAGCATGTGATCTGCCGGCGGGACGTCGAAGCTGTGGTCATCGATCATCACGATGCGCTGCACCCCACGTCGACCGACCAACGTGCCGGACAACGACCGGTTGCCGCCGCGCAAGGTGATGAGGTTGACGAAGTCTGCGGACGTCGCACAGTTCGTTTCGCGGATGTCGACACCGTGGTCCTTGGCGAGCTGAGGTGCGTTCACGTACGTGACCGGCTCGTCGGTGACCGACCCGAAGAACCCCTTCAGCGCCGCAAGCGTGACGATGCGCGTGTCGTATCCGGCAATGTCGCCTTCGGTGCACACCTCGATCTGCTTCGGCACACCTTCGACGTGCGAAGCCACCAGTGACGCGAACAGTCGACCCATTCTTTCGGCCAGCGGCAGGAACGGCCGCATGGTTTCGTTGGCCTCCACCGCATCGACGTTGACGGCAAACGGCACGAACTCGCCGGCCAGCGCCAGTTGCACCATGTCGGCAATCGTGTCGCCCGCCTTGTCCTGCGCTTCTCTGGTCGAGGCACCGAGGTGTGGCGTGACGATGACCTGCGCCAGAGCGAACAAGGGCGATGCCGTCGTCGGCTCCGTGGCGAACACGTCGATCGCGGCACCGGCGATCACGCCGTCGCGGATCGCCTCGGCCAACTCGGTCTCGACCACGATGCCGCCGCGGGCAACGTTGATCAACCGCATGGTCGGCTTGGCTTTCAGCAACAGGTCGCGGTTGATGAGACCCGTGGTCTCTCTGGTCTTACGAAGATGGATCGTCAAGAAGTCGGCCTCGCCGACGGCCTGGTCGAGCGACAGCAGTTCGACGCCCATCTGCCGCGCCTTGTCGGCGGACACGAAGGGGTCGTATGCCACCACGTGCATGCCGAATGCCTTCGCCCGGTCGGCCACGAGTTTGCCGATACGGCCTAGTCCGATGACCGCCAAGGTCTTGTCGGCGAGTTCGACACCTTCCCACCGCGACCGCTCCCAGCGACCCGCAGTCAGTGCAGCGTGGGCCTGAGGGATGTTGCGGGCCTGGGCGAGCAGCAGCGCCATCGTGTGCTCGGCTGCGGAGATGATGTTGCTCTGCGGTGCGTTGACAACCATCACGCCACGGCGCGTCGCCGCGTCAACGTCGACGTTGTCGAGGCCAATCCCGGCGCGGCCGACCACTATCAGCTGATCCGCCACTTCCAAGACCTCGGCGGTGACCTGCGTGGCGGAGCGGATGATCAGGCCTTGCGCCCCACGGATGTTGACCAGCAGCGACTCGAGATCGAACTGCACGTCGACGTCGTGCCCAGCGGCGCGGAGGCGATCAAGGCCACCTTCGGCGATCTCTTCGGTTACCAGGATCCGGGCCATTGCAACCATCGTTACCGCCAGAACCTTGCTTTCGAAAAGAATTGAACGATCTGTTCACGTCACACGCGTTGACGGCTATCTTGAGCCGACGTAATACCCAAGCAGGAGGCCCCATGTCGTACCCCTTTCTTTCAGCCGAGTGGATGGACGCGGCGAAGGCGATCCGCGAGAAGTACGCGGATCAATCCGCAGCCATCACCATCAGCGTGAAAATGAACCAGGTGATCACCGACGTGCCGTTCGGTGACGGCGATGTGAAGTTGTATCTCGACACGTCGTCGGGCAGCTTGGAGATGGAGAGCGGCGAGCTGGAAACGCCAGACCTGACCCTGACCACCGACTACGACACGGCGAAGAAGATCTTCGTCGATCAGGATCAGGCCGCGGGGATGCAGGCCTTCATGGCAGGCAAGATCAAGGTCCAGGGCGACATGATGAAGATGATGGCCATGCAGACCGGCATGCCCCAAGACGAGACCGCCAAGACGATCGCCGATGAGATCAAGGCAATCACCGAGTAGATCGGCTACGACCTGCTACGTGCGCGCGAGCGGGGCGAGAGCTTCGGCCAACTCGCCGACCGACCAGATCTCGTCGCGGTACACCGATGGCCCGCGCGCCCAACTCTCGATCAACGTCACGTTGCCACCCTGCACGAAGAAGGTCTCGCCGGTGAACTTGCAGTCGGCGGAGGCCAGGTATGCAACGAGTGGCGAGATGTTGGCCGGATCCCACTGATCGAAACTACCCTCCGCCGGCTTCATGATCTGTTCGAGGCCGGGGGTCGCCAGCGTCAGACGTGTGCGTGCTCCTGGCGCAACGGTGTTGCTCCTGACGTCGTAGCGGATGAGTTCTTTGGCCACGATCTGACTGAAGGTGGCAATGCCGGTCTTGGCTGCGCCGTAGTTGCTCTGTCCCGGATTGGCGAACAGTCCCGACGTGCTCGATGTGTGCACCAGGTTGCGCGGCTTTCCCTTCCCTGCCTTGTGCTGTTCGCGCCAATACGCCGCCGCCCATCTGGTCGGAGCAAAGTGACCCTTCAGGTGCACGGTGATGACGGTGTCCCACTCCTCCTCGGTCATGTTGACGATCACCCGATCGCGCAGGATGCCGGCATTGTTGACGAGGATGTCGAGATCGCCGTAGGTCTCGATCGCGCTGTTGATCATCCGCTGAGCACCTTGCCAGTCGGCGACGTTGTCGCCGTTGACGATTGCTTCACCACCGAGGTCCTTGATCTCTTCGACGACCGACTGGGCAGGTGTCATGTCGGTACCGGTGCCGTCATTGGCGCCGCCGAGGTCGTTGACGACCACTCGGGCGCCTTCACGCGCAAACAGCAAGGCATGCTCTCGTCCGATGCCACGGCCAGCTCCGGTGATGATTGCAACCCGGCCGTCAAGCGATCCCATGCCGTCCTCCTCCAGACGAAGGCACGCTAGCCATCGAGCCTGACGCGAATGAACTCTAGAAGAAGGCGATATCTATGGCGGAGCCTCGCAGAAGCAGTTGAGCGGGTAGGACATCGACGCCCTGGTACTTCGCAGCAACGAGGACCCCGTCGACGTTGCCGGTGACGGCGCCCACCGCGAGTCCTGCTGCTGCCAAGGTGTCGGTGGCCTGCTGCAGGGTGAGGTTGCCCAACGGCGGAACGGCGACGAGATCGGGCCCCTTGGAGACAGCGACGCTGATCACCGCGCCACGATCGACGCTAGTGCCGGCAGGCAGATCCTGGCGCACGATCAGACCCACTTCGACCGAGTTGCTGAACTCGGGTGCGAACTGAATGAGCACCAGACCTTCGGGCTCGAGTGCGGCGGCAGCAGCCTCGATGGTCAGTCCCGTGAGGTCGGGGATCACCCGCGGCCGCGGGCCAGCGGACAGCACGACCTCGATGCTCGTGTTGGGGGTGACGGTGTCGCCGGCTTTCAACCCGGGCTGCTCGGGCACCATCCAACTGATCACGGTGCCCTCCGGAATGGTCTCGTCGAACACCGGATCGGCCACCTGCAGCACCAAGCTCAACTCGCTGAGATTGGCGGTTGCCTGCTCAAGCGTGAGGCCTACGAGGTCGGGCAGCGCTCGAGGCGCGGGACCCGTGCTGACGACGAGTTGAAATGGTTGATTCTCTTCGAGAGACGTTGCCTCGCCCGGCTGGGTACGGATGACGATCCCGGTCGGAATGTCGTCGCTGGCCTCGCGCGTGACGACGGTATCCCAGTCGAACTCGGAGATCTGGTTGAGAGCCTCGGCTTCGGCCAACCCGGCGAGCGGAGGCACTTGATAGGTGCGAGTCTGATCGCGGGTGACGACATACCCGGCGCCACCCGCCGCGGCCGCGATGATCAGCAACACCGGCAGCATCCATTTGAGCCACCCACCACGTCGTTCGGGCACGTCGTCGATCAGTTCGGCCGGCATTGGTTTCGCCGGCGGTGGAACCATCTCGTCGTGGGTCGGCACATAAACAGTCGTAACCGGGGGCGGCGCCTCTGGCTGCTTGGCCACCGGCGCAGGAGGCGGCAGAGTCGGGCGGGTGATCGCACCGGACGCGTCACCGAACAGTCCCATCTTCGGCAGGCTGATAGGCGCTGGGCGGGGCAACTTCTCGGCCGCCTGCACCAGGGCGCGGCCGAACTCGGCGGCCGAGTATCGATCGTCGGGAAGGGGTCGGCCGGCACGCTCGAGCACTGCGGCCAGTGGGCCGAGATCGGCCGAAACGGGCATCAACCGGCCGATGCGGTTCGACAACGTGGCCACCGTCGAGTCACCCGCAAACGGCACGGAGCCCGACATGGATTCGAGCAACGTGAGGCACAACGAATAGACATCGCCCTTCGGTCCGCGCCGGCCGTACTCGGCCAGTTCCGGAGGGGCATACATCGCCAATGCATTGCTGACGTGCGCTCGGTCGGTCCACAAGGCTTCACCCACCACATTGGCGAGCCCGACATCGGTGATTCGCAACCGCTCGTCGTCACCGAACACCAACGTCGACGGCCGGATGTCGCCATGGACCAGACCATGTCGATGAACCACGTCGAGCGCCTTACACGCCTCGAGCCCGACCATCAACGCCTGAGACGGCGACAGAACGCGCCCGCGGTCGAGGTACTCGCGCAGGCTGCCGCCTCCGAGGTGCTCGACGATGACATACATCGCTTTGCGGTCGTTCCACACATCGGCGCCCCAGTCGTAGATCTCAGCGATGTTGGGGTGCTTGATCGAAGCGCCCTGCTCGGCCGCGAGACGAAAGGCGCGCTCGAAGCCCTCACCCGAGCTGAGGTCGGGGTGGACGACCTTGATCGCCACGACGCACTGTTCGACCAGGTCAAAGGCATCGAAGACAGCCGCGTCGACTCCACTGCCGCGGCGAGGCCCGAGTTGGTAGCGACCCGCCACGACCCGACCGTTGAACTGCGTATCCATCAATGTCATGGGGTACTAAACGCTACCGCGGCATGGGCTCGGACTGCGGTCATGCGCGAAATCCGTGCGGCGACCGGAAAATCGCCGGAGAATCACGGAAGAATGCCTGAACTATGAATCGTACGAAACGACTGGCTCTCGATTCCGACCAGCTACGGCTCCTGGTGTGCAGCGTCGTGATCGCCGGCGGCATCGTTCTCGTGATCCTCGGGTTCAGATCATCGGTCACTGGTCGACAGGCATTGGCTCTCCCGCCGACCATCGAAGACATCGATCCGGTCCGTGGCGCAGTGCGAGTGCCCGCGCAGAGCGAGGTGTTCGTCGATCTGCTGCCCGGCTACACGGGTGTGCTGATCATCGACGACATCGAGCTGGAGACGGTCGATCGCAGCGAGCTGAGCGTAGGCAACCCGGTCCCCGGTCAACAGGTGTCGCTCCCTGCAACGACGATCTACGAGCGCGGCAATGCAACGCTCACATTCGTACCGACAGAGGGCGCACCGATCGAGTCGTTCTCTCAAGGCACGCACACCGCGACGGTGATCTTCTGGAAGGTTCTCGAGTCGCGCCAGCGTTCTCAGTCGTACAGCTGGACGTTCTCGGTGTTCTAGGTGTCGGGCAACTCGCCAGTGGCCAGGAGCTGATCGAATCCGTCATCGTCGAGAATCGGCAGGCCAAGGTCCTGCGCCTTCGTGATCTTGCTCGCGCCGGGCGATTCGCCGACGACGACTGCAAACGTCTTGGCACTGACACTGCCGGGGCTCTTGCCGCCGCGCGCTTTGATGGCGAGTTCGGCCTCTTCACGCGAGTACTTCTGCAACGTACCCGTCACGACCACCGCCTTGCCGGCCAGCACAGGAGCCAGGCGGCTGACCTCCACCTTGCCGAAATCGACGCCGGCGCTTCGCAGCTTGTCGACGAAGGCCTGGTTCGCGTCGATCGCCAACCACCTGCGGATCGACCCGGCAATCACCGGCCCGACGCCGTCCGTGGTGGCCAACGCAGCCTCGTCGGCGGCCAAGATCGCGTCGAGGGTTCCGAACGCAAGGCTCAGCGATTCGCTTGCTGAGGGACCGAGACCCTTGATCCCCAGCGCAGTCAGCAGTTTTGGTAGCGGCCGGGTCTTCGAACCTTCGATGGCCGCCAGCAGCTTGTCGGCACTGATCACGGCGAAACCCTCGAGCCCCAGCAGTTGCTCGGCCGTGAGCGAATAGATGTCGGCCGGGTCAGTGATCAGGCCGGCATCGCTGAGTTGGAACACCGTGCGCTCGCCGAGCCCTTCGATGTCCATCGCGCCACGCGAGGCAAAGTAGATCACCCGCTGATCGCGCTGGAACGGGCACGCTGGCTCGACACAACGCGTATCCGCTTCGCCTTCCGGACGAACCAGCGTCGTGGCCAATGGACACGGACAGATCTTGGGGAACTGCCAGGGACTGCTGCCGGACGGCCGCAGCGAAAGCACCGGTCCGACGACTTCGGGAATCACATCACCCGCCTTGCGGACGATCACCGTGTCGCCGGGCCGCACGTCCTTGACGCGAACCTGGTCCTCGTTGTGCAGCGTCGCCATCCGCACCGTGGAACCACCGACGAACACCGGATCGAGCACAGCAAACGGTGTTGTGCGCCCGGTGCGCCCGACCGAGACCTGAATATCGCGCAGGACCGTTGTGCGTTCCTCCGGCGGAAACTTGAAAGCGATCGCCCACCGGGGAGCGCGCGATGTGAAGCCGAGCAGCTCGCGTTGAGCCAGGAGATCGACCTTGGCGACCGCGCCATCGATCTCGTACGGCAGGTCGTGACGATGCTCCTGCCAGTGTGCGGCAAAGCCGTACACGCCTGCGAGATCGTCGACGAGGCGAACTTCAGGGTTGACCGGGAAGCCGAGGTCACCGAGGAACTCGAGGGTCTGATGATGGTTGGTGAATTCAGGCCCGCCGATCACCTCGCCCAGCTGGTAGCACCAAAATCCCAGTTCGCGGCTGGCGGTGATCCTGGGATCCTTCTGCCGCAGGCTGCCGGCGCCGGCGTTGCGCGGATTGGCGAAACGCGGTTGACCTGCCGCCGCCGCACGCTCGTTCAGCGCTTCGAAGCTGGCGATCGGCATGTATACCTCGCCGCGCACCTCGACGACCTGGGGTGCACCCGCGGGCAAGCGCTTCGGCAATGCACCAATCGTGGCGACGTTGGCAGTCACGTCTTCGCCGACTCGGCCGTCACCGCGCGTGGCCGCCTGCACGAACCTGCCCTGCTCGTAGCGAAGGCTCATGGCGAGGCCATCGATCTTCAGCTCGCAGACGAACGTGGCCGGCGCCCCGGCCAGCCCGCGCCCGACGCGTTCACCCCACAGCGCCAGCTCGCTTTCGTCCATTGCGTTGTCCAGGCTGGTCATGGGGACGCGGTGCACGACCGGAGCGAACGTGGCCGACAGTGGTGCGGCCCCGACCTGGGTGGTCGGCGACTGTGTCGAGGCCAGGTCGGGATGATCCGTCTCGAGCCTGATCAACTCGCGAACCAGCAGGTCGTAGTCGGCATCGGGGATCTCCGGACTGTCGAGGGTGTGGTACCGCTCGTTGTGATAGGCGATCTGCTGGCGGAGCTCGGCGACGCGTTCAGCAAGCTCGGCAGACTCGGTCATGCGTGCGAGTGTAAGAGCTAGGCACCCAGTGAGAAGCGCGCCGACATGGCGTGATCCCTGACCCGCTCGCTGATGTCGGCAGCCAGCCGGTGCACGCGCTCGGCAACCGCAGGGGTGTGTGTTCCGAGACCGCACTCCGGCGTGATGATCGACTGCTGGCGCAGCTGCGCCGGGTCGGCACCGCGCTGCACAAGTTCGCACCACAGCTCGCTGAGCTTGCGCCAGGGTCGCTCGGCCGATGTGGCGATCGGGCCTTCGGTCGACACTGCGCCCCACGCAATGGTGCCGCCGTCGCTGATGAACCGGGCCAGGTAGCCAGCCGACTCCAACAACCGTAGGTCGACCGGCACCGACAGCACATCGGGCCCGATCGCCACCAGCGAAGCGATGTCGGCAGTCGCGCAAACGTGCAGTCCAGTGACCGCCACCGGCTCGATCGCCGCAAGCGCTGCGGAAACCAGATCAACGGCAGTGTCGGGAGCGATCGGGAACTTCGCGCCCATAAGTTCGTCGAGGGTGGGCTCGTCGATGAACACGACCTGACGACATCCGGGTAGAGCCTCGGCGACATGATCGACAAGCTGGCGAACGCGACACCGGACAGCGCGCACCGACACTTCGAAGGCCACCTCGCTGCTGAGCCCGGCGCGCACCAGGGCCAGACCGAGCGTGACGGGACCGACGAACTGCCACTTCACCGGAGCGCGACGACCGGCGGCCGCGGCGAGAAAGGCCCGCCATCCACCGAACGCGTCGTGCTGGAGATCCGTGACGACCGGGGCGTCGGGATCGAAACTGGTGGCATCGAAGGCGATGCTGCCGTACTGACCCACGGTGATCCCGGCCAGGCCGACAAGTCCTTGCGGGATCATGCCCTCCGCCGGCGAACGCTTCGGCAGCGTGGGGATTGCCGGCAGCTCGAGTGTCGTCAGCGAGAACGCTGCCGCCGCCGCGGCGTCGCGATGAGGAAGGCTGCCGATCCCTGTGGCGATGCCACTTGGTAGCTGAGCACGATTCACCTCGGACCCCTTCCTGGGCGACATCGTTCCACTCGCGATGGCCGGCACACGAGCCGAACCCAATGGGCCCGCTCGTTGGCCAAACAGCGCGAGAATCGGCAAGTGTGGAGACATGCACACAACCGGGTCACGCCTGCTCCCGGCGCTGACCGCATCGTGGGGGCCACGATTTCTGTGGCTTGCCGTCGCCGTCAGCGGTGTGTGGTCGATCGGCGACGCCGTCGACGCTCGATCAGCCGCGGTGCGATCCGTCGTCGCGATCGTCGCCTGGATGGTGTGGGGCATCGGCGTGGTCGCGTTGGCGGTGCCGTCGACCCTCGGGCTAACCGTCATGCGCATGCTCGGCGCACTGGCCTGTGGCGCAGCCGTGGTCAGTTGGACCGCGGGCGCGTCGGCAGCATCAGGTGCCGCCTTCGTCGCCAGCTCGCTGATAAACGCGCTGCTGGTCTCGGGAGCAGACTTCGGCCAGCGGTGCGTGCAGGCATCGGCCTATGGCGACGAGCAACGGTTCTTGCTCCGCCCACCCGCTGCATTCCTGCCTCCGATCGTGATCGCCGGGCTCGTGTGGACGAGTGCAGTTGTCGCTGCGCCGCTGCTGCTGGCGGCGGGGCAGTGGATCGTCGGCGCTCTTTTCGCCGTGGTCGCGGGACTGCTGACCTGGCTGTTGCTTCCGCGTTTCAACGCGCTGACGCGACGCTGGTTGGTGCTCGTGCCGGCAGGCGTCGTGGTGCACGACAAGGTGGTGCTGGCCGAGACGTTGATGGTGCTGCAGAACGAGATCGCAGGAGTCGAACTGGCTCTTGCCGCAACCGAAGCTGCCGACTTCACCGGACCGGCCGCGGGCCACGCAGTGGAGATCGGCTTGCGATCGATGACCACCGCCATCCTCGCACCGTCGAAGAGCAACCCGCGGGGCACAGCACTGCACGTGCAGTCGTTCATCGTCGCCCCGAGCCGCCCTGGGGCTGTGCTTCGCGCTGTTGCGGTTCGGGACTGACGAACTATCTGGCGATGCCTCCGCCGAGCACGTAGCGATCGCCCGCGTCGAAGAACACCACGCTCTGCCCGGGCGCGACGCGACGTTGCGAACTACGCCACCGAACCGTGTCGCCATCCAGCCACGCAGGCATGGCCGCTCCGTGCGCGCTGCACTGAACCATCACGTTGCCGACGTGCGGTTGGTCGGCCCACACCACGTCGTCGACCGACATCTCGAAGTCGTCGAGGTCCTTGTCGCTGCCGACGACAATGGTTGCCGTGGTCTGATCGATCGCGGTCACATACCGCTTCGGACCCCCGCCGGGCAGACCGATCCCACGACGCTGCCCGACCGTGATCATTTCGATTGCAGGTACTTCGCCCAGCACCGCACCGGCGGTATCGACGACGGTTCCCGTCCGGAATGGGATGCGTGCACCGAGGAACGTCTCGCGTCCGCCCGTCTGGGTTATGAAGCACACATCTTGGCTGTCGGGCTTCGCCGCGGTTCGTAGGCCCAGCGCTGCCGCCTTGGTGCGTACCTCGGCCTTGGTCATGTTGCCGACCGGGAACATGGTGCGTCGCAACTCGCGCTGCGGCAACATGTGCACCACGTAGCTCTGATCCTTGACCGGATCGGCGCCACGATGCACGAAGTACCGATTGCCGACCAGATCGATCCGCGCATGGTGACCCGTGGCGATGGCATCGAAGCCCAGCAGGTCGGCGCGCTCGCTGAGACGATCGAACTTGAGGTGACGGTTGCACTCGATGCACGGGTTCGGCGTGAGCCCCTGGCTGTGGGCGCGCACGTAAGGGTCGACCACGTGCTTGTTGAAGTCTTCGGAGAAATTGAACACCAGGTGATCGATGTCGAGCTGCTGTGCCACGCGTCGGGCATCGTCGACGTCTGCCACCGAGCAGCACCCCGTGTCGCTGTCGCCACCCCACAGCCGCATGGTGATCCCGACGACGTGGTGGCCGGCAGCTACCAATTCGGCGGCGGCGACGGAGGAATCGACACCGCCGCTGAGGGCCATGAGAACCTTCACGACGGCGCACCCTTGCGCAGCCGGCGCACCGCTTCGACGATGACCGTCGTTGCCCTGGCGATGTCGTCCGCAGTCGTGGTTCGTCCCAGTGTCAATCGCAACGCGCCACGAGCCCGCTCGTTCGGCACACCGATGGCCGCCAGCACGTGCGAGGGCTCCATTGCCCCACTTGCGCACGACGATGCCGCGCTGGCACAAACGCCTGCCTCGTCGAGGAGATACAGCAGCGCCTCGTTCTCGATGCCGTCGATGCAGACGTGCGCCGAGCCGGCGACCTTGTGAGCCCGATCGACGGTCTCGTGCACATCGTCGAGCTGTTCCTGCAAGTCGTCGACCAGGACATCGCGCAACGCAGCGACTCTGGCGTTCTCGTCGGACCGCTGCTGATCGGTCGCCCGTAGCGCAGATGCCATCGCAATGATCCCTGCCACGTTGTGGGTACCGCTGCGACGCTCGCGCTCCTGCCCTCCACCAACCAGCATTGGCGCAATCACCGAGCGCCCACGTGCGACCAGAACGCCAACACCTTTCGGTCCGCCGAACTTGTGCGCAGAGAGCGACATCAGATCGACGTGCGGAGTAAGCGCACGCAGATCGAGCCAACACGCCGCCTGCACCGCGTCGGTGTGCAACGTGGCTTGCGGCGCCACCCGTCGGACCACTGCTGCCACCTCGGCAATATCTGTGATCGTGCCGATTTCGTTGTTGACCGCCATAACGCTGACGACCGAGACATCGTCGAGGCTGGTGGCGAGCGCTTCGAGATCGACTCGTCCCGCCGCATCGACACCGATGACGCGTCCGCGTCGGGCCTCGACCGCCTGGAGGACGGCATGGTGCTCGACCGCCGGACACAGCGCCAAGCCGCCGCAGCGATCGAGGGTGCCGAAGATCGCGGTGTTGTCGGCCTCGGTTCCGCCGCTGGTGAAGATCACTTCACCGGGCCGGCACCCGAGCACATCGGCGACGTCGTCTCGAGCCTCGTCGATAGCCTTGCGCACCTGCCGTGCGAAGCGATGCGATCCCGACGGGTTGGCGAACTGCTCGGTCAGGAACGGCAGCATCGCCGCGACCGCGTCGGCCCGCATGGGCGTGGTCGCGGCGTGATCGAGGTAGGTGTAGCCGTCGTGCACGGCGTTCAGGCTACGCCCGCGCATTGGCCGTCGACAGCCGCATTCGTCGAAGATGGTGTGATGGATGGTTACACCGACTCGACGTACGGCGACTCTTTCGCCGACATCTACGACGACTGGTACCAGGGCGTCAGTGATGTCGGCACAACCGTCGGTCTCCTCGCCGAACTGGCAGCCGGGTTTGCACCACTGCCGGTTCTAGAACTGGGTGTTGGCACCGGACGACTGGCCATTCCGCTGGCTGCGGCCGGGTTCAATGTGGTCGGCGTCGATGCCAGCCCCGCGATGTTGGCGAAGCTGGCCGACAACGACACGGCGCAGTCGGTGCAACCAGTCCTCGGAGACATGATCGACGACCAGCCGGTCGGCCAGTTCGCGCTCGTCTACGTGGCCTACAACACGTTCTTCAATCTGCTCAGCGAAGTCCGTCAGCGGTCGTGTTTCGCAGCGGTCGCACAGCGACTGGCGCCAGGCGGCGCGTTCGTGATCGAGGCATTCGTTCCGGAACCGCACCCGGGATCATCGGTCACCGTGCGTTCGATGACCACCGACTCGGTTGTGTTGAGCGTCACGATGCACGACGACATCGCCCAGACGGCGCAGGGCCAGTACATCTCCCTCAGCGAATCGGGCGGCGTGCGCATGCGGCCATGGGCGATCAGATACTCAACCGTCGACCAGCTCGATGCGATGGCGCTTGCCTCTGGATTCCGTCTGGACGAACGATGGGAGGACGCTGAACGCGCGCCGTTCACCGCCGACAGTCCACGCCACGTCACCGTGTATCGCACAATTCACAGCCCCGTCCGTCCAGAACCGAGCGCAACGTCGTAAGCTGGGCAGCGCTGTGAGTCAACTGCGTCTCAATCCCCTCACCGGGCGGTGGGTCACGATCGTTGCCGAGCGTGCTGAGCGCCCGACCGATTTCGCACCCCGCGTTGCCCAGGTCGAAGCTGATCCTGATCGCCCATGCCCTTTTTGCCCTGGGAATGAAGAGGTCACACTGCCGGCGCTCGAGACAGTCGACAAGGGTGGCACGTGGCGCATGCGTGTGATCCCCAACCTGTACCCGGCCTTCGACGGTGACCAGCCGTTCGCGGTCCATCACCGCGGACCGGTGCACGTCGAGGCCGAGGCCAGCGGCACGCACGAAGTGTTCGTCCTGACCCGCGATCACAACTCCGGAATTCATGCCTTCACCGATGCCGATGCCGCAGAGATGATGCTGGTGTTGAAGCGTCGTTTCCTCGAACACGCCGCTACTGCCAACGTGCGGTACACGCAGGCGATTATCAACCACGGCCGCGAAGCCGGCGCATCGATCGCTCATCCGCACGGGCAACTGCTGGGGCTGCCTTTCGTGCCCGGCGAGCTGCTGGAAGAGCAACGTGCGTTCAGCCGCTTCGAAGGTGGGTGCATCCTGTGCGCGACCATCGAAGCCGAGATCGGCGAAGGCGAACGGGTGCTGTTCGCCACCGACGACGTGGTGTGCGTCTGTCCCTACTGGAGTGGCTCTCCGTACGAGTTGCTCATCATTCCGCGCAACCACGAACTCCATCTCGCCGACGCCAGCGATGCCACGCTGGCCTCGGTCGGCAAGTCGATTCGCGATGCGATCGAAGTGTTGCGCGACAGCCACGGTGACATCTCGTACAACATCGGTTTCCACACCGCGCCACACCACTACAACGGTGCCTTCCACTGGCACGTGCACCTGTGGCCGAAGCTCGTCACCACGGCAGGTTTCGAGCGTGGCACCGGCGTGATGCTCAACATCGTGTCGCCCGAGGCCGCTACAGCGCAGCTGCGCCGCCAGTCCGTCAAGGCTTAGAGCCTCCCAGCTATGTCGCGGCTCTGCGTGGCCATCGACATCTCGGCCACACCGCGACAGGTCTGGGAGGTCGTCGAGCCGATCGAGGATCATGTCTCGTGGATGCACGATGCCGTCGCGATCCGATTCCAAACCGAACAGCGTCGCAATGTCGGTACTGCGTTCCTGTGCGATACGAAGGTCGGACCGATCACACTCGTCGACCACATGGAGATCACGGAGTGGGTGCCGGACTCGGCGATGGGCGTGCGCCACACCGGCGTGGTCACCGGCACCGGCCGGTTCACCCTGACGCCCATCGACCTCGGCCGGCGCACACGGTTCGGGTGGGACGAATCGCTGACGTTCCCGTGGTGGCTGGGCGGCCCCATCGGCGCTGTGATCGGCGGCCGACTTGTGCTGCGGGCCATCTGGAAGCGCAACCTGCGCAACCTCAAGCGCATCGTCGAGTTGCACGCCGCCGAGTAGCTCCGCGGCCGCCATACGTGCAACGGGCGCGGAAAATGCCACCGGTGGCGTGTTGCCGCGCCCACACTTGAGGGGTCAGGCTAGGACGCGACAGCGCGCAGGGCGGCGGTCACGCCTGCGCCGATCGCGATCACAAGGATCAGTGGCGCCTTCCTCCAAGTCGCGACAACTGCGGCGCCGACGCCAGCGGCACGGGCGTCGATCTGCAGGTGCTGGCCGATGCTGAACGTGTCCTTCACGACCAGCGCGGCAATCAATGCCGCGGGAATCAGGCCGAGACAACGCTCGAGTATTGATGGCAGCGGGCGGTCGCCGATAACCACCAGCCCGAGCACCTTGAACGTGAAGGCTCCGGCAGCGAGCACGAGCACGAGTGTCCAGGTCATGCACGCACGCCGACGAGCACCGCAAATGCCGCACACAGAATCGGTATGCCCACCGGCACGAACGGGATCAGGGCCAGGCAGATCGCGGCACCGCACGCCGCTGCGAGCCGGCCTCTACCGTCGCGCAACAGTGGCCACACCATTGCCACGTACGCCGCGGGGAACGCGGCGTCGAGGCCGAAGGTCTCCGGATCGATGGCCGAACCCGCCAGTGCACCGATCAGCGTGCCGAGGTTCCAGAACAGAAACAGGCTGAACCCGGTGATCCAGAAAGCGGTGCGCTGAGACGTCGGATCCGCCTGCGCGGCAGACATCGCCGTTGTTTCGTCGGTCGTGAGGTGAGCAGCGACCAGCCGCTTGCCCAGCGACCCCGGTA
>JANOCR010000332.1:0-2106 GCA_031412355.1 Ilumatobacteraceae bacterium | reverse complement strand
AGGTGGTCAGCTTGAAGGCGCCGGTGCCCGTCTTGCGTTGGTCGAGTGTTGTACCAAGTTCGAAGTCCTTTGGCGTGATGACCGACTGCGGGTTGTACGCACCGACCTGCTGCGGGAACTGGCCGTCGGGGCTCTTGAGCGTGATCTCGACCGTGAAGTCGTCGACCGCCTTGGTGGAGCCTGCATCGATGTACGCCTTCAGGTTGCTGCCGGCTAACCGGTCCATCGTGGCGACGACATCGGCTGCGGTGAACGGAGTACCGTCGTGCCATTTGACGCCCTTGCGCAGGCCGAACGTCCACACGCTTCCGTCGGCGTTGGGCGTCCACGTCTCGGCGAGCATCGGCTTCACATCGGCGCCGAGGATGTTGACCAGGTACTCGAACGCCGTCACGACCGGCGTGTAGGTGCCGAGGTCGGCCATGGCCACCGGGTCGAGCGGACCGGCAGGCTTCTGCGCCGCGATGCGCAGTGTGCCGCCCTGCTTGATCGAACCAGCGGCCGCCGTGCTGCCGGGCGCTGTGGTGCCACCCTCCGCGGTCGTGCCCTCGGTCGAGCCATTGCTGTCGCTTCCACAGGCTGCGAGAATCGCACCGATCAGCGGTGCGCCAAGGCCGAGCATCGTTCCCCGGCTAACGAATGCACGTCTCGAGATCCGCCCTCTGGCGTACGACTCGACGAGGTCTACTTCAACTGGGCTTGCCTGGCGACGCACACTGTCAAAAAGCCGGTAGTCCATCAAATTCTCCCCCTGGTGCAGGGCCACTCCGAAGCGGCCGATGCGCCACGATAGCCAGCGGTTGAATGAGGCGTCAATGTTCAATCGCGTAACGGTCGTACCAGGAATGCCTGAGCAGCGTTCCTGGTACAGTCGTCCCGGCAAGGGGGTCTCAATGAACGAGGTGCGCCAACGAGCCGGGGGGCGATCGGCACGTATGGCGGCGCGAACCGGCGAGGGGGCCAGGCCGCATGCACCCGCGTTCATTCGGCGCGAGATACCTCCGTACGAGTTGTTGCAAGAAGAGGGCCTCGCTCTGATCGAGGCGAACGCGGACCGCATCCTTGCCGAGGTCGGCATCGAGATTCGCGACGACCCCGAGTCGTTGCAACTGTTCAAGGACGCGGGCGCAGCGATCGACGGCATCACCGTTCACTTCGATCCGGGACACGTCAAGTCGTTGTGCGCAACCGCCCCGAAGCAGTTCACCCAACTGGCGCGCAACCCGGCGAGGTCGGTGGAGATCGGCGGCAACAACGTGGTGCTGGCGCCCACCTACGGTTCGCCGTTCGTCCGTGATCTCGCTGGTGGCCGCCGCTACGGGACGCTCGTCGACTTCCAGAACTTCGTCAAGTTGACGTACGACACCCCGTGGTTGCATCACAGCGGCGGCACCGTCTGCGAGCCCGTCGACATACCGGTCAACAAACGCCACCTCGACATGGTGTACGCCCATCTGCGCTACAGCGACAAGGCGTTCATGGGATCGGTCACGCATCCGTCGCGGGCCGCCGACTCGATCGAGATGGCGCGCATCGTGTTCGGTGCCGACGTCGTCGAGGCCAACTGCGTGGTCATGGGCAACGTCAACGTCAACTCGCCGCTGGTGTGGGACGCGACGATGACCGCCGCATTGAAGACCTACGCGGCGGCCAATCAAGCCCCTGTTGTGGTGCCGTTCATTCTCGGTGGCGCGATGGGCCCGGTGACCACAGCCGGAGCCGTCGCCCAGGCCCACGCGGAAACGCTGGTGGGAGTCGCCCTGGGGCAACTGGTGCGGCGTGGCTCTCCCGCGATCTACGGCAACTTTCTGTCGTCGATGGCACTGCGCAGCGGAAGCCCGACGTTCGGGACCCCCGAGCCGGCGCTCGGCTCGCTCGTCGTCGGTCAGTTGGCCCGGCGTGTCAACTTGCCATTGCGTTGTTCGGGGGCTTTCACCTCGTCGAAGATCGCCGATGGTCAAGCCATGGGCGAGTCGGCGGTGTCGATGCTGGCCGCATTGCTGTGCGGCGCAAATTTCATCCTCCACTCGGCCGGCTGGCTGGAGGGCGGCCTGGCCATGGGGTACGAGAAGTTCATGATGGACCTCGACCTGTGTGGTGCAGCGC
>JANOCR010000331.1:0-19424 GCA_031412355.1 Ilumatobacteraceae bacterium | reverse complement strand
CCGAGGCATTGGGCGCCGACGTGCGCGAACTGGACGGCGATCATCTCAGCGCGTGGGTGCATCCCAACGAGTTCGCTGCGGTCACCCTCGAAGTCATCAAGCTGGCGGCGGCCAAGTCGGCGATCCTGTCGGCAACATCGAACGCTCCACTGCGGAGCTAGACGGTTACTCGACCTCGACGTCGGCCTTGTCGATGCGCGCCTCGAGTGCGGCGAGCCCATCCGCCAGGCGCTCGATGGCTCGGCTGATGCGTTCGAGATGATCCTCGAGCTCGCTGGAGCTGGCCACATCGCTGAGCCCCAGCCGCACACCGGCCAACTCACGAGCCAGGAACTCGGTGTCGACTTGCGTGCGTTCGGCCACGCGACGATCGAGCTCGGTCTGCACGCGGTCGCGTTCTTCCTGCCGGTTCTGGGCGAGCAGGATCAAGGGCGCGGCGTATGCGGCCTGCAGCGAAAGGAGAAGCGTGAGGCCGATGAACTGCCATTCGTCGAAGCGCACGTCGGCCGGGCCAAAGCTGTTCCACAGAACCCAGACGACGCAGAACACGCTTTGGTACACGAGAAATCGTGCAGTGCCGATGAACCGGGCGACGCTCTCGCTGAACTGACCGAACGCGTCGGGGTCGTAGTGCACGCCCAGTCGCCGGCGTTGCCGCGGTGTGGTCAGATCCTCGCGGCGCTTCATCGCGGAACCGAACCTGTGCTCACCCGCCTGCGTTGCCGCCACCCGGTCGGCAGCGTGCGGTCGAGCACGTCGTCGACGGTGATCGCGCCGAGTAGCCGTCCCGCCTGGTCACAGACACCAAGCGCCAGCATGTTGTAGCTCGCCAACCGCTCGGCCACCTCGCGCTCGGGCAGGTCGGGTGTGATCGTCGGCTCTTCTTCGATGCACCGCCCCAGCTCCAGGCTCGGCGGCTCGCGGAGGAGGCGCTGGAAATGGACGACGCCGACGTAGGTGCCCGTGGGGGTTTTGTATGGCGGTTGCACCACGAAAACCTGCGCAGCGATCGACACCAGCCAGTCGGGGTTGCGCAACTCGGCGAGGGCTTCGGCGACTGTTGCAGTCGGGCCGAGGATGATGATGTCGGGCGTCATCAGTGCACCGGCCGTGCCTTCGTCGTAGCTCAGCAGACGACGCACTTGATCGGCGTCTTCGGCATCCATGGCCTCGAGAATGCGCGTGCGTTGCTCACCGGGCATCTCGGCCAGCAGGTCGGCAAGATCGTCGTACTCCATCTCCTCGAGCACATTGACGAGGCGCTCGAGATCGAGTCCTTCGATGATTCGCAGCTGCTCGGCCTCGGGCAGCTCCTCTAGCAGGTCTGCCAGCCGCTCGTCATCCATGGCCTCTGCAAGTTGCTTTCGTTGCGTCATTGGCATCGAGCGCACTACACCGGCGACGTCGCTGGGGTGCATGTCGCGCAATCGCGCTACCTCAGCGGCGACCTCGGACCCCGCTGTGTGGAACAGCTGGGGTAGCTCGGCAACATCGACCAGTCGATAGCTCGGCCGGCGCCGCAGCGCACTGCGTCGCGAGAGGCGGACCTTGGCGAGCTCCCACCAGATCTGGCGGCCGTCGCCTGCGGCACGTATGGCAACATCGCTGACCGTCTCGTCGCCGACTTTCCGATCGATGATGTCGCGCCCGATCAACATCTCGCCGGCTTTCGGCTTGAACGGGTTGAGGTCGACGTCCCAGCTGCGCAGGCGGGCGCCATCGCTGTCGATCCCGGCCAGGCGACCGGCGTTGACGAAGATGCGGCGCCGCTGGCTGGTGGCGACGAAGCCCAGCACCCGTGGTGACACACGGGTACGGCCCGGAATGACCACGATGTCGTCGAGTCGGCCGATCGTGGAACCGCCGGCGTCGAGCAGCGGCAAGCGCATGACTCGAAACGCGTAGATCAGCTCGCCTGCCATATCGCCAGGCTACCCCCGCGTGCCTGCTCAGACGGGATGCATTGGGCGTGGCCCGCCGAACCTAGCGGGCCGTGACTTCGACCAGGGTGTCGTAGAACGCTGCACCGCCGCCCCATTCCGTGAGGGTGTCGTTCGTCAGCGAGTTGGCAACCATGCCGTCGGGATGATGACGGCTCCACCATCCCCATGGGATCGACACCAACCCGGGTCGCACTCGGTCCGTGATGCGTGCCGGCACCTCGACTGAAGCCCGATCATTGAACACCCGCACGCATTGGCCTTCGGTGATGCCGCGGCTCGCGGCATCGGCCGCGCAGAGTTCGAGGAACGGCCCGGACTCGCGCCCGCCATGCCCTGGGAGGTGCGAATAGCTGCCGTTGAGGAAACGGTTGTGGTGCTTCGGGGTCATCAACTGCAATGGGTAGCGCCGGGCAAGGTCCGAGCCGGGTCCTTCGCCAGGCGGCACGAATGTAGGCAACGACGGCTGACCCATCGCGACCAGGGCCTCGCTGACGAACTCGACTCGGCCGCTGACCGTCGGGAAGACACCGTCGCCGAATGGCCGGCCGTCCTCCGGATACGGCACGCGCACGAAGCCGACCCGCCGCAGTTCCTCGACATCGATTCCGGGCAGGCAATCGCGGATGGTGGTCATGTCGTCGTCGTACAGCACCGGTTCGGTGTAACCCATCGCCCGAGCAAGCCGACGGAACACTTCGCTGTTGCTGACCGACTGGCCGCACGGCGCGATCGCCGGCTCGTTCCAGCTCAACCACAGGTGACCCCACGGCGGCACCACGTCGACCGATTCGATCTGCGTCGTCGCAGGCAGCACTATGTCGGCGTATCGCGCCGTGTCGGTGATGAACTGCTCGTGCACGACCGTGAACAAGTCGTCGCGCAACATGCCGGCGCGGACCTTTTCGCTATTGGGAGCGATGACCATCGGATTGCAGCCCCACACCATCAGACCCCTGATCGGTGGACTGGTGGTCTCGGTCAACGTCTCGCCGAGGCGGCTCATGTTGACCCATCGCGGCTGGCGATCACCGAGCAGTTCTGGCCGTTCGAGAGCGTTGCCGTCGACGACCGACCCGGTCCACACACCGATCGATCGCGCCAGGCCGCCGCCGCGGTCCTGCCATGCGCCGACTAAGGCAGGCAGGCAGGCGAGGGTACGGAAGAACATCGCCCCGTTCTCGTGGTGCTCGGCACCTACCAGCGTACGAATGACTGCCGGACGGATGGTGCCGTAAATCTCGGCCAGCCGTTCGATGTCGGCGGCGGCCACACCGCAAGTGGCGGCCGCACGCTCGGGTGTCCACTCGTCGACGTGCAGCGCCAACTCGTCGAAGCCAAGGGTGTGTTGGTCGATCCACTGCTTGTCGGTCAGGCCATCGCGGATCAGCACATGCATGATCGCCAACATCATCGCAATGTCGGTGCCGGGCAGCGGTTGGATGAACCAGTCGGAGGCCTCGGCGGTGATGGTGCGGATGGGATCGAGCACGACCACCTTGGCGCCGTCGGCGCGGGCCGCCTCGATGGTCGGCCACAGATGACGATTGGTCAGCTTGGTGTTGGTGCCCCAGAGGATGATCAGCTTCGAATGGCGGATCTCCAAGGGGTCCAGGCACTTAGTGGTGCCGTTGGTCATCTTCACGCCGGCGCCCACCGTCGGACCGCATATGGCTCGCAGCACACGAGTCGCCCCAAGGCGGTTCCAGAAGCGCTCGGGGAAACCCATCGCCAGCAGGCTCTGGTTGCCTGCGTCGCTGTACGGCATGATCGCCTCTGCGCCGTCGCGATCGATGATCTCGTGGAAGCGCGTCGCGATCTCGGCGAGAGCTTCGTCCCACGTGATCTGCTCGAATCGGCCTTCACCCTTCGGCCCGACTCGGCGCAGCGGATGCAGCACTCGCTCGTCGCTGTAAACCCGGTCGAGAAACTTGTTGACCTTCGGGCACAGTTCGCCCTGGCTGTACGGATGGTCGGGGTTGCCGCGCATCTGCAAGGCCACTGGCGTTGGTCCGGACCGGTCGACCGTGACGTGCCAACCGCAGGTGTCCGGGCAGTCGTGATGGCAGCTTCCGCTGATGATCTCGGTCGTGGTTCCAGAGGCGGTGCTCATGGACCTACGTTAGACCCGTGCCAACGATTCAGTTTCAGCAGGTGGTGGTCCCCGAAGGCGTGATCGACCTGGGGGTCGGGCAGCCGAACAACGCCATCTTGCCGGTCGATTACATCCGCCGTGCCGCCGAGATGCAGTTCAACGACTCGCCCGAGTTCTTGCAGTACGGAGCCGAATGGGGAGACGGGCACCATCGAGTTGCCCTGGGCGAGTATCTGACCGAGGCGTATGGCCTACCGGTTGCTCCCGAGCAACTGTTCTCGACGAACGGCAACTCGCAGGCCCTCGAGATGTTGTGCACCGTGCTGACCCGGCCAGGCGATGTCGTGATCGTGGAGGAACCGACGTACTTCTTGGCGTTCCAGATGTTTCGCGATCACGGGTTGGAGATTCGGGCTGTGCCCATCGATGGCGAGGGCCTGGTCGTCGAGGCCCTCACTGCCGAGATCGCCTCGATCCGCGCGATGCGCAAGCGTGTGGCCTTCGTCTACACGATCCCCGCGTTCCAGAATCCGACCGGGGTGACGATGTCGGCGCAGCGCCGAGGCGACCTCGTGGCCGCCGCCCGGGCGGACGACGTGCTGATCATCGCCGACGAGGTGTACCACCTGCTGCGATTCACACCCGGTGACATGCCAATGGCGATGTCGGCATATGTCGACGATGCCGCGGTGCTGTCGATCGGAACATTCAGCAAGATCCTCGCCCCAGGAATGCGACTGGGCTGGATCCACGGCTCGGTCGACCGGCTGGCCGCGCTGGCGGACTCGGGATTGATCCTCAGCGGTGGCGGGCTGAACCCGGTCACGTCGAGCCTGGCCACGGCCATGATGCGCATGGGCTGGCAAAAGGAGTATCTCGAGTGGTTGCGGGCGACGTTCGCCCGACGCGCATCGGTGATGATCGCCAGCCTCCGAGAGCACATGCCCCCGTGGGTGGAGTACGACGTTCCCACCGGCGGCTACTTCGTGTGGTTGCGATTGCCACCCAACGTCGACGGTGCAGCGCTGCGCGCCGAGGCCAAGCAGCACGGCGTCGACCTGCGCCACGGTGCGCAGTTCTCACCGACGGGCGCGTTGGGCAACCACCTGCGGCTGAGCTACGCGTTCTACGACGACGCCGACATCGCCGAAGGTGTCGCCCGGCTCGGCACTGCGCTGCGAAGCACATGACCGTCGGCCGACCCGCGGGCGCTGCGAGGAGAGGTCGCTGCGTCACTGGGTGTAACAGAACTGCAACCCTCTAGACATCGACTGGAGCGTGACCGCGCGGTTACGGTGTCGGCTCCCGGCTTATCAGGAGCCGAACAAAACGACGGGGGTCGGCAACGAGTGGGTACCTTCGATGTGTTGATACGCGGTGGGACGGTGGTGGACGGAACGGGCGCTCCCGCGCGCGTGGCCGATGTGGCGATCATCAACGACCTGATTGTCGACATCGCACCGAACATCGTCGGTACCGCGGCTCGCGTGCTCGATGCCACTGACCGTGTAGTCACGCCAGGCTTCGTCGACATCCACACGCATCTCGATGCGCAGCTCGCGTGGGACCCGATCGGGTCGAGCAGCTGCTATCACGGCATCACCAGCGTGGTGATGGGCAACTGCGGCGTCACGTTCGCCCCGTGCCGGCCCGAGGACCGCGAGGTTTTGGCGGCGATGATGGAGAGCGTCGAAGACATTCCTCGGAAGGCAATTCTCGAGGGGTTGGCGTGGGACTGGGTGACGTATGGCGAATACCTCGACAGCATGGGGCGCCTCCCAAAAGGCCTCAACGTCGGCGGAATGGTTGGGCACTGTGCGCTGCGGCAGTACGCGATGGGCGAACGCGGTATCGAGCAGGCCGCACCGACAGCGGACGATCTGAAGTCGATGACGGAACTGCTTGCCGAGGCGATGCGCGGGGGAGCCCTGGGCTTCAGCACCAGTCGCACGTTCCTGCACAAGGTGCCCGACGGCAGACCGGTGCCGGGTACGTATGCCGAGGCCGCCGAGCTCTTCGAGTTCGCTGATGTGCTCGGCCGTCACGGTGCCGGCGTTTTCGAGAGCGCCAGCCGCATCGGCGAGGGCGAGCGCGACGACGCCGACATCCCGGGCACCCGCGCCGAGATGGCCTGGATGGGCGAGGTCAGCCGCCGCAGCGGTCGACCCGTCAGCTTCGGACTGCTGCAGCACGACAGCCGCCCCAACCTGTACGCCCAGGTCATCGAGCTCGCCAAGCACGAGAACCTCAGCGGGGCCAACGTGCGGCCGCAGACCACGGCCCGCAGTGTCGGCGTGCTGTTCAGTCTCGACACGCGGAGCCCCTTCGATCGCGCTGCGTGTTGGCGCGACCTGAAAGAGATGCGAAATGGCCAGAAGCTGGTCGCGCTGCGCGACCCAACAATACGCACGAGGCTGATCGAGGCCGCCGACGCAACGCCGCCGGGCGTCGACCTGGCCCAGGTGTTCGTTGTCAACGAACTCGACGGGTCTGCGCGTCGCGGTGCCCGCTACGACCTCGATCCGTCGACATCGCTCGCCGCCATCGCCCACCAGCGCGGCATATGCGCGGCTGCGGCCTACATCGAGTTGCAGCTCGAGAGCGATGGCACCCTGGTCTGCAGCTTCCCGTTTCTCAATCAGCAGATGTCGGCAGTCGAGCACATGCTGGATGAGAAGCTCGTCACGCTCGGGTTGGCAGACGCCGGTGCCCACGTTGGTCAGATTCTCGACGCCAGCCAACCGACGTTCCTGCTGTCGTACTGGATCCGCGAGCGCCAACGATGGAGCCTTGAGGAAGGCGTTCGCCGCCTGACCAGCGACACTGCGGATCTGTTCGGATTAGCCGGGCGCGGTCGACTGTCAACGGGTAGTTTCGCCGACGTGAACGTGATCGACCTCGAGGCGCTCGAACTCCCTGCGCCGTCGTACGTCTACGACTTCCCTCACGGCGCGGGCCGCTACGTGCAGGGCGCGGCTGGCTACGACTACACCCTGGTCAACGGGCAGGTGTTCATGGATCACGGGCAGCACACAGGCGCGTTTGCCGGGGCGATGCTGAAGAACTCAGCCGCAAGGTGATGGCCACCGACACGATCGTTTGCCCTCGATGCGGCGCCACCGCCGACGAGCGTTTCTACGGTCCGTGCCAGTCGTGCCGCACCGAGCTGCGCGCCAAGTATCTCGGAGAAGGCCGAGTGGTCGAGGTCGCTGAGTACGAACCGAAGATGAACGTCACACCGAACGCAGTGGCGTTGAAGGACGACTGAGGCGCAACGACTAAGACTGATTCGGTAGACCGGCGCCTGGACGAAACGCCGGGTCGTTGTCGGCTCCCTCGTCTTTGGCCGTGCGCGCTGCGGCACGCTCGGCCATCTGAGCCATGGTCGTGGCCATCGCCGCGGCGGCTCCCTCGTGAGCCAGGATCTTGCTCATGACCGCTGCGGATGCGCCACCGATCAACTCGGCCTTGTTGGCCTCGACATAGTCGGCCGATGCCTGCATTGGCTGCACCGAACCGTTGAGGGCGGGGATCACGTATCGGGCGACCAGGTCCCACGAGCGTTGGGCGTTGTCGCGATTGGCCCAGTCGTGGGCGAAGCCGAGCACGACGCCGAACCCTCCCGTGACCTTCTGCAGGTTGGTGATCGCCGCGACCAGGTCGTCGGGCGTACCTATCACGGCCGCACCGCCGCCTTCTGCACCGCTTTCGGCCACCTGGTCGAGCAGATCCCACGGGTCCGCGACGTGCGTCGCGCCCGGGCGACCGAGCACACGCACGTTGTAATCGTTGTGCCAGCGATGCAGGCCGTGCACCGCCTCGCGTCGAGCCTGCTCCTTGGTCTCGGCGATGTGCCAACTCATCAGCACCCGCCAGTCGGCGCGGTCGACCGTGGTGCCGTGTGACGCGGCAGCCTCTTCGGCGAATCCCCACTGCGTGGGCAATGCCTGCAGTCCTTCGACGCTGGTCGACGCGATCGACAGCACACCGATGCCGTACTTGCCCGCCAACTGCATGCCGCTGGGGCTGATACTCGAGGCAGTGGCCATCGGCATGCGCTCCTGAATGGGCAGGATCTGCAGCGCCGCCTCGTGCAGCGTGAACCAGTCGCTGTCGTAGCTGAACCGCTCGTCGCCGTTCAGCAGGCGGATGATCACACCCATGGCTTCGTCCTGCCGGTCGCGCAGCAGCATGGGGCTGATTCCCATCGTGCGGGCGTCGCTGGGCAATGCTCCGGGCCCGCTGCCGAACATCGCCCGACCCTTGGTCATGTGGTCGAGTTGCACCATCCGTTGGGCGACGTTGAAGGGGTGATGGTAGGGCAGCGACACCACGCCGGTGCCGAGCTTGATCGTGTGTGTGACCTGGCCGGCCGCCGCCAGGAACATCTCCGGCGATGCGATCATCTCCCACCCGCTGCTGTGGTGCTCGCCGCACCAGAACTCGTCGAACCCGAGGTGGTCGAGGTGCGCAGCGAACTCGAGGTCGCTCTGGAACTGCAACGTCGGGTTCTCTCCTAGTGGGTGGTGTGGTGCAAGAAAGGTGCCGAACCGAAGGCTAGGTGACCGCATCGGGCCAGCCTAGAGATCGCCCCATGGTGCGTCGGCGCAGAACCCGCACGCGCCCGATTCGACGGGCAAATCGCTGAAGCCCGGCGCTATCCTGAGGACTCCCTTCGGGGACGTAGCTCAGTTGGCAGAGCGCTACCTTTGCAAGGTAGATGTCAGGGGTTCGATTCCCCTCGTCTCCACCCTCGTCTCCACGATGACTTCCGTGTCAGCTCCTAGAACGACGGGTCGTTGCATGAGCTGACGCAGAGCGTTGAACGAACTGATAGGGCCGTTGCGGCCAGAGCCGGCTCGGCGGCGGGGTTGTACATCTCCTCATCGACGATCGTTCAGCGGGACTCACCCGACGAATCAGGGACTGAGGGCAGCGGCGACTCGGGGCCGAGCATCGTCAGCGACCGGAATGGTCCGGCGGGCCCGTTTCATCTCGTACATCGCGTCGTCGGCGGCAGCCAGCAGCGCGGCGCGGTCGTACCCGACGGTTCGGGTCTCGGCGAGGCCGATGCTGGCAGCGCAACTGACCACAATCGTCGATGAGAGGTTGACAGGCGCGGAGAGCGCGCGGTCAATGCGTTCGACGAGGGTGAGTGAGTCCGCGTCGTTCGGCTCGTACACGATCACGAACTCGTCGCCACCGAAGCGGGCAACAGTGTCGGTGCTGCGGACCGTCGCGACCAAGCGGCGGGCGGTCTCGCACAGGACCAGGTCCCCGACGTCGTGTCCGTGGGTGTCGTTGACAGTTTTGAAGTCGTCGAGGTCGATGAATGCCACCGCCAGCGGCAGCTCGCCGCGCTGCGTGCGCGCCAGATCTGCGTCGAGCAACTCGTTGAACAGGCGCCGGTTCGCCAATCCAGTCAGGGGATCGCGCAGGGCCAAAGCTGCCAAGGACGCCTGCAGTTCGCGGAGCTGGGTGACGTCGCGGCTCACACCCTGCAATCCTCCGGTGACGCTGGTGGTGCGTGTCTCGCCGATAACAGTCGAGCCGTTGGCGTGACGGAAGTGGAAGTCGTACTGCGCGATTGTCTGCCTGCCTTGCAGCGCGCCGATGAGTGCGGTTCGGCCATCGTCGTCGAGGATCTCGAGCATGCGACCGAAGTCTTCGAGTAAGTACGACGGTGGATAGCCGAGGATGTTCTCGATCGACGGGCTCATGTAGTCGAAGTGAGGAGTCGGTTCGAAGACGATGCGCCAGACGACATCGGCGGAATTGTCGGCGAGATCCCGCAATCGAGCCTCGCTCTCGGCCAACTTCAGTTCCGCGTCGCGGCGCTCAGTGACGTCGCGGCCGATCGAGAGTATCTCTGGTCCATCGGCGCCGATCAGGTATCGGTCAATCCACTCCAACCACTGGTCGGGAGCGTTGGGAACAGCACGTGGGATGTTGTCGACCAGTACGGGGTTGTCGGGACCAAGCAGGGCGAGCTGTGTATCGAGACCCTCGATCTCGTCGTCGGACAGGAAGTCCTTCAACGAACGCCCGACCGCCTCGGCAGGCTCGATGTCGTACTGCGCGCCCCATGCCGCATTGCAGTACATGACCGCGAGATCCGACAGCCGGTACCGGTTGACGCGTTCGGGAAGAGCGTCCAGCATCGCAGCGGCGTGTTCGAGAGCAAGCTTCTGATCGCGCAAGGCGCTGGTCAGTCGTCGGGCATCCGACACGAGTCCGTGCAGCGTGATTCCCATGCCAGCACAGCAGACGACGAATACGGCGATCGACACGGCACTCTGAGCCGGCGATTCAACGCGCTCGGCCGACGCTGCGAACCACAATCCGGCTGCAGTGAGCACCGCCGCCAACAGCACCCCAGTGCGGTTCTCGTAGATCGCTAACCACATCAACGGCAGCACGGTCAAGGCGACGAAGGGCGATTCAATACCGTTCCCGGTCGCCGTTGCCAGCAGAACGGTGGCAGCGAGGAAGAGGAAGGGCGGCGCCAGCTGTGCCGTGCGTCTGACCCGACCCCACGGAAACAGGATGGCGATCGGGATCATCGCCACGGCGAGGATTGACCCCGCGAGAGCGAAGCCAGGACGGGTCCACGAGGCCGCTGGCACCGCGATGATCAGGCTGAGAGTCGCTGTGGCGGCAAAAGGCATCACCCGGTGCAGTCGTCCATCGCCGATCAGCGGCCCTTTGGGGGCATCGAGGAGGTGCACGTGGCGCGTCAGTGACTGCGTCACAGCGTCCCCCGCTGTTCAACTATCGTCACGCGAGAACTCCTCGGCCTCGAGTCAAGGGTACCCCGTCGATCGCCGGGTGGCTCGGGTAGTTCGGGCGCGGTTTCACATATCCTTATCGGCACGCGCTGGCCACTTTCGGAGCGAAATGTCAGTTAGTTGTCAAGCGCCGACGTACATGGGCCAGTTACCGGGTTTCGATGGCACTACCACGATCAGCGGGCCACGCTGACAAGGACCGCCACACCCATCACGGCGGTGGCTACCAGAACCGCCAGCATTGCCCGGCGCACGTGCACGTACTTTCGGCGGGCGATTCGCGACAGGATGAGCAACTGTTGAGCATGACGAACCTCAGGAGCAGCCGCGTCGGCTGACACGGCGGCAAGGAGCGCTTCATGTGTCTCGAACTGCGCCTGCTCCTCGAAGTACCTTGCCCTGCCGGCCTGGGGTCGTCCAACGCGTGGCGTGACCGCGAGGCCCAGCATCAACATGGAGGCCAGGAGCGTGCCGATAGCGATGGCCGACAGCGTGGTCACGGCCGCCCCACTCGTGCGCAGCGTCTGACTCCCGTCGAGTAGAAGACTCGCCAGCAAGGCGGTAGCAGTGGCCACGGCCGCGAAGATGATGCTGGCTTTCGAATCCGAGATCTTGATCTCGTCGCGGCACTCGTCGAGCATCCGAAGGATGTAGGAATCGTCGCTCATGTGCCCTCCGCCCAGGCGCTGTTGAATTGTCGCTTCGCTCGCAAAGTAGCACACGGATCACTTGACCTACCCGGTGACACAGGTAACGATGGCCGAGGGATGGCGGCGCGCATGGTTATCGGAGAATCGCGATGGTCTCCGCACGCCTACGTGTCGGACCTGGCAGTGAGTGTGCTGAACGCCGCGCCAACATCGGGGTGGCGAGAGGTCGAGGGCACGCTCGCGTTCTTCGACATCTCAGGTTTCACGAAACTCACCGAACGTCTGGCCCGCCTCGGACGCAGTGGCGCAGAGCACATCAACGATGTCCTCAACACCGTGTTCAACGGTTTGATCAGTCAGGTGTTCCGGGGCGGCGGCGATGTTCTCGAGTTCGGCGGCGATGCCATGGTGGTGCTGTTCGCCGGCGTCGACCACGAGCGGCGCGCAGCTGCATCGACCGCCGAGATGTTTCGGTTCATGGCTGCCGACGGCCGGATCGTGACTCCCGGCGGCGATGCCAGGCTGCGCATGTCGTGCGGAATGGCCACTGGCGAGCAGGCGTACTACCTGCTCGGCAACACGCGCCGGGCGCTGGTCGTGGCCGGGCCGGTGAGCACGGCAATGGCTCAACTCGAGGCAGCCGCAAACGCGGGCGAAGCGCTGATCAACGATCGGCTCGCCGCTGCCCTTCCGCCATCCTGGGTGACCCGCCGCAACGCCGACGGGGCACTACGCCTGAATCTCCCACGCGTGGGGTCGCACACCCTGGCACGACCTCCCGGTTTCCGACCACGCCCCACGAACGTCGATGTTCACACGGCCAGGCTGCTGCCGACCCAGTTCGGTTCACTCGTCGACAGCGGTCACCGTTCGGGAGAGCTCAAGCAGGTTGCGATGTCGTTCGTCCGGCTCAACGGAACCGACGATCTCCTTGCACAAGTTGGCACCGAAGGTGTGCACAGTCGTCTGGCCGAGATCACCGAGATCGTCGATCGAGCGTCGGCCGACCTCGATGTGTGTTGGCTCGAGACCCAGGCCGAGGCCAACTCGGTGCGATGGACGCTGATTGCCGGAGCACCGACCGCGACCGAGCGCGACGGCGAGCGTCTGTTGCGTGTGCTTCGACGCATCGCAGACGAGACTCCTGCGCCGCTGCGCATCGGGGCCAATCTCGGAGTCGTCTTCGTCGGCGACATGGGCCACCACCAGCGATGCACCTACATCGTCATGGGCGATGCAACCAACCTTGCCGCTCGGCTGATGGCGAAGGCTGCCCCCGGCGAGATCATCGCCGGCGAGCGGTTGTATGACACGTGTCCAGGTCGATTCGCGTGGACACCCTTGGACCCGTTCCTGGTGAAGGGAAAGCGGGCTCCGGTCCAGGCGTTCGTGGTCGGCCACGTCGTCGACGAACACACCAGCGATGGGCACCATGCCGAGGCCTCGGATCCGCCAATGGTCGGGCGCGACCAGGAATTGGCTCAACTCATGCAGGGGATTGCCGCTGGTGGGGTGGTTGAACTGGTGGGCGAGGCGGGGGTTGGCAAGACCCGGCTGTGGCAGGAGGCGCGACGTCTCGAGAGTGGTCGCCGGTGGTTCGTCATGCGTTCCGAGCCCCACGAGATCGGCTCGCCATACCTACCGTTCCGCCGCCTGATACGTGCGGCTATGGGTATCGACTCGCGAGCCGACGATGCAACGGCAGGCGTCTCGATCTCGTCGGCAGTCGACGAGATAGCACCCGAGCTCACGCCGTGGCTTCCTCTCATCGCCGACGTCGTCGGCGCACGGGTCGCGATGACCGACGAGGTCGAAGCACTGGACCCGGCGTTTCGCACCGATCGGCTGCGCCTCGTCGTCTCCGAACTGATCGTGGCTCTGGCCGGGCGCGACTCGGTGATCGTCTTCGAGGACATTCATTGGATCGACGAGGCATCGAGGGCATTGGCCGAGGTTCTCGTCGGCATGCTGGACCCCCCGATGGCCATCGTGGTGACTAGGCGCCCCGAGGGGTGGTCACCATCACCGGTGACCACTATCGAGTTGGCCGCTATCGACAGCGAGTTCGCCGATCAGCTACTGCTGCGCGAACTGCCACCGAGCGTTGCGAGCGACGCAACGCTGTCGAAGCTCAGAGATTCGGCCGCGGGGAATCCGCTCTATCTCATCGAGCTCGCCCGGTCCATGACGAACCCGTCGGCGCGCTCGACCGTTGCATATCCCGAAACCGTGGAGCGCGTTCTCGCGGCGCGCATCGATCGCCTTGCGATCACCGGGCGTGAACTCATTCGTGATGCATCGGTACTCGGCTCGACCATGAGCCGGGCCCTCGCCAGCCGGGTCCTGAACCGGCCCGATCTCACCGCCGCGGAAACCTGGGAACGCGAGCTGGGCGACCTGGTGGTGCTTGGTGACGACACCGTGCGATTCCGACATGACATGGTCAGGGTTGCTGCGTACGAGGGCCTGTCGCTTCGCCGGCGCCGTGCAGTCCACCAACTCGCCGGCGACGTGATCGAACAGTGGGGGGATTCCGTTCCCGTCGCTGACCCAGTGTCGGCGCTGGCCTTTCACGCCACCGGCTCGGGCGTGCCGAACCGGATCATCCGCTGGAACCGCGAGGCGGCGGAGGCCGCAGTGCTGGTCGGTGCTATGGAGATCGCCGAGTCGTTGCTATGCGATGTTCTCGTCGCACAGCGCCAAACCGATGCTTCACCGGTGGATTGCTGCGCCACCCTCCGCCGCTTGGCCTTTGCCGCCGAGCGAGCCGGGCATCCGGAGTCGGCATTGGACGCCCTGGCTCAGGCAGCTCAGCTCGTTGATGGGCGAGAGCGTGCGCTGATCGCGGTGGACCGCACACGGATTTTGGAAAAGCTCGGGCGCTACCGGTCAGCGCTGGTGACCACTGCCCGGGCTCTCAAGACGTGCTCCGACTCCAATGCCGCCGGACACCTCCGACTTTCCCGGGCGACCATCCGGAACTTCCTTGGCGAGTGGAAGGAATGCCTCGAGCTCAGCCGCACACTGCTGCGAGACTTCGAGCACAGCGACGACCGGCGCCTGCTCGCCCAGGCCCATTTGCTCGCCGAGTGGTGCTGCACCTGCCTCGGACTTCCCGAGCGTGCCGACCACGAGCGCGCAGCGTTGGCGCTGCTCACCGAACTCGATGACTCGATCGGGCTCGCCAATCTCTTCCTCAACCGCGGCGTGAGCGCCTGGGGGGAATGCCGTGCACTCGATGCACTGGCCGACTTCCGAGCCAGCTCTGAGCGCTACCAGCGCGCCGGCGACGTGATGGGCGCGGCCATGGCCGACAACAACCTTGCAGAGATCCTGACTCTGCAGTTCCACCTCGAGGCTGCGGAGGGTCTGCTCACGCGGGCGCGACGGGTGACTCAGGCGGCAAACTATCCCCACGGCCTGCTGACGACGACCAGCGGGCTCTCCCGTATTGCCGCGTGGCAGGGAAGGACCGCTGATGCACTACGCCTGCAGTCCGAAGCGCTGACGGGATTCCGCGAGCTGAAGGCGGACGACTTAGTGGCCGACTCTCTCGTGCGCGTCGTCGAGATCCATGTCATTGCGGGCGATTTCTCGGCGGCGATCGCCGCTGCGGACGCCGCCGCGAAGGCAGTCAGCGCGCTCGGAAAGGTTCCAGTGCTCCCAGCGACGTTGGCGCGGCTGCGGGCCCGCGCGCTGCTGCTGGCCGGTCGTGAGACCGAGGCGCGCAAGTCGTTCGAAACAGCGCTCGACCTCGCCACCGTCGACGGCTTCACGTATGAGATCGCACTGGCGTCGATGGGCATTGGTCGGATGGATGGCGACGATGCACGCGTTGCTGCAGCGCTAGTTCAACTCGGCGAACTCGGAGTTGTGGCCGCGCCACCTGGCTCCTGACGGTTGCTGTCAATTGGCGACCTGGAAGTCGTCAGTGAACCTGAGCCGGCCGCCACCTTGCAACTCGACGATCGCGACGAGTCGGTGATTGCCGTTCCGCATGCGCAGCGTGTCGATCCCCAGTGGCACGCCTCGCCGGGTACCGGACGCGTCGTACGGCGCCGAGGAATCTGTGGCGATGGTCCTGCCGTTGAGGACGAACGTCACCCTTCGCAGACCGGCGATCGGGTCGTCGGCGGCAGCAAGGAAGATGAACTGCCGGCCGGTCAACGTTGCGCCGGCGAGTGGTGTGGGCAACGAATGGTTCGACGACGACGACACCGCAAGGCTGTGAGGCGTGGTGTCGGCAACCGTGAACGTGGCGTCGAGCACGACTCGTTGGCCATTGCTCAGGATTGCCGTCGCGGTGATGCGGTGGGTTCCCAGCGTCAGTAGGTTCGACTCGAACGGGTACGCGTCGTACGCACACGATCGACATGGCCGTCGGCCGGACGTGCCGGCGAAGTCGAACGGGGTCGACCGGTCGGACGTGAACGCTGTGCCATCAAGCGCGAACGTCACCTGTCGCACACCGGCGAGTTGCGTGGTGCCGGCGAAGATGTAGGCGCTGACGCCCGCACTCAGCACTGCGCCGGCCAACGGTCGGGCGTTCGACGTTCTCGACGGATTATTGGCCACCGACAGCGTGAGGCCGTTCGCGGGTGCGGCGACTGTGATCGACGCGGTGACGTTTGGCGACTGACTCTGGCCATCGCTGACGGCGTACAGGAACGAGTCGGCGCCGGCGTAGCCGGCGGCACTCGTGTAGGTGAAGGTGGGCCCCGTACCGCTGAGGGTGCCATGAGCCGGCGCCGCGGTGATGACGAATGTCAGTGCATCGCCGTCGACATCGGTGCCCGAAAGGGTCACCGGTGTCGGCTGCCCGGAAATGGCCGTCATCGTGACCGCGTTGGCGACGGGGGTGTCGTTCACCGGAGAGACGGTGATCGAGACCGTGGCCGGAGCGGATGTAGCAAGTCCGTCGTCGACGGTGAACGTGAACGAGTCGGGACCGTTGTAGTTGGCCGACGGGCTGTACGTGCGGTCGGCGCCAGAGCCCGTCAGCGTTCCGTGTGCGGGCGGTGTGACGATCGCGAACGTCAACGTGTCTCCGTCGGGATCGTTACCCGACAACGTCAACGGCATCGCTACGTCTTCGGGGGTGGACACCGCCGCGGCGATGGCCGTGGGGGGCCGGTTCGTTGCGACCACGATGATCGAAACAGTCGCGGTGTTCGAATCGACGGTGGTGTCGTTGGCCTTGTACGTGAAGGAATCCGGGCCGTCGTAGTCGGCGTCGGGCGTGTACGTACGCAGTGCACCCGAGCCCGACAACGTGCCGTGCGCAGGTCCAGTAACGACAGCGAACGTCAAGACGTCGTCGTCGACGTCAGTGGCGGACAATGCCACCTCGGCGGCAACGTTGCGAGGAGTCGATACCAGCACAGGCTCGGCCACCGGAGCGTCGTTCGCCGGCGACACGGTGATCGAGACCGTGGCCGGAGCGGATGTTGCAAGTCCGTCGTCGACGGTGAACGTGAACGAGTCGGGCCCGTTGTAGTTGGCCGACGGGCTGTACGTGCGGTCGGCGCCCGAGCCCGTCAGCGTCCCGTGCGCGGGCGGTGTGACGATGGCGAACGACAGCGTGTCGCCTAGATTCGGGTCGGTGCCGCCGAGCACGATCGGCTTCGGAGTGTCCTCGTCGGTCGTCACCGATTGCGGCGTCGCCGTTGGTGTCGAGTTGGCCGGCGGCGTCACCGTCAGTTCTGCGGTGCCGATAGCACTCCAGTTGCCGGCGATGTCGCGGGCGCGTACCGACACGATGTGGATGCCGGCCGTCAGTGTCGAAGGAATCGTGCCGGTCAGCGTTCCAGCTATCAACGACAGCGATGTCGCGCTTCCGGTGCCGGGATCGGCACCGATCCACCACTCGCCACCGGCCAGCCCCGAGAGCGCATCAGACGATGTCGCTGTGATGCTGGTCGTCTGATCGATCGGCCGCGAGGCCGGCTCAAGCGCGACGACGGGAGTTGCTGGGGCCGTGCGGTCGACCTTGACGGTTTCGGATACCGTCGTCGTGAGGCCGGCGCGGTCGGTCGCGGTTCCAGTGAGCACGAGGTCCGTACCCTCTTGCAGTCCCGTCGATTGCGGTGGCGGGCAACTGGCGATTCCCGACACGGAGTCGGTGCACGTGAACGTTGCGGTCGTGGCCGTGTTACGCCAGCCCGCAGCATTCGACGCCGGTGAGAGAGCGGCGGCGATCTGTGGCGGCGTGGTGTCGATCCGCAACGTCACATTGGCGGTTCCACCGTTGGAGCCCGTCACCTCGACGACGTGCGAACCGTTGCCGAGACCACCCGGCACGAACGGGGCGATGTACTGCAGCCTCGGCGCACCGTCGATCGACACCTCGAACGTCTCCGAGGCTGAACCGGTGACGGTGATCTGCGGCGGGGCGGAGAACCAGCCTGATGCGGGGGCGACGGGCGACAACGCCACGGTCGGAGCCGGCGGAGGCGGTGGCGTGGGTGCGAAGCCGGGGCCCTTGTTCGCCGCCCACGAGACGTTGCCGGCTCCGTCCACCACCTGAACCACGACGCGGATCTGTTCGTTGGCGATCCCAGCCGGTACCGCCAATGATCCGACGAACGAGCCGCCGCTGGCCCCGAGATCGAGGGTCAGCCAATCGGCGCCGGCCTGGTAGAGAGCCACAGCGCGGTGGATACCAGAAGCATCGCTGGCCGAGACCGAGACACCGGCGAATGTGTCGCCGGGCGAACGCCGCAGTACGACGTCGCCGACCTTCGGCGCAGTCCAGTCGGTCGAATCCGAGTAATAGATGTCGCCGGCCATCCGGTCGTACAGCACCTGAGTGCCCCGACCTACAGGGTCGTTGGGTGACACAGACAAGAACTGCCCGGGGATCAGCACGAGCTTCTGCCGTTGAGCGACTCCATCGGGACCGACCAGGCCTTGGGTGTCGCTGACCGTTGTGACACCGGCCAATCGCGTGGGGAACGTCGCAACGGAGTTGACCGCTTCGGGTTCGCCGGCAGCATTGTCGAGCGTCGGGCGACTGAATGCTGCGTCGAAGTTGGGCACGACCTGACCCGTACGCAGACCGCTGACCACGGCACCATGGGCCGGCAGCAACGAGTTGTCGGCGGCCGCTGCGGTGACATCGAGTTCGGCTCTCGGTTGCACCGGTCGGCTGGCGGTGATCTGCGGCAGTTGTGGTCCGGAGCCGGTGTCGGCTTCGAACCACTGGCCGATGTCACTGGTCTTTGCAGGCCCGAACGTGAAGTCCTGGCTGTAGGGCGATGACGACAGGCCCGCAGCGCCGGGCACCGGGGCGGTCGTCTCGTTCGGGGGTGTTGGCCTGATCGGCCGCACTGTGCCGACGGCGAACATCGGCAGGCCGTACAAGATCGTGCTCGACAACGCCTTCTCGTCGTATGCGCCGTACAACCCTTGACTGCCGAAGTACTGCTGCTTGGCGTTGCGAAGCGCGTCACCCAGCGACACGGCACCATCGAGTTGCCCGGCGAACAGTGTCATCAAACGTTCCTGCAGCCCGATGCTGACCTGATCTCCGTAGCCATAGCCGGTCGTGGCCACATAGGCCGCACCCCGGGCGGTCAGCGATGAGGCGAGGTCGTTGGCCGCTGGGCCTCCACCCACCGTTGCGTCGGAGACGGCAAGGCCGGAATGGCACCCCATGGAGAAGACCAGCCGGGCACCGTCGGGCAGGGTTGCCGCAAGTGCTGCGGCAAGCAGTCCATCTCCGGCTGCGGACTCAAACGCCCTGTGGTCGGCATGCCCGAAGATCGCGGTGATCGACGGCGGCACAGGTGCTGAGAGGTCTCCGAGCAGGTCGGCACCGCTCCATGTGCTGTCGAGGAGGGGCCCGGTCACGGTCGCCGGAGCGCCGTTGGCCGACGCCAGCGAACTCTCCAGCGCGAGGCGTACCGAACTGGCACCGTCGGTCATGAAGTCGTAGCCGGCCGCATAGGCG
>JANOCR010000330.1:0-7153 GCA_031412355.1 Ilumatobacteraceae bacterium | reverse complement strand
CGACAGAGCGTCGAGATCGACTGGCTTGCCGCGCTTCGGAGGTGGATTCTTCGACTCCGAAGGTGGCAGGAGGATCAGCACAGGCGGCAATCTAGCCATGGTCCAGCGGAAACTCGGGTGTGCCGTGCAGCTGGGCGAAGTGCAATGACGGCTCGTCGAGGGGCGCGTGTGACACCCCTCTGGCAGAGTGGGGCAATGAGGACGGAAGAGGTGCAGTGCCTGGTCGGGCGGGTGGCGGCGGTCGATGCCGGCTGCACCGATTGGGGTGTGTTGAAAGCAGCGCTGGAGGATGTTCGCCGGTTGAAGTCGTGGGTCGAGGGTCGCGAGGTGGCCCTGGCCCGGGCGATTGCGAAGGTGTCGTCGTTTCCGGAGAAGTCGTTGGCCGAAACAGGGCGGACCAGCCTGCGTGAGGGTGAACGGCTCATGCGTCGGGCCGAGACCACCGAGCAGATACCTACGTTGGGGGTGTCGTTGGCTGCCGGACGGGTCTCGGCAGACCATGTCGATGTGCTGACACGCGCGTTGCGCCAACTCGAACCGGTGGTACGCGACCGGCTGGCCGGTGCGGCTGCGAGCCTGGTGCCGGTTGCCGAGAACTCCACACCCGACGAGTTCGCTCGGGCGGTACGCACCGAAACGCGCCGGTTGCAACACGACGGCGACGGACTCGAACGGTTGCAACGGCAACGCCGCGCCGTGCGATTCAACTCGTGGACCGACAAAGACACCGCGATGGGTCGCTGGTCGGTTACCTGGGACCCGGCGACGTGGGCGATGTTGGAGAACCGTCTCGACGCCCAAGTCGAAGCGATGTTCCACGACGCCCACCCCGAGGGATGCCCGACGGATCCGTTCGAGAAACAATCGTTCCTGCGAGCCCACGCCCTGCTGGCGTTGCTGAACGGTCAAGGAGCACGGTTAGGACGCCCGGAGATCGTCGTCGTCGAAGATCACACCAACCCGCAACCCGACGGACAACCCACACTCGACTGGGGAGTTGATGTCGAACTGCCCCGCGAATTCTTGGACACACTGCGCCCCACCGCCGACGTGTACACGATCACAGTTCGCAACGGAGTGGTCATCGAAGCCCCCGGAAAACTTAACCTGGGACGCACAACCCGGCTAGCGAACCGCGCCCAACGACGAGCGCTGCGCGGCCTATACGCGACATGTGCAATCCCCGGATGCTGCGTGCGCTACAGCCGCACCAAACTGCACCACGTCATCTGGTGGCGCCACGACGGCCGCACCGACCTACAAAACCTGCTGCCGATCTGCGAGACACACCACCAGAAAATCCACCACCACAACTGGCAGATCACACTCGGAACCAACCGCCAACTGACCATCACCCTCCCCGACGGCCAAATCATGACCACCGGCCCACCACACCGAGACGCCGCATGAAGCCGGCTTCAGATTCCGCCCACATGTTGCCATTGCTTCTGCGCGCTCCTAGCGTCATTGCCGGATCGGCGCACGGAGGTGAGAATGGCGCAATGGCCCTCGACCTTCGTCCTATCTGCGAGAACTGTGCTACCGATCTCCCTCCATCGTCGACCGACGCGATGATCTGCACGTCCGAGTTCGCGCAGCGCATCGCCGCGATCCCACCGGCGAAGCGGTGATGGCGAAGTGACGGGCGAACGACCCCTTTCAGCCACAACAATCGCTGTCACGGCGGGGCGACCGTCGCGGCCAGGCGATCCGCTGAACCAGCCGATCGTGTTGGCATCCAACTTTCGTGCCGGTGGCGAATACACGCGCACGCACGGCACCGACACGTGGGCGGCGCTGGAGACAGCCATCGGCGCGCTGGAGGGCGGACAGGCGATCGCGTACTCCAGCGGCATGGCTGCCGCCTCGGCCATCGTTTACGCGTTGGCGCCGAAGGTCGTCGTCGTTCCCACGTTCAGCTACCTCGGCGTGCGCTCGCTGTTGTCGGAGTATCAGCTGCAGGGGCACGTCGAATTGCGGCCCGTCGACATCACCGACACCGCACAAGTGGCCGCTGCGGCGGTGGGTTCCGACATCGTGTGGGTCGAGACGCCCACGAATCCCACGCTTGACGTGGCCGACCTCCCGGCCATCGGGGCGGCCGCGCGCGATGCCGGCTCGCACATGGTGGTGGACTCGACGTTCGCCACGCCGCTGCTGCAGCAACCACTCGAACACGGCGCGGCGATCGTTTTGCACAGCGGGACGAAGTTCATCGGTGGGCACAGCGACCTGCTGATCGGCCTGTGCGTGACCACCGACGACGCGATCCACTCCCGCCTGGTGCAAGCGCGGACGTTCCAGGGCGCGACACCCGGGGCACTCGAGGCCTTCCTCGCATTGCGGGGACTGCGGACGCTCCCCGTACGCCTCGCAGCGATGCAACGCAACGCCGAAGTGTTGGTCGAGCGATTGCGAGCACACGCGGCTGTCGACGAGGTGCGCTATCCGGGCGAAGGAGCCATGGTGTCGTTCATCGTCGTCGGCGGCGCGGCCGCAGCCGACGCGCTGTGTGCAGGCGTCCGCATCCTCGTGCCGGCCACCAGTCTGGGCGGCGTCGAGACCACCATCGAGCGTCGCCAGAAGTACGAGGGCGACGCGCACGTTCCGCCGGGGCTGCTGCGTATGAGCGTCGGGGTCGAGGACGTCGAGGACCTGTGGGCCGATATCGCCGCCAACTTGGCGACGCATTAGCAATACCATCGCAGCGGTGGGATTGATATTTGCGGGAGTCGGCGTACTGGTGTTCAGCTTCAGTCTGCCGCTGACCAAGATCGCCGTCCGCGGCCTCGACCCAATGGTCGCGGCGGTGGGGCGCGCCGCGGTCGCCAGCGTGTTCGCAACGATCGCCTTGCTGATCGTCAGGCCGCCGCGCCCCAACCGCTCGCAGATGTGGCATCTGGCCCTCGTCGTCGGGGGCGTGGTCTTCGGGTTTCCCATCCTGATCGCCTACGCCTTGCGCCACACCGCAAGCCTGCACGGATCGGTTGTCAACGGGCTGCTGCCTCTGGCTACCGCTGGGCTGGCGGTCATTCGCGCGGGCGAGCGTCCGTCGAGCGCGTACTGGACGTGCAGTGCCGTCGGGTTCGCCGCCGTGGTTGCGTACGTCGTGCACGAGGGTGGTGGCACGCTGCACGCGGCCGACGCGCTGCTGATCCTGGCCGTTCTGGCGGCCGCGGTCGGCTACGCCGAAGGGGCCCTGTTGGCCAAAGTGCTCGGCGGTTGGCAGGTCATCTGTTGGGCACTGGTGCTCGGCGCACCACTCACCTGGGTGGTCACGGTCGTCGCTGCCGGCCGAACTGGACTGCACGCCACCGGGCCGCAGTGGGCTGCGTTCGGGTACACGGCGATGTTCTCGATGTTCCTCGGTTTCTTCGCCTGGTATGCGGGAATGGCCCGCGCCGGAATTGCCAAGGCAAGCCAGCTGCAGTTGGCACAGCCGGCGCTGTCGATGGTGTGGGGTTGGCCGCTGCTGGGTGAACACCTGTCGTTGGCCGCGGTGGTCACCATCGCGGTCGTTTTGGGCGCGGTGGCCGTCGGAAGAACAGCCGTCGTACGCACCTCCCAACCATTGGTCGAGACGCTCCCCGTACCGTGACTCGTGGCGATGTCGGGAATGCAACACTGGCGCGATGGCTCTTTCGACCGGAACGCCGTACAACTCGACCGGATTGACGGTTCACGACGCC
Organism: Ilumatobacteraceae bacterium; assembly: GCA_031412355.1. GTDB lineage: Bacteria > Actinomycetota > Acidimicrobiia > Acidimicrobiales > Ilumatobacteraceae > JAENVT01. Next base: position 3,464 of record JANOCR010000330.1, on the reverse strand, counting down.
GACGCCCATGTGATGGAGACACCGAACTGGCTCCGCGACCACGCCGACGCGGCCATTCGCGATCGCATCCCGGCACTGAGCTACAGCGGAGGAAACGAACTGCGCCAGACCGGCGATCCGGACGAACAACTCCGCAACGTCGACGAGGCGTTCAACAAGTTGGTTGCCCGCCACCGATCTACCGAGTACCTCGACGCTGAGGCCGACGAGATCATGGCACGCAAGAACTTCGCAGCCACCGGTGCGTTCATCGCCGAGGATCGCGGCCGGGCCCTCGACCTGTTGGGATTCGCCAGCCAACTGATCTTCAACACGTTCCACAACCGACGGTTGCGCGATTGGGAGCACTCCGGCGACCTCGAGCTAGCCATCGGTGCGGCGCGTGCGCACAACCGCGCCATGATCGAATTCTGTTCCGGCGATGCCCGGCTACTGCCCACGCTGTACGTGCCGCTGGCCGACCTCGATTGTGCTGGCGATCTCGCCACGGAGGCCATTTCGATGGGCGCGTCAGCGCTGCTCGTCGCCTCCGGCTGCCCGCCCACGCACTCCCCCAGCCACCTTGCGCTCGATGCCGTGTGGACGGTGGCCAGCGACGCCCGCATCCCGATCGTGTTCCACGTCGGCGGCACGGGAGAATTGATCGACCCCAACTACTTCCGCAACGGACTGCCGACTCCGCCCGACTTTCACGGAGGCGACGAGAACTTCCGCTCCGTCGACTACATGGGCATTCCCGGACCTCCGGCTCAGACACTGGCGACGATGATCTTCGACGGTGTGTTCGAACGCTTCCCGAACCTTCGGGTTGGCGTGATCGAGCAGGGTGCAATCTGGGTGCCCTCGTGGATCCGCCAGATGGAAGCCGCATTCGACGCGTTCGTGCGCCACGAGGAACGCCTGCGCGGGTTATCGATGCGACCCACCGAGTACGTTCGCCGCCAGATCCGCTTCACGCCCTATCCCACAGAGGATGTCGGCTGGATCATCGCCAACAGCGGCCCGGAGGTGTGCATGTTCTCGTCGGACTACCCCCACGTCGAGGGTGGCCGGCGCCCGATCGAGCGGTTTGAGGCCAGCCTCGCGAACACCGCCAGCGAGGCTCGCCAGGCGTTCTACCACGACAACTTCGTCGATGTGATGGGCGCGGGTCTGAGGGTGCTCAGCTGACCGGCCCGGTCTCGATGGGATCGCCCAGCAGGTAGCGCGCCCCGACCCCGCTGCGCGCGGCGCGATCGTCGATGTTGTAAAGCTCGCACGTGTCGAGCGACAGACAGCCGCAACCAATGCAGCCGCCGAGTCGATCACGCAGCATTTCGAGTTCGGCGATCTGCTCGTCGATGCGCGGCAGCCAGGCGCTGGAGATGTCGTCCCAATCGTCGCGGGTCGGGGTGCGCTGCGACGGCAACGATCTCAGCGCCGCGCATATCTCGTTCAGCGACAGTCCGATTCGCTGGGCGACCCGGATGAACGCAACTCGGCGCAGGGCGTCGGAGCGGTACCGACGGTGACCCGACTGGTTGCGCTCGGACTCGATCAGGCCGTTCGCTTCGTAGAACCGCAGGGCCGAGGTGCTGACTCCGGCACGCGCAGCCAACTCCCCCACAGAGAAACGCTTGACTTCAACCATGGTTGAGGTTTTACCGTCACCACCCATGAATGCCTCCACGTCAACCGCCGTCGCCCACCTCGACGATCTGCCGGTCGGCTCGATGAAGATGGTGCGCGTCGATGACCATCGGCTGTGCCTGGTCCGAACGTGCGACGGTGTCTTCGCCCTCGATCACGCCTGCCCGCACGAGGGCTATGGGATGACCCAGGGCACGCTCGACGGGAACCTGATCACCTGTGCGTGGCACAACTGGAAGTTCCGGATCGACGATGGAGCGTGCGTGGTGGGTGAAGAAGACATCAACACCCATCCGGCGCACGTCGACGACGACGGCACGGTACAGGTCACGCTGCGGCGACCGGATCCCGAGACAGCGAAGCCGCGGCTGTTGGCCAGCCTGCGCCGCGGTGTCGAACGCGACTACATCGGACAAGTCAGCCGCGATGTCGTGCGACTGCTGCAAGCTGACGCCAACCCGGGCGAACTGGTGTGGGAGGCGGTGCAACACGGTGCGCCCCGCGCCGAGTTCGGATGGGGACACTCCATCGCTTCTGCCACCGACTGCTTGGCGATGGTCGATCTCTACGAAGGCGACCAACGTGCGCTCCCCATCGTGCAGGCGATCGCCGGGATTGCCGAGACCGAGCGCGATCGACCTGTCAATCCCCTGCCGGACCCGGTGCGACAGTTGCCCCCGAACCCACGTGACGAGTTCCGCGCTGCAGTGGAGAACGAACAGCTCGAACGCGCTCAGGCCCTCGTCCGCGGTGCGATCCATGCCGGGCTGACCGAACAAGACCTGCGGTGGTGGTTCACCGCTGCCGCCAGTGACCACCTGCTGTCCTACGGCCACGGCGCGATCTACTGCCAGAAGGCGTTCGAGTTGCTCGACATGATCGGCTGGGAACGTGCCGACACGGTGCTGCCGTACCTCGTGCCGACCATCGTCTACGGAACCCGCGAAGACCTGCTGCCCTACACCCGGCCCTTCGTTCGGGCCCTCGCCGCTACCGACGTCGCCGGTCTGGCAGCGCTGCCCGCTGACCGCAATTGGCGCGACGACGGCACTCTCCTGGCGACGCTGCTGGGCAAGGACCGCAAGGGCGTCGTGCCCGCCGTTGCCGACGCCCTGCGAGCTGGTGCGGGTGTCGACGGAATCTTGGATGTGGTCGTGCAGACGGTCGGCGAACGGATGATGCGTTACGACCTGGTCGGCGAACGCGACCTGCTCGACGATTTCGGCTGGCTCGACATCACCCACGGCCTGACCTACGCACACGCGGCGCGCTGGCATCACGAGCTGTGCCCGGGCCCCGACACCGTGCGGCTGGCGATGTACACGGCGTTCTTAGCCCAGTGGACCGGGCGGCACGAATGGCACACCACGATCGCCGAACGCGACCAGGGTCGATCGTTCGCCGGCACGGTCGTCGAGGCCGGCGAAGCGCTGCAGCGCGAGGCATTGCTCGACAACGCCTCGGCGTTCATCGTCTACGCCCACGGGATCAAAACCAGCCGGGCCGCCGCCCGAGAAGCGGTCCGCAGCGGGGCGATGTTGCCGCTGCAAGCAGCTGCCCGGCTACTGGACTCGCCCCGGCTCGAGCGGTTCGTTGCCGCCACTGTGGCCAGGTCGATCGAGTTCTTGGCGGGCCGCGCGCCCCGCGACGATTGACGTGGTCGAGGGTTGGGTCGAGGGTTGGGTCGAGGGTTTTCAAACCCTCAACCAACCCTCGACCAACCCTCAACCAACCCTCAACCAACCCTCGATGTAGCTCTCGTGTATAGGTCGAGATCGAGGGTGCCTGGACTCTCGACTCGTTATGCAGGTAAAATGCCGAAAGTGTCAAGAACT
>JANOCR010000329.1:0-1834 GCA_031412355.1 Ilumatobacteraceae bacterium | reverse complement strand
CCGAGCCACAACACGCTGGGCCCCACCCCGGCGTGGTCGTGGCCGCCGCCGATTGCGACGAGCCAGCCCAGGGCGTCTTTCATCGGAATCGCGACGGCCTCGGCGCGCTCACCACCCGGTAGGGGCACGCCAGGGTGCAGCTGCCATCCGACCGACGGACCGCCGATCAGCTCCAGGCGAGTAGCCAGGGCATCGTTGCCGTCCGGAGGCGAACCGCGACCTGCGGCCCACACCACCACCTGTCCGGCGGACCACGAGGCTTGAAGCTGCACTTCCTCCGGCTCGAGCGGTTCCCACGAGATCGAGATCGGGTCGTCGAGGTGAGGCGCACGCGGAGCCGGTGTTGGTGCCGGTGGACGCAGCCTGGCCGCGGTCGACCGCAGACCGTCGAGCGTGTCGGTGAAGTCGGCGACCACCTGGTCGCGTTCGTCGCCGGTCAGGTTGCGCACCGACGCGAGGTCCTCTTCGGCCTCGAAGATCAGGCGGTCGAGCACATTGAGCGATGCCCGCTGATCGGCGCGCAGGAGCTCCAGCTCGCCGTCGGATCCTCTCCCTTCGGAGATCGACCAGATCGCCGCTTCGAGTTGTTGTGAGTCGAGTATCAAATGTTGGTCCTGCGCTGGCAGCGCGGTACGGCTCGGATGGAGCGTGCATGCCGGGTCCCCGCAGCATCGTCGCTTCAGGGTCGCCGACCCTGGCCGTCCATGCTACCTGACGGCTAGCCCGTCCGAACACCACCAGCGTCAGCAACGGCTCCCGGCGTGAACGTAGAGCTCGCAAAGATCACAGAGGACAAGGGCGCAAATCGGCGCTAATCCTCTGCAGCGCTTGATGACTCCGGCCCCGTTACGGGGCGCCAGTCATCAAACGCAATGGCAGAACTCAGAACATCACGAGTTCGAAGGCGACGGCGTGCAGCACACCGAATCGCATCCCGGTGCTTTCCGCACTCGAACGAAGCGAATCGGTCGCCGCGTTGGGGTCGCCACCCAGGTTGGTGAGATACAGCTCGTGACACCGCAGGGACTCGATGCCACGTTCGAGATAGCCGGTGACGTCGACTGCGTGGGTCGACTGCGGCGAGGCGTTGAATGCGGCAAAACGAACGCCGCCCCACGCCTGGCCGACCGAGGGGAAGATCCATGGGTTGGCGGCATCACGGACCGCATCGAGCAGGGCGCGACCGACGGCTCTGTGATCGGCATGGTTCCAACTCGGCCCGCCCCAACTGTCGCGGTGGTTGATCGACACGATCACCTCGGGTTGATGCCGACGGATCGCTGCGGCCAGGTCTCGCCGCAAGTCGAGGTCTGCCTCGACCAGCCCATCGGGATGATCGAGGAACTCGACGACCGAGACACCAACGGCGCTGCAACTTCGACGCTGCTCGTGCTCGCGTGCAGGCCCGACCTCGTCGGGCGGCATCGTCGATATCCCTGCTTCGCCGCGCGTCACGAGCACGTACCGCACGTCCTTGCCCTGATCTGTCCAGCGAGCGACGGCACTGGCCGCGCCGTACTCCATATCGTCGGGATGGGCCACTACACCGAGCGCCCTGTTCCAATCCTCGGGAATCGGTTCCAATCGATCGACTGACACCGCGACCTCACATGGGCGGCGGGGGTGGTGGGATGTTCGACAACGGAGCCGATGACCCGGCGGCCATTGCGCCTTCACCGAACTTCGGGTAGACGTCAGTCATCAACAGGCCGTACGACTGCAGCTGGAACGTGTAGCGGGCAACCTTCAAGACGAAGTCCCACATCCCCTTGGACTGCTTGCCCGTGATCACGATGGCGAACCACGAGATCACGAGGACGACAACAGCGCCAAT
>JANOCR010000328.1:0-11993 GCA_031412355.1 Ilumatobacteraceae bacterium | reverse complement strand
CGCCCGTCTGCTGGTCGAGTTGATGCCCGACGAGGGCGAGGCGCAGGGACTGCTCGCGTTGCTCTTGCTCACTGAGGCTCGAGGTCCGGCGCGCACTGCTCAGGACGGTTCGCTGGTGCGTCTCGCTGAACAGGACCGCGCGCTGTGGGATCGATCGCTGATCGACCAGGGCCACGAACTGGTGCGCGCTTGTCTGCGGCGCAACATGCCGGGGCCGTACCAGATTCAAGCCGCGATTGCCGCCGTACATGCCGACGCTGCATCCGCCGATGCGACCGACTGGTCGCAGATCGTTCAGCTCTACGACCAGTTGCTGCAACACACGCCCACACCGGTCGTTGCGCTGAATCGGGCGATCGCCATCGCCGAGCTCCATGGCCCAGCACCTGCGCTGGCGATCATCGCCGATCTCGATCTCGACAACTACCACCTGTTCCACGCGGCTCGGGGCGACCTGTTGCAGCGACTCGACCGCCTCGACGATGCGGCGGAGGCCTTCGACCGGTCTATCGGTCTCGCTACGAACGAGATCGAGCGCGATCTGCTGTGCAAGCGGCGCAACGATCTCGCCGACCGGTGATCAGTCCGACGGATTCTGAAGGCGCGTGATGTCGCACGTTTGAGCTACATCGAGGCGGGGTACTTGCCAGGACATGATTGTTCTCGGACTTGTTCTTCTACTCCTCGGTCTCGTGCTCAGCATCGGCATTTTGGTCACGGTCGGCATTGTGGTGCTGATCGTCGGCGCCGTGCTGATGCTGCTGGGCCGCGCCGGTCGCCCCGTCGGCGGTCGTGCGCATTACTGGTAACTCGTACTAGCTCGACCCCTTCGTAGCCGCCTTGAGCCGCTGGCGAGCGCCGACTGACTCTGCCACCGGCACCAGTCGGGTGGCCTTGCCCAACCCGCGAGGGGGCATGTTGCCGTAGATTGCCTCGTACTGTCCGTCGCGCACGAGAAACGTCTCGTGCCAGATGCCGGTGCGACCACTTTTACCGACGCGCTTCCAGAACGCCCGCCAGGGCTCGAGATGAGGGTCGTTGGTGTCTTTGGCGAACGCTTCGAGTTGTTCGAACGACCGCCAGTACTGCACGTTGGCCAACCCCATGGACTGGTAGCCCAACAATCCCTTCTCGGGGTGCTCGGTGAGGTACTTCAACATGTGGTTCATGCCCCGGCGCCCGCCCAGATCCCCGATCGCTCTGAACACCTGCCACTTCGAGTTGACTCTCGCGCCGATGATGAAGACGACGAAGTCGCCCTCGATCTCAGCGGTCCAGCGTCCCTGCTTGATGTCAGCCATAGATCCTCCTCTTTTCCCGAAAGCATCGCGCGCAATGATCACGTCGAATAGCGTCCGACTCGCATGAGTGACCGGTTGGCGACGGTGTTGGCGCAAGGTGTGCGCGATCGCGGTGCCGATGTTGTCTTCGGATTTCCGGGCGGCGGACCGAATCTCGAAGTGGTCGGCGCGGTCGGCGATGCCGGGCTCCGTTTCGTGCTGACGCATGGTGAGACGACGGCGTGCATCATGGCCGCCACTTACGGGCTGCTGACTCGGCGGCCGGCCCTGGCGATCGCCACCCGTGGCCCTGGTGCTGCGTGCGCGGTCAATGGCGCGGCGCAAGCCACACTCGACCGCTTCCCACTGCTCGTCGTCACCGACTGCGTACCCAGTGAGCAGCGCGATCGCTTTGCGCATCAACGATTCGATCAGCAGCAACTCTTCGACCCAGTCACCAAGTGGAGCGGTCGGCTGGCCACGTCGCCGCACGCGGCCGAGACGGTGTCCGCGGCGCTCGGCCTCGCCGCGGCACGCCCTGCGGGTGCGGTCCACCTCGACTACGACCCGACCGGCCAATCGATGTCCGTGCCCGAGCCGTCCGTACCCGCACGCTCTACCGACGATGTCATCCGGCATGCAGCCGATCTGGTTCGGGCCGCGGCGAAGCCAGTGGTGATCGTGGGCTTGGAGGCGAACGCATCCGCGGATGCGGTGCTGGCCGCGGTCGAACGGCTCGCGTGCCCGGCACTGACGACGTATCAGGCCATCGGGGTCGTTCCCGAGGGCCATCCGCAACTCGCAGGCCTGTTCACGAGTGGCGTCATCGAGGCACCGGTGCTGTTCGAGAGCGACCTGATTTTGACGATCGGCTTCGACCAGGTCGAGCCGATGCCGACCGCATGGCGGTACGACGTGCCGGTGGTCGCAATCTCCGAAAATCCCGCCTGTGCCACGCTCGCGCCTCTCACTGTCGAGGTGATCGGTTCCCTGGCACCCATGCTCGACCGCGTCGTGACAACCGCTTGTACCGGATGGCACCCCGACTCCGGAACCCGCGCCCTGACCGACGCACGGGCTGCGTTGGCCGGCACGAGCCAAGGCACGTTCGGACCGCTCGAACTCGCGGCCGCCGTGGTCGCGGCCGTGCCGCCGGGCACGACGGCAACTGTCGATGCCGGTGCCCATTTCCTGGCGATCATGCCGTTCTGGCCGGCGAGCGCACCGCTGCAATTGCTGATCTCCAATGGTCTGGCCACGATGGGGTTCGCAGTGCCAGCCGCCATCGCCGCGGCACTGGCCAGGCCAGGGCGGCCGGTGGTTTGCATGGTCGGCGATGGAGGGTTGGCGATGACGCTGGCGGAGCTCGAAACCCTGGCCCGGCTGCAGCTGCCCGTGTCCGTGGTCGTGTTCGACGACGCTGCGCTGAGCCTGATCGAGGTCAAGCAGAAACCCGGCCAGGGTGGTGCTGACGCAGTGCGTTTCACGCCTGTCGACTACGCCGCGGTGGCCCGGGCTATGGGCCTCGACGCTGTCGTCGTAGCGACGTCCTCAGAGATCGCAGCCGCGTTGCAGGGCGGCTGGGATCGTCCACGCCTGATCGACGCACGGATCGATCCATCCTCGTATTCGGCATTGATTGCCAAGACACGCGGTTGAGTCCATCGCGAGCGAAAGGAGCTGACATCTCTTGCGAGGGTTGTCGCGGCGTCACCGTCGCTGAGACGGTCAGCGCGTGACAACCCCAGTCGTATGCCCGGACAAACCAAAAATTCTTGCTGCGTATACTCGTCGACGGGGACACGAGCACTTGGGGGTACAACGTTGGGTATCAAGGTTGCAAAGTTCCGTGACGTGTCCGCCGGCACGCAGGCCGGACAGTTCGCAGTCGGTGATCGCTTCACGATTGCGTCGATCTCCGAACTCGAACCGTCGTTCAAGATGCTGATGGACGAGCCCGTCACACAGGTGCTGGGCATCGTCGGTCCCAGCGGTCGGGCCAACCTGACGCCTATGTGGTTCGACTACGAGGGTGACACCATCTTGATCAATTGCGCTGCCCACCGCACGAAGACCGGATGGATCCGCAAGGGCCCACGGCTCACCAGTTTGTTGGTCAATCCGGCGAATCCCTATCACTGGCTCAGCATCAAGCACACCGTGACGCGAGAGGTCTCAGAGGACGATCCGGTTGAGGGGCAGCGCGTCACCGACCATCTCGACAAGATCTGGACGAAGTACACCCAGCAACCCGGTCCCTATGGTCTGCGCGACCCATCGATCAACGAGCGGCGTGTGCTGTTCGAGGGCACGATCGACCAGATCGCCACATTCGGTCAAACCTGACCCGCGCCGGTACCACACATGGAAATTGCCGTCGTCGGGGGATCGCTCGGCGGACTCACCGCTGCGTGCCTGCTGGTCGACGCGGGTCATCACGTGGTCGTCTACGAGCGTTCGTCGCTGGAACTCGAAGAGCGTGGCGCCGGCATCGGCTTTCTTCCAGAGACGTATCGCTACCTCGTTGAGCACGGCGGTCTGTCGCTCGATGCGGTTGCTGTAACCACGGATCACATCCGCTACCTCGCCCGCGATGGCTCCGTTGCGCACGACCAGGAGCATCGGTATCTGTTCAGCTCGTGGAACACCGTTTATCGCGAACTGCTCGGCCGCTTGGACCCGTACTCGTACCTGTTGGCGCACGAACTGGTCGACATCGTGTCCGATCCACTGACGCTCACGTTCTCGACGGGCGAGGTGGTGCAGCCGGATCTGGCCGTGTTCGCCGACGGAGTGACCTCGACGGCGCGTTCGATGTTGCTCCCCGACATCCATCCGCAGTACGCCGGCTACGTGGCGTGGCGTGGCGTGGTTACCGAGACCGACCTCAGTGCCACAACTCGAGCCGCTCTCGACGACGCCATCACGTACTACGTGTACGCCAACAGCCACATCCTCGTCTACCCGATCCCAAGTCGCACAGGATCGGTGACGGCGGGCGAGCGATTGATGAACTTTGTGTGGTATCGCAACTACCTGCCCGGTGACGATCTCGACGATCTGCTGCGCGACCAGTACGGCACCCGACGCGAGGTGTCGATTCCGGCCGGGTCGGTGCGTCCCGAGCACATTGCCGAGGTGCGAGCCGCGGCAGAGGGGCGTCTGCCTGATCCGATCGCCGAAGTTGTCCTTGCAGCCGACCATTTGTTCGTGCAGGTCGTGTTCGACCTCGAGGTGCCGCGCATGGCGTTCGGAGCCAGTTGCCTGTTGGGCGACGCAGCGTTCGTCGCCCGTCCCCATGCCGCAGCCGGTACGGCCAAAGCGGCCGACGACGCATGGATGCTGCGTGACGCGTTACGCGCCCACCCGAACGATCCTGCCGCGGCGCTGGCAGCGTGGGAGCCCGGCCAGTTGGCACTCGGGCGAAGCCTGCAGGCGCGCACGCGCGCCATCGGACGACGCTCGCAGGTCGACGGCACATGGCAGGCGGGTGATCCCGAACTGATCTTCGGTCTGCGCGGCCCGGGCAAATGAACTCACGGCAGGAATGAGGCAGTAGTGGACGAGTCGACAACGGCGGCACGCGTTCGTGTCGCCGCCCAGATGGCCGACGAGGCGCAGCGGCTGATCGAGTCTCTCGACGACTCCCAGCGCAAGCTGGCGCTGTGGCCCTTCCCGGCCGACGACGAGCGACGGCAGTGGTTCTACACACCCACCGATCACGGCGGTCTGACCCTGTCGGCGATGTCGCAGCCGCAGCACCGCATGGTGTTCCGTCTGGTGGCCAGTGGTCTGTCGACAGCCGGGTATGTCACTGCCTCGACGATCATCGGGCTCGAGAACGTGCTCGACCAGCTCGAGGGTTTCACCGCCTCGTTCGAGCGGCCACGCGGTCGCGACCCGTTGATGTACTTCGTGCGATTCTTCGGCACGCCATCGCCGACCGACACGTGGGGCTGGCGTCTGGGCGGGCACCACATCTCACTGAACTACACGATCATCGACGGTGTGCTGAGTGGGTCGACTCCGCTGTTCTTCGGAGCCGATCCGGCCAGCGCGCCACTGCTCGGCCCCCATCCGCTTCGACCGCTCGCAGGTGTCGAGGACCTGGCGCGCGAACTGACCCGTTCGCTGACGGGCGACCAGAGCCGTGTGGCCGTGGTGACACCTCGGGCGCCGACCGATCTCGTGGGAGCCAACCGCCCATCGTTGAGTGACGGTGATCTTCCGATTCCGCTTCCGCAGATCTTCCGCCGGGAATTCGACGGGGAGTTGGGCGAGCGTCTGCAGCGCTCGCAGGACAAGCTGAACCAGGAGATCGACCTCGGTCCGGCAGACCTTGATGCTGTGTCCTACACGCATCGTCCGAAGGGGTTGGCGGCCAGGGCCATGGATGCAGATCAGCGCGACATGCTCGACGCACTGCTGCGCCTGTACGTCAACCGGCTTCCCGACGACCTCGCCGACGAAGAGGCTGCCAAGTTCGCCGGTGGCGCGCTCGACGACGTTCACCTGCTGTGGGCGGGCAGCTTGGAGCCGCGCAAGCCGCACTACTACCGACTGCATGGGCCCACGTTGCTCGCCGAGTACGACAACTCAGCGCGCGACGCGAACCACGTGCACTCGGTGTGGCGCGATCCGCGCGGCGACTTCGCCGACGATCCGTTGGCTCGTCACCGCGCTGAGCACGACCACCACTGATCACACGATCGCGTCAGGCGATGCGAGTTGCCTGGCTGATGTGCCCTGTGCCGGGGATGAACAGATCCTTGGATCCGGCAACGCGCCTGAGATAGTCGCCGTCGGAATTCAGCTTCGCTCGTGCCGCATCGCTTGCAGCGATGTCGGGCTGCGCGCCGATCCACGCTATTCCACCCATGGTGCCGAAGACGTCGGTCAGTACGGCGACTGGTGTGCCGATCACGCTCTCGACGTGTTGGCCGATCTCGACGGCCCACCCGACTGCGTCGGCCATGCGATCGACCATCGCCGTGGCGGTCGTCACGTTCACAATGGACCCGATCGCGGGCGGCTCTCCGGGTGTGCCGTAGATGACCTCGCGCAGCGAGTCTCGTCCTGGTGAGCTGACCATGTCGGCTGCCGACTCGATCATGTCGAGATAGCCGCCATCGGCGAGCAACCCGGCTGTTCCGGCAGCGAGCGCGCTCTGCGACTCAACCATCGAGCTCCAGGCCACCGTACCGATTGGGTAGCCGAAGCTGCCCGCCCAACAGGTGACCGACAAAGAGCTGTGGGCGTTGACGTACTCAGTGATCCCTACCGCCCAGGGCATGGACTTTCGCGGACTGCCCGTGAGCGTGAGGAGGCGTGAGAATAAGAGCATTTCGTTCCCCTTTCGAAAGCGCAGCGACGTGCCGCGCTTTGTCGGGCGGACTGTACTGCGTGCGGACACCCCTCCTTGACGGGCATCACGTCTGTGCTTGGGCGGTGCACGAAAGGGCAATGCAGCGTGCCCCGACGCCTTCGCCCGCTGCCGGTCACGCGAACGCAGCAACGATCTACGGTAACGAGCATGGGAGTGCAGGTTGCCGGTACCGCCCAACTGACGTGCAGCTTCGGCGTGGCGCCGTCGGTGTTGACGGTCGTGCCAAAGGGTCGCCCGGTTCAGGCCAGTGGTCAGATGGCTGCGACCATCCAGGACTTCGCTCCGAACGTCAACATAATGCCGTTCGGCATGTGCACCACCTTGTCGAACCCGCAAGTCGCTGCAGCTACATCGGCGGCTTTGGGTGTGTTGACGCCGCAACCGTGCCTGCCGGTCACCACACCGTGGAAACCCGGTTCGCCGACGGTGATGATCAACAATGCGCCGGCCCTGACCAACTCGTGCACGTGTCAATGTGCCTGGGGTGGAGTCATCACCATCTCCAATCCGGGGCAGATGAAAACTCAGACCGCCTGAACCACGCCGCTGGTACCTGGCGTATCACGCCGCGCTCGGCGGGGCTCCTGTCGCTGTGGGTGATCGACCACGGTCCGTGGACAGGGCCACGAACATGCGATACCGTGCCCACCGGCTGCGTAGCAATGCGAAGGGGACGGTCATGAGTGTCGCGCCGAGGACCAGAAACTCTGGTGGTCGAACAAGCGGCGCCTTGTCGCGCCAGCGTGTCGACGCGCTCATCGATCAGCTGTGGCAGTTCCGCCTGACATTGGTCGTCGCTCCCGCCGGCTCCGGCAAGACGACGGCACTTCGACAGTTCACCACTCGCGCCGACCCTGTCGCCTGGTGCCCAGCGGATCAACTCGAGATCGCCCCGGATGGATGCCTGGCCCAGATCGCACGCGTGGTCGGCAGCACCATCGGCGTGGAGCTCGATGGCTCGTCACCGGCGACGCTTGCTGACGGAATCGCCGCCTGGCCAGGCGAGCGCGTCGCGTTGGTCATCGACGACTTACACGTCATCGCCTCGACGCTCGCCGAGTCAGAGCTCGGTCGCCTGATCGATCGGCAACCGGCGAAACTTGTGATCGCCGCGGGTACCCGCAGCCATCCCGAATTCGACATAAGTCGCTTGCTGATCGCCGATGAGCTGCTCGAGATCACCGCCGACGACCTTCGCTTTCGCACCTGGGAAGCTGACCGGCTGTTCCGCGACCACTACGACATGATCCTGGGTCCGGCCGACGTGGCGATGTTGATCACCCGTACCGAGGGGTGGGCCGCCGGACTGCAGCTCTACAACCTGGCGGCTCGCGACCAGCCACTCGACGCCAGGCGACGGCTGATCGGCGAGCTCAGCGCCACTCGGGTCGGTCGCGACTATCTGGCGCGCAACGTGCTTGCAGGATTGCCCGAGGATCTGCAGACGTTCCTCATCGAGACATCGGCGCTGCCGGTTCTGACCGGTGCGCTGTGCGACAAGGTGACTGGACGCACCGATAGCGCCGCAGTGCTCGAACATCTCGAGCACAATCAGTTGTTCACAATCCCGGTCGATCAGCGCGGCACATATCGCTATCACGAGGTGTTGCGGGCCCACCTCGACGCGTGTCTTCAGCAGCGACGGGGCAGTGCCGATGCGGCCGCCCACCATCGCCGCGTGGGCGAGCTGCTGGAGGCGGAGGAGAGAATCGACGACGCGTTGCACGCGTACAGCCGCGCCGGTCACTGGTCCGCGGTCAGTCGCCTGGTCGTGCATCGAATGGCGCATCCCTCCATGCTCGGTCCGTTCACGGGCGATGCCTGGATCGAGTTGGTTCCTTCACCGATCGTCGAGAACGACCCCTATCTGTTGCTGGCGCGTGCACGCGAACGAACGGTCAACGGCCGGCTCGGCGCCGCGCTGCGCGACTACGACCGAGCCGCAGTCGGTGCAGCCATCGACACCCTGGCGCGAACTTGCGAGGAAGAGCGCGCCGCACTCGCCGGCTGGTCAGATCCTCAGGCGCCGATCCCCCCAGGTTGGTTGGGTGAGCTCCGGCGTGCTGCGCAATTCACATCGCCCGATGTCGTCGCACCCGAGTCGATGCCGCTGAGCAACATCGACGGCCTGGAGCCCGGCGAGCTACGAAGCGTGCTGGGCCAGGGGCTGGCCTTCCTGCTCGTCAACCAGCCCGAAGCGGCCGCCGAGATCCTGTCGCTCGTGTTGCGTCATCCGTTGGCCGACAGCCGGTCGGCGGCGATCGCCGATTTCGCGTTGGTGCTGGCCGACGGTCTTATCGCCCTACACAGCGGCGACGCCCCGTTGGAGCCTGCTCGGATCGAGAAGGTTGCGTCCGTCGTCGAGCGGTGTGGCCTTGGTTGGACGGCGCGCATGACCCGCGCGTCGTTGGCGCTGACCTCGCATGCCGATGGATGCGCTGCGGCGAAAGCGGTGCAGGAGGACTGTGTTCGCGATGCCGATCCGTGGGGCGCAGCGTTGTCGATGCTGTTCGAAGGTGTCGGCCATGTGCTGCGCGCCGAGGAAGCGTCGGACACGTTCGACGAAGCCGCGAAGGCGTTCACCGAGCTCGGTGCGGATGCGATGGTCACGCTCGTGGGGCAACTTCGCGGCGACCTGTCAGCAGAGCGCGGAACTCGGTCCGGTCCACGTGTGACTGTTTCGATGCGGGTGTACTGCTTCGCTGCGCTCGAACTCGTGATAGACGATGCGCCGGTCGATCTTTCTGTCGTGCGGCCCCGAGCCCTGTCGGTGTTGCGACTTCTGGCCCTCAATGCCGGACGACCTGTGCACCGCGAAGTCCTGATGGAGTCGCTGTGGCCGGAGGTCGATCCCGACGCTGCGCTGCACAGCCTGCAGGTGGCGGTGTCGTCCTTGCGCAAAGTTCTGCCGAACCGGCCATCGCCCGGCATCACGCGGCAGGGGGACGCCTATCAATTGGAGATGAGCCCCGAAGCCTTCTGCGATGTGCGGTCGTTCCAGGTATGGCTTTCGTCTGCCGCCGCGGCCATGGCCCGCGGGGATCACCGCCGCGCCTTCGACGCCGCTGTTCGAGCGACCGACGTGTACCGCGGCGACCTGTTGCTCGACGAGGGCCCCGCCGAATGGGTCGTTGGCCCGCGCGACGCACTACGACTCGACATGGTGCGCGCCTGCACGATCGGCGCAGAATCAGCGATGAAACTCGGCATTCCACAAGAGGCCACCCGCATGGCAGAGCGCGGGCTCGCGGTCGACCGTTACGCCGACGCGTTGTGGCGAGTTCAGATCGAGTCACTCGAGCAATCGAGCGACAAGGCGTCGGCCGAACGCGTGCGTCGTTCGTGGCAGGAGATGATGGACGAACTCGGCGTCGCCTGATGTTCGCCTGGTGAACTTTGTCGCTGGCAAGTCGCTGGGCAACTCGAGAGCGACAAAGTTGGCTGAGACGGGTGCCTGCGGCCAGAAGTCGGCCGCCACGTGTGAACTGTTAGAAGAGGCGCTCGCGGCGGCCGTCGGCGTGGATCTGGAAAGGGCGATGAGTCTCGCGGACTTGAGTGCCGCCGATGTCGGTCTCGGTGACCACGAAATCGACGGTCATCGAGGCGATGTTGTTGTCGAAGGCCGGGCGACCGAATGCGACCCGCACATCGAGTTGTCCGATGCCGTCGGAACCGAGCCAGTCGACCCAGCCCACCGCGTTCTCGATGAACATGTAGCGATCCTCGTCGTGTTGCCAGGCTCGTCCCTGCCAGTTGCAATAGAGGTGGTACTCGCCCTCGGCAGTGGTCGGTGCCGTGCGCATCGCCATCTGCCAGCGCAGGTGGTGGTCCTCTGGCAACACGTCGTCCCGAATCGCGGCGATCGTGTGCTCGCCCATGTTGATCGGGTAGGCACATGCGGCGATGGGCATGCTGAGTTGGCTCGTCGATGCGAACACCGGGTACCAGGTGTCGACGATGCGGTTGTACGCATCGCTGATATCGAACTCCATGCGGATCGTCACTGCCGGATCACTTCTTCTTGAAAAATTCAATCTCGGTCAAGGCCATGTCGGTGCCGTCGATCGACTCGTACACGCTCGTGATGGCGATCTTGAATCGTTGGACGTCGGCACCGTTGTCGATCGTGACCGTCTGCGGTTCCGGTGTGTTCTTCAGTTCGACCTCGTCGGAGGAACCGGAGTCGAAGATGAACAACATCGTCTTGGGCCGATGATGACCTTGGAAGTCGTCGGAAGCACCGGTGCGCACGATGATCTTGGCCAGATCGACCTGTTCGGTCAGAGCGACATCGATCTCCGGTCGGAAACCTTCGCTCGGCGGCGCACTGATCCAATACGTGTTCTTGAAACCGTCGGTCGACAGTGCCGCAGGATGCTCGGGATCCAGTGGGACCAACTCGTTGGAGGTGGTACCGGGACCAGCAGTGACCTGATCGAACTGAGGACGAATGACCGACATGACCTTGTCCTTGCCGGAGTGGTACCGATCGTTGACCCACGTGCGGAACGGCGAGTACACCCCGTAGAGGATGCCGAGCACGAGCAGAACGATCGAGCCGACCCGGCGGACCGGGGCGATGAAGCGCGCCACGCCCTTGCGCTTGGGGCGCTTCTTGCCACCCGACTTCGCCGTCCACGGACGTTCGCCGGCCATCGCCGACTTCGGTCGCCGTCGGAAGATTCGCCTCCACCACCGGATCTTCACGACCACCGCGGCTGCCAATGAGGTGCCACAACGGCTGCAGAACTTGCGCCCTGGCGAGTTGGCTTCGCCGCACTCGCCGCAGATCAGGTCGCCCTTCTGCGGAGTGCGCGTCGGCTTGCCTGGTTGTACCTTCGGCGGCTTCTTGCGTGCCGGAGCCTGTGGCTGAACAGCCTGCGGTTGCAGCGCCTCGGGTTGGGCGGGTGCCGGAGTTGCCACCATGGCTGCCGCAGCTGCGGTCGCCTCTGGCGACGGCGCCTCGGTGCGCGTCGGTAGCGCCGGGCCAGTACCGGGTGACGAGGGCGTCGGCGCTTTGGCGACGAGCGCCGCGGCTATCTGGCGTGCCTCGCTTGAGCCCGGGCCGCTGGCGACCTCGGTGGTTGAGGGGCCGGCCGTTGCCCCCGGCAGGCCGGGAAGACCTGGCGGTGCCGGTGATGGTGCACCAGCACCTGGTGGCCCGGGTGGTCGCGGTGGTCCGCCGGGTCCTGGTGGTGGTCCACCCGCGCCTGGTGGCCCGGGTGGTCGCGGTGGTCCGCCGGGTCCTGGTGGTGGTCCACCCGCGCCTGGTGGCCCGGGTGGTCGCGGTGGTCCGCCGGGTCCTGGTGGTGGTCCACCCGCGCCTG
>JANOCR010000327.1:0-2629 GCA_031412355.1 Ilumatobacteraceae bacterium | reverse complement strand
CGCGGCCTGGTCGTCGCAACCAACGATTACCCGATCGGGCTTCAGGAAGTCCTGTACAGCCGAGCCTTCGCGCAAGAACTCGGGGTTGGAGACCACCTTCACGTCGGGCCGGCCCATGACGCGTTCGACGACTCTGGCGCTGCCTACCGGCACGGTGGACTTGTTGACCACGACCGCTTCGAACGGGAGCACCGGACCGATCTGTCGCGCGGCCGCCTCGATGTAACTGAGATCGGCTGAGCCGTCGTCGCCCTGTGGAGTGGGAACGCACAGGAACGCGATCTCGCAATCCGCTGCAGCATTGGCCGCACCGAGCACGAACGACAGCCGGCCGCCGGCGAGGCCCTCCTCGACAAGCTCCTGCAAACCGAGTTCGACGATCGGGATCACCCCGCGTCGCAGGCTCTCGACCTTGACGGGATCGATGTCGGCGCACACCACCTGGTGACCCATGTGGGCGAAGCAGGCTCCGGTGGTGAGGCCCACGTAGCCGGTGCCGATGACGGCGATCTTGGTCATGGGGTGGAGAGGTTACTGAGTTGCTACTCCGAGTCCATCGAGTCGAAGGTCAGCGAGAGTTCTTCGACGACGATGTCGCTGCAGTTCGCGTCGAGCGGTGTCACTCGGTAGTCCACGGGGAATGCGTTGCGGAATCGCCAGCTCCACACGGGTGTGCGCTCCTCGTCGAGCAACGTCACCGAGATGTTGCGGTCGACATTGGCCTGGCCCTCGCGAGCCTGCTTCCACCAGTCCCACAGGTCGGTGGAGCCGAGTAGCCCGCGCTTGACGACGAGGTGCCCGTACTTGGCAAGCCCGGGTTGTTTGCGCGCCTCTTGCGTCTTTTCGTTGCCGCTGCGATAGGCGACCTCGTCGATGATCGCCTCGGGCAGTTCGACCCGGAAGAACTGGGACCGGATGTCGTTGGGGTCGCCGACGCCTAGATCGACGAGGAAGTTCGAGCCCTCGTAGGGGTGATCGCGAAAGATGGCCATGGACCAATCATGACAGGTTGTCAACGATGCAATAACGATATATCGTGACTGCATCATCAATCCAGCCAGGAGAACGCTCATGGATCCACGATCCGACGAACACAATCATGATCACGATCACAACCACAGGGGCCGAGGCGGCCCATTCGGCGGTCGCCGCGAACGAGGTGCAGGCCGTCGCGGTCGAGGTTTCGGGTATGGACTCGATGGCTCGATGGGCCGACGTGGACCGCGCCGCGGACGTGGCGACGTACGCACGGCAGCGTTGCTGCTGTTGCTCGAGCGGCCGATGCACGGATACGAGATGATCCTCGAGATCCGCGAACGAAGCGGCGAAGCATGGAGCCCGAGCCCGGGGGCGATCTACCCGACGATCCAGCTGCTCAGCGACGAAGGGCTCATCACGACGCACGACGAGGACGGCAAGAAGGTGTCGAGTCTCACCGAGGCGGGCCGAGCCGCCGCCGAAGACATTGCTGCCACGAAGACGGCGCCGTGGGACGATGCATCGAACGACGCGGGCGAAGGCGCCCCCAGTCTGCGGCATGCGATCCATCATCTGATGATGGCAACCAAGCAGGTCGCCATGGCCGGCACCGATACACAGCGCGAGCGCGCCACTGAACTGCTCGACGACACTCGTCGCAAGATCTACGCGCTGCTCGCCTCCGACGAGGTGTAAACCCGCGAGGGTCACCGATGGTCTCATGACCAACAGCTACCATGCGCGCAATTCAGCGGGACTACTTCGAAGGGGGCGCATTGTCGGCATTTACGTACGACGTGGAGTACCAGGAGGATCGCAACAGGTTGACCGTTGCGTTCCGCATCATCCTCGCCATACCCCACCTGATCGTTGCGCAGGTCTGGGGCTACCTGGCGCAGATACTTGCGTTGATCCAATGGTTCGTAATCCTGTTCACCGGTAAGCGCAACGAGGGGATGTGGACCCTTCAGCAGAGTTGGCTCGGCTACTACAGCCGGGTCATGGGCTACCTCGACTTGCTGTACGACCAGTACCCGGCCTTCGGCACCGACGTCGGGTCCGTGCCGGTCCGCAGCGCGATCACGTTCGAGGAATCGGCGAACCGGCTGACCAGCGCTCTGCGTTTGATCTGGATCATCCCGGCGGCGATCATCGGCGCGGTCGTCGGCATTGGCGCTGTTGTCGTCCTCGTGATCTCGTGGTTCGCCATCGTGATCACGGGCAAGCAGTCCAAGGGGATGTGGGACTTCGTCTTGAAGGTTGCCCGCTACACGTTCCAGCTGCAGTCTTACGGCCTGTTGATGACCGACGTCTACCCGAAGTTCGGTGAAGGCGCAATGGCCGCCGGGTCATCGGCTCCGTCGTCGAACATCCCACCACCCCCGCCGCCCATGTGAGGTCGCGGTGTCAGTCGATCGATTGGAACCGATTCCCGAGGATTGGAGCAGGGCGCTCGGTGTAGTGGCCCATCCCGACGATATGGAGTACGGCGCGGCCAGTGCCGTCGCTCGCTGGACAGATCAGGGCAAGGACGTGCGTTACGTGCTCGTGACGCGCGGCGAAGCAGGGATATCGACGATGCCGCCCGACGAGGTCGGGCCTGCCCGCGAGCACGAGCAGCGTCGGAGTTGCAGCGCGGTTGGTGTCTCGG
>JANOCR010000326.1:0-5680 GCA_031412355.1 Ilumatobacteraceae bacterium | reverse complement strand
CCGGAAGCCTCTACGACGCCCAGGCGACGAGGCCCATCTCCATGGCATTGATCAGGTCTTCGTGACTCGGGACGGCGCGAACGGTGACTCCGTACGGGCCTGCCTCGCCGACGGCGTAGGTGCCTTCGAACGCGCCGTCGCCAGCCGGCTGCAGCGTGATGATGTCGGGTGGGTTGACGTACGAGCCTTCGGAATCGATCGGTCCGTGCATGGCTTGCACGCTGATCTCGCTGGGGTCGAGGCCGCCGAGTTCGACGTGAGTCCGCACGACACGCCGGTCGCCCTCATGCGCAGCGGAGGTGTCGACGTCGAGGTCGACAACCTTCACCTCTGCCCACGCCGCGAAGACGCGTTGCTTCCACTGCGCCAACGACTTGCCTCGTGCGGCGTCGTCGCCGAGCAACCCCATTGCACTGGCGGCCGCGGGCTCGTACAACTCCGAGGTGTACTGGCGTACCATGCGAGCCGCAGTCACGAACGGGCCTAGTGAACGCCAGTTGTCCTTCATCTTGTCGACCCATTCCACCGGAATGCCGCTGGCATCGCGTTGGTAGAACAGTGGCACGATCTCGCGCTCGAGCAGGCCGAAGAGGCTGGTGCCCTCGCGCAGGTCGCGTCGACCGATGTCGGCGTCGTCATCGGCGGAGGTGATGGCCCAGCCGTTGCGTCCGTCGTAGCACTCGTCCCACCATCCATCCAAGATGCTGCAGTTCAACACGCCGTTGAGCGCAGCCTTCATACCGCTGGTGCCGCACGCCTCGAGCGGGCGCCGCGGGTTGTTGAGCCACACGTCGCACCCGTGGATCATGGTGCGCGCCACCGCCATGTCGTAGTCCTGCAGGAACACGATGCGGTTGCCGACCTCGTGTTGACGAGCGAACAGTTCAATCTCGCGGATCATGTCCTTGCCGGGCTGGTCGGCCGGGTGAGCCTTGCCGGCGAAGATGAATTGCACCGGGCGATCTGCGTCCAGCAAAAGTCGGCGAAGACGGTCGGGTTGCGACAGCAGGAGAGTCGCCCGCTTGTAGGTGGCGAACCGACGGGCGAAGCCGATGGTGAGGGCCTGTGGGTCGAGCAGCGCCTCGCCGAACTTCGAGCGAACGAACGAGACGAGGTCGGCACGGCCCGTGGTGCGCGTGGCCCAGACTTCGTCGGGCGACAACTTGTCGATTCCTGCCCACGATGGCTGGTCGGCGCCATCCCAGACCGGCCCGACGCTGTCGGCCAGCAGTTCGGCGATGCCGTCGCTGACCCACGTGTGGGCGTGCACACCGTTGGTGATGGCGCCGATCGGCACCTCGTCGACGCTGACGTCCGGCCAAATGCCCTGGAACATCTCGCGGCTCACGGCCCCGTGTAACTGCGCAACACCGTTGCTGCGGCCGGCAAGACGCAGTCCCATCACGGCCATGTTGAACCGGTCGTCGTCGGGTTCGTCCGGTCGATGACCTACGGCCATCAGTTCGTCGAAGCCGATGCCGAGCGATGCAGCGAAGTTGCTGAAGTACTTCTGCATCAGGTCGTGTGGAAAACGGTCGATTCCGGCCGGCACCGGTGTGTGCGTGGTGAACACACCGCCGGCGCGAACCACCTCGATCGCTTCTGCGAACGTGAAACCGGACTCGACCAGTTCGCGGATTCGTTCCAAAGACAGGAAACCGGCGTGACCCTCGTTGGTGTGAAACACCTGTGGGTTCAATCCAAGGGCCCGCAGGACCCGTACGCCCCCGATTCCGAGCACGATCTCTTGGCGCAACCGATGCTCGATGTCGCCGCCGTACAGGCGGTTGGTGATGGCGGCGATCTCGGGACTGTTCGCATCAACGGCGGCGTCCAGCAGGTACAGGTTCACCCTGCCGACCTTGACTTCCCACACGTTGAGCCGGGCGATGTCGTCGCCCATCTCGACCGACACCTGAACACCAGTTGGTGTCAGGGCCAGACCGTGGGGGTCGAGTCGGGGGAATCGCTCCTCCTGGTAGGCATCGGCATTCAGTCGTTGCCGGAAATAGCCCTCGGCGTACAGCAACCCGATGGCCACTAGTGGCAACCCGAGATCCGATGCCGCCTTGAGGTGGTCGCCCGCCAGCACACCGAGGCCGCCGGAGTATTGCGGCAGCGTTTCGGTGAGACCGAACTCGGGCGAGAAGTAGGCGATCAGTTCGAGCGGACTATCGGGACGCCCCTGGAACCATCGCGGTTCGGTGATAGCCAGCGAAAGGCGTTCGGCAGCAGCGTCGGTGAGCGAGGCGATCTCGGGATCGGCGGCCAATTCGGTCCAGCGGCTGGCGGTGATGCCGGCGATCAGGCGCAGCGGATCGTGCCCGCTCGACGCCCACAACGCCTGGTCGAGCCGGGCGAACAGTGCCTGCGTCTGGCGATCCCACGTCCAGCGAATGTTGTTTGCCAGTGAACCCAGCGCCGCAAGGCGCGGGGGAATGGCGGGAACGACGTTGAACTGGCGGACGGCGCGCATTCGGGCGAGTTTAGTCCTGATGCCCCGGCGGCCAATGTGGAGGGTTCAGCCGCGCTTGGCCTTGCCGTACACGCCGAGCGTCGTGGCTGCGATTGCGTCCCAGGTGTACTTGCCGGCCAGCAACGATGCCGCCTTGGTACGCATGGCATCGGCGACATCGGGATGATTCAGGACATCGGCGATGCAGTTGGCCAGGGCGATGTGGTTTCCGGGCTCGAAAACCACCCCGGCGCCGGTGCCGTCGACGATCTCGGCGAGTCCGCCCGTGCGCGCGACAATTGTCGGCGCACCAGCAGCCATACCTTCCAGGGCCACGATTCCGAACGGTTCGTACAAAGACGGGATCACGACGCAACTGGTTCGCTTCAGCAGCCCGCGCAGTTCGTCGTCGGGGACGAAGCCGGCGAGTTGGACGATGTCGCCGACGCCTTCCATGTCGATCTGCGTCTGCAACTCGGCCAGGTAGCTGCCGCGCCCGGCGATCACGCAGCGGATGTGCGGAAAGCGATGCCGCAGGTGGCCGATCGCCCGCGTAAGCACCTGAAAGCCCTTCTCGTACTGGATCCGCCCCCAGGCGACCACCAGTTGCTCGCGATCGGCCTGGGCGGCAGTCGGCGGCGAGATCCACTGGCCGGTGTCGATGCCGTTGGGCACCAGATTGACCTTCTCGGAGGGCAGCTCGAAGCCTTCGGTGACCTCGCGAACCATGAACTTCGAGCAGGCGATGACCTGCTGGGCCTGGAATGTGAGCCACCACTCCACGGCGTTGATCGCCGCCGGTGTGCCCTGGGGAACGTACCCACCGTGTCGCCCACGCTCGGTGGCATGGATCGTGGCCACCAGCGGCACGTTCCACAGCGCTTTCAACGTGTCGGCCGACCAGGCGACGAGCCAATCGTGAGCGTGGATGACCTGCGGTCTCCACGAACCGAGTCGTGCCGCCAGCTGAATCAGATGATGGTTGGCCGAGGCCATGCGGGCAACCAGGTAGTCGTCGGGAAGCCACGGCAGATCGGCGTTGGCCCGCAGTACGCGGACACCCTCCATCATCTCGTCGTCGCCGACCTTCGGATGATCCAGGCTGAACACGACGACGTCGTGGCCAGCGCGGGCCATCGCCCTGGCCAAACCGTCGACGTGGGCTGCAATGCCACCAACGACTCGCGGCGGGTACTCCCACGACAACATCAGGATGCGCATCAACGGTTGACCGTAGTCGCCGGTGTAGTCGCGTACGCTTCCGTCGTGCTACTCGGTGAACACGATCTCCACTTTTTCGGAGAGGGTACTCATCGTCGGTTGTGGCAGTGGCTCGGCGCGCATCCGCTGGCCGACGGCGGCGTGCAATTCGCCGTGTGGGCGCCCAATGCCAAGTCGGTGCGGGTCGTGGGCGATTGGGACGGCTGGGTCGACGGCGATGCGCTCGAACCGCAGGACAAGTCGGGGGTCTGGGCCGGAATCGCTACGTCTGCCGCTGCCGGATATCGCTACAAGTTCGCCATCGAATCGGGCGACGGCCACGTCATGATGAAGGCGGATCCGATGGCGTACGCAACGGAGTGCCCTCCCGCGACCGCCAGCGTCGTTGCCGCGCCGAGCGCGCACACGTGGGGTGATTCCTCGTGGATGTCGACCCGCGGTCATGGCCCCGGCCAGGCGCTGCGGATCTATGAGATGCACCTCGCGTCGTGGCGCCACGGGGTGTATTCGTATCGGGAACTGGCCCACCAGGTTGCCGATCACGTGGTTGCGCTGGGGTTCACCCATGTCGAGTTGCTACCGGTCGCCGAGCATCCGTTCGGCGGCTCGTGGGGATACCAGGTCACTGGCTACTACGCGCCCACGGCGCGGTTCGGTGACCCCGACGACTTCCGCGCGTTCGTCGACGAACTTCACCAGCGAGGCATTGGCGTGATCCTCGACTGGGTTCCGGCGCACTTCCCTCGAGACGAGTGGAGTCTGGCGATGTTCGACGGCACGAAGTTGTACGAACACTCTGACCCGCGTCAAGGCGAGCACCCCGACTGGGGCACATTGGTGTTCAACTACGGCCGTCACGAGGTTCGTAACTTCCTGATCGCCAACGCCCTGTACTGGCTGCACGAGTTCCACATCGACGGCTTGCGCGTCGACGCGGTCGCGAGCATGTTGTACCTCGATTACTCACGCGGGCCCGGCGGATGGGTGCCAAACCAATACGGAGGGCGCGAGAACCTTGACGCGATCGACTTCCTGCGGCAGTTGAACGCGGCGATCAACGACGAAGTACCGACGGCGATGATGATCGCAGAGGAGAGCACGGCGTGGCCGAAGGTCACTGATTCAATCGACCACGGCGGGCTCGGCTTCACTCACAAGTGGAACCTTGGGTGGATGCACGACACGCTCGGCTACGCCAGCACCGATCCCGTGCATCGCCGCTGGCACCACCGCGAGATGTCGTTCGGCCTGCTCTATGCATTCACCGAACGTTTCGTGCTGCCACTCAGTCATGACGAGGTCGTGCACGGCAAGGGCAGCCTGCTCGGCAAGATGCCGGGCGACGATTGGCAGAAGTTCGCCAACCTACGGGCGATGTTCACCTGGATGTGGGCGATGCCGGGAGCGCCTTTGGTCTTCATGGGTGCCGAACTGGCGCCGTGGACCGAGTGGAACGACGCGGGTGGCTTGCCGTGGCACCTCCTCGATCACGCTCCACATCGCGGTGTACGCGACCTGTTCGCCGAACTCAATCGGGTCGCCGCGCAGTGGCGGCCGTTGTGGGAGCGGGACCACGAACCGACAGGCTTCCAGTGGCTCGATGCCGACGATGCGTTGCACTCCGCCTTTGCGTTCCTGCGATGGGGACACGCCGGCTCGCACGCCGTGGCCTGCGTTGCCAACTTCACTCCTGTCCCTCGTCCGGGCCATCGCGTCGGGTTGCCATGGGCGGGCGAGTGGCGGGTGCTGGTCGACAGCGACAGTGGCCAGTTCGGAGGGTCCGGATATCGCGGCGAGATCGCCAATGTCACAGCGACCACCGACTACACGTGGCAAGGCCAGCCGGCTTCGGTGGAGTTCGATTTGCCGCCACTCGGCGTCGTGTTGCTCGGGTCGGCGCGCCCGTGATCGGAGTGCGTTGACAGCAGCATGGCGCGACGCTCGAATGCGTCCGGTCATCACCGCCAGTGTCACCCTGGGTTTCGCGGTCGGGGTCTTCGCCAT
>JANOCR010000325.1:0-20216 GCA_031412355.1 Ilumatobacteraceae bacterium | reverse complement strand
GAGGCTCCTCTGCGAGATATTGATGCTGGAAGGCCTCCCACATCACGACCGGGCTGATCTCGGTTCCCGAGTCCTCGGTGATGTGCTGGATCGTCTTGGAGAACTCGATCTGAAGTCGTCGCGGCAACTCGAAGCCGTGCTCTTGCTTCATCATGTAGGCGACGCCACCCTTGCCGGATTGCGAGTTGACGCGGATGACGGCCTCGTACGAACGCCCGACGTGCTTCGGGTCGATCGGCAGGTACGGAACGCCCCACTTGTCGTAGTCCTTGGGCAGCGCCTCGAATCCCTTCTTGATGGCATCTTGGTGGCTGCCGCTGAATGACGTGTAGACGAGGTCGCCGGCGTAAGGATGCCGCGGCGGCACGGGCAAGCGATTGCAGTACTCGGCGACGCGGCGCAGCGCGTCGATGTCGGTGATGTCGAGCTCGGGATCGACGCCATTGCTGAACAGGTTCATCGCCAGGTTGATGATGTCGACGTTGCCCGTGCGCTCACCGTTGCCGAACAGCGTTCCCTCGACGCGATCGGCGCCGGCCATCACACCGAACTCTGCGGCAGCGACTGCGCAGCCCCGATCGTTGTGTGGGTGCAGGCTGATCACCACGGATTCGCGGTTGCGAATGGTGCGGCCGAACCACTCGATCACGTCGCCATACACGTTGGGTGTGTAGCACTCGACCGTGGCGGGCAGGTTGACGATCAGTGGCTTGTCGGGAGTTGGCTCGACGACGTCCATCACCGCTTCGCATATCCGGATCGCGAACTCGGGCTCGGTCAGCGTGAAGCTCTCGGGTGAGTACTCGTAGCGGATCTCGGTGTGCCCTATGGTCTGCTCGAGCTTGCGGCACAGCTTCGCCGCATTCACGGCGATGTCGACGATGCCATCCATGTCGAGCCCGAACACGACCTCGCGCTGCAGGGGGTTGGTCGAGTTGTAGAAGTGCACGATCGCCCTTGGTGCGCCCTGCAGGCATTCGTACGTGCGCTCGATCAGCTCGGGTCGGCACTGCACGAGCACCTGAATCTCGACATCGTCAGGGATCAGATCCTCTTCGATCAATTGGCGAACGAAGTCGAAGTCGGGCTGGCTGGCCGACGGGAAGCCGACCTCGATCTCCTTGAACCCCATCTTGAACAGGGCGTCGAACATGTGCCGCTTGCGCTGCGGATCCATCGGATCGATCAGTGCCTGGTTGCCGTCGCGAAGGTCGACACTGCACCACAGCGGTGCTTTGTCGATCACGACGTTCGGCCACGTGCGGTCGTGGAGCACTACGGGCACGAACGGCTTGTACTTGGCGAACTGCATTTTCTTCGGGCTGGCTGGTTGTGGAGGCATGACTGGCTTTCTGGAACAAGTGTGGGTGGAAGGCAACGATCGAGTTTGGTCGGGAAAAATGAAGAACCCCCCGGCCAACTGGCGGGGGGTACGGGCAAGCGCGAAGAACGCGGCGCTTGCCCTACATAAGCAGAAGGAGGGTACGAGCGGCGGACATCGGCAACAGTCTGCCGCCGATGCCCCGGATTGTCAACGTGCTATGGGATCAGGAAGTTGCAGAACTGCCACGGGTCACTGTGATCGAGGCCGTCGGCATCGTTGGCGAAACCAGCGAACAGATCGTTGCGGGTTGTCAACGGGTCCCAGTCGGCGGCCGCCGAGTGCATCGTGCCCAAGTAGCGCGACGCAACCTTCAACACCTCTTGCCATGGAAGGTCGTCGGGCACACAGAGGCCTTCGTTCGGATGCTCGATCATCCACGTGACAGTGGCGATGATCGAACCGGCGACCTGCAATGTCGTGGCGCTCTGGTGAGGCACGATCGCTCGGGCTTCGTCGATCGACAGCAGCGAACCGGTCCACCACGCGCGATACGGGTGGCCCATCAGCAGCACACCCAGTTCATCGGCGCCGCTGATGATCTCGTCGTTGAGGATCCGCTGTCGCGACTGCATCTTCCAGTTGCGCATTCGCAGTTCGAGCACACTGGCGATCGCAGCGTCGGATGGGCAGTACGCGTAGTGCACCGTCGGCCGGTAGCGCGGGTTGCCGTCGCCGCCCCACACCGTGAGGTGATCACTGATCGTCAGTGCCTCGCCATGGCGCACGACCATGCCGCGGATCTCGCCGGCGGGCACCCACGACCTCACCCAAGTCTCCATGCCCGGACGGGCAATGCAGATTTGATTGCGAGGTCCGTAGCCGTTGTGCACGTAGCCATTCGGCGGCAGGCGCTTCTCGTGAGTTCCCCAGCCGAGCTCGGCAGGGGCAATGCCCTCTTCGTAGAACCCGTCGACCGACCACGTGTTGACGAACTCGTCGACTTCTTTCGGGATGTTGGTGATCTGAGTGTCGCGTTCGGCGACGTGGATCACCTTCGTACCGGTCAGCATTGCGAGGGTCGCGTACTGGCTGTCGGCGAGGGCCTGCTCGATTGCGTTGGTGTCGTCGACGAGACCATCGCTCAGCATGCGGCCGGCGATCTCGGTGAGCGCCTGCTTCGTGAAGTGGCTGACCAATCCGGGATTGGCGCCATGCTCCAACACCGCAGTTGCGCCGTTGTTGTCGCCCCACTTGGCGATCATCCGCCGCAGGTCCATGTGGCGGACGTACAGCGTGCGGTCCAGTGGATGAGTGGCCGCCAGGTCGTCGTACGGATCCCACACTTCGATGCTGGTGTTCAGATAGCGCACCCCATGGTCGCGGCACCATTGCAGGATTGTCGGGTTATCGATGTTCCACGCCAGGTCCAACAGCAGGTCACCCTGCCCGACTCGCGCCGAGAGAAATGCATCGATGTTGTCGGGTGTGATTTGATCCTGCTCGAACGACACACCGCGGGCGATCGAATCTGCCACGCGGGCGCGGTTGTCGAGCATGTCGACGATCGTGATGCGCTGCGGATCGATGTCCAGATCACGGATCAGCAATGGCAGGGTGCACTGGGCAACCGAGCCACAACCCAGTATCAACACGCGCTGGGGGCGCATGGTTATTCGGCGTACTCCGGGGCCATCGTTGCAAGCTCGTAGTCGAGCGTTGCAGCTTCAGCAGTGACCAGCAGCGACTGCCAGTCATATGCGATTCCCTTGCGGCCGGACGTCGTAGTCCCGTCGAATACTTCCATGACGTGCGCCTCCTCGAAGACGTGTTGGGGGGTGAGATCGTTTCCTTTCTGGCCGGGCTGTCCGGCACAGGCCGACGGACGCTAACGGCGTCGGACACGGACAACTACTATTTGATTGATCAGACGGTTTTCCTGCCCGATCGGTCAGCGCGACTGACTGGACGCGCAGCGGCGCGCGAATCGCGATCCGACTAGTTGACTTGCTTGGTTTTGCCATCCCAGTACGGCTCGCGGAGCTTGAACTTCTGCAACTTTCCGGTCGCCGTGCGTGCCAGGGCATCGCGAAACTCGACGACTTTCGGGCACTTGTATCCGGCCAACTTGGTCTTGGTGTATGCGATCAGGTCGTCCCCCGTCAGCGACGAACCCTCCGCGGTGACCACGAGAGCCATCACCATTTCGCCCCACTTCTCGTCGGGTACGCCGATTACCGCGACCTCGGAGACCTCGGGATGACTGAAGATCGCGTCCTCGACCTCGATCGAGCTCACGTTCTCGCCGCCGGAGATGATCACATCCTTCTTCCGGTCGATGATGCTGAGGTAATGCTCGTCGTCCAACTTGCCGCCGTCACCCGTGCGGAACCACGACGGACCGGCCTGGTCGTCGTCGGCCTGGCGGATGGCTGCGTCGGTGGCATCGGGCTGGTTCCAGTAGCCGGCCATGATGTGATTCCCGCGGGCCAGCACCTCGCCGTCGGGCGAGATCCGGATGTCGACTCCGATCGCCGCCGCGCCGGCACGACTGAGCTTCGCCGCGCGTTCCGCTGGCGACAGGTCGTCGTATTCGGCGCGCTTGCGGTTCATGGTCAGCAACGGGGTGGTCTCGGTGAGGCCGTAGATCTGGATGAACTCCCATCCCAGCTCGGTCTCTATCCGTTCGATCGTACGGGTCGGCGGTGGTGCGCCGGCGATGACCATCCTCGTGCGTCCCGAGCCGGGGATCGGGCCATCCCACGTTGACGCGGCGTCGAGGATGGCGTTGGCCACCGCGGGTGCGCCGCACATCACTGTCACGCCGTGCTGATCGACTCGCCGCAGGATCTCGGCGCCGTCGATCTTGCGGATGATGATGTGTTTGGCGCCCATCCCGGTCACCGCGTACAGAACGCCCCACCCGTTGCAGTGGAACTGCGGAAGCGTGTGCAGATACACGTCACGGTCGCTGATCCCTAGTTGCCAACCGAACGTCGTGGCGTTGAGCCAGATGTTGCGGTGGGTCAGTTGCACGCCCTTCGGCCGTGCCGTCGTACCGCTGGTGTAGTTGATGGTGGCCGTCGCGTCCTCGTCGTATGTCCACGGCGTCGGTTCGTCGTGCTGTGCTGGCGCGTCGGTGGCGTCGCCGATCACGTACCGGTGCTCGCACAGCACGTCGGCCATTGCTTCATCCAACTCGGGATCGACCATCAGGATGCGGGAACCCGAGTGCTCGACGATGTACTTCACTTCTTCGGCGACCAGCCGAAAGTTGATCGGCACCAGCACGCGCCCCGAGCCGCTGACGCCGAACAGGGCCGTCAGCAAGCGTGCTGAGTTGTGGCTGACAATGGCCACGCGCTCGCCGACGCCGATCCCCAAGCCGTCGAGCGCCGCGGACTGGGCCCGGGCGCGTGCTGCCATCTCGGCATAGGTGACTGTTCCCCACGACTCCGCCGGTTGCATCGGCTCGTCGACGATTGCGTCGCGGTCCGGATAGATCTGCTCGGCGCGTCGGAGGAAGTCGTTGACGGTGAGTGCGACTTTCATGCCCGGAATTGTTGCCGATTCTCGCCGCCCTCCCGTGGTCGTGGGTGAGACGCGACGCCGAAGGCGAACCGGCTCACGCGGCGGTACCCTCCATGCTCGACATGTCTGAACATTCCCGCCCACCTGGGGCACCGCGGCGCCGTCGCCGAAAACCCACACCAAGTCCAGCCCGAACTCCGGTCGAAAGCCCCACAATCACGATCGATCCCGGCTCCTACATCCCCACCGCCTTCGTCGACATCGGCGTGCCGACGGAAGTCGACATGGGCCTGGCCGCAGCCGGGTTCACCGCTCCGTTCGCCATCCAGACCAAGGCCATCCCTGTTGCTCTCACGGGTCGCGACGTCTGCGGCCGCGCCAAGACGGGCTCCGGCAAGACCCTGGCGTTCGGTGTGCCGATGCTGGCCAGACTGTCTGGTGAGGCCGACGCCCGTCGTCCGTTGGCCATGGTGCTGGTGCCGACGCGCGAGTTGGCCCTGCAGGTCGCCGAGGTGCTCGCGCCTGTTGCTGCCGGCTGCAATCGAACCGTCTTGGCCGTGTATGGCGGGGCTTCTCGCCATCAGCAGATCGAGGTGCTGAATCGCGGCGTCGACGTGATCGTCGCCACTCCGCTGCGGCTCATCGACCTGTTGAAGGAGAACGAGCTCGACCTCAACAAGGTCGAGATCGTCGTGCTCGACGAGGCCGATCGCATGGCCGACGACGGCTTCACACCGCAGGTCGAGTGGATCCTTCGCAAGGTGACCGGCGCACATCAGACGATGTTGTTCTCGGCAACCCTCGACGGCGACGTCGGCCATCTGGTTCGCCGGTACATGATCGACCCCGTCGAAGTGGCCATCGATTCGGCAACCGACACAGTGGGCACGATGCACCACCTGTTCCTCGCCGTGCATCACATGGACAAGGACAAGGTGGTTCAGGCGATCGCCTCCAGCATGGGCAAGACGTTGGTCTTCTGCCAGACCAAGCGCGGATGCGATCGGGTCGAGCGGGCATTGCTGGATCTCGGCGTGCAGGCCATGGCAATTCACGGTGACCTCGCGCAGGTGTCGCGCGAAAAGGCCATGCGACGCTTTGCCGATGGCGAGCTCAGCGTGCTTGTGGCAACCGACGTCGCAGCCCGCGGTATCGACATCGACGACATCGGCGTGGTGATTCACTACGAGCCGGCGCCCGACGGCAAGGACTATCTGCACCGCAGCGGCCGCACCGCCCGAGCCGGGCGCGACGGATGGGCTGTAACGATGGCCGAGTACAACCAGCACACGCAGGTTCGCATCCTGCAGCGGGCGCTGCGCCTCGACGTCGCCCCGCCGATCGAGGTGTTCTCGAACAACCCCAAGCTGCGCAACCTCGCCGAGTTCGAAACCGGCTGAGTTCCGATAGTGATCAGTGCGTCTGATGACTCGCCCCCCGTAACGGGGCCGGAGTCATCAAACGCTGCCTCGGACTTCGGCCCGACTCAGGGGAGCCAGGCCGGGCGATGCTGTTCGAAATCGGTGATCTCGTCGACGTGCGTCAGCGTGATGCCGACATCGTCGAGGCCGTTCAGGAATCAGTGCTGAGTCTGGGGTGCCATCGGGAACGAGTGGATGATGCCGGCGGCGGGCACCTCGACGCTGAGACGCTCGACATCGACGGTGATCTCTGTCGTCGGGTCGGCTTCGATCGCCGCCCAGATCTGCTCGACGGTGGCTTCGGGCACGACCACCGGCACGAGCCCGTTCTTGGAGCAGTTGTTGCTGAAGATGTCGCTGAAGCTCGGTGCGACCACCGCGTCGAACCCGCCCTGTTGAATCGCCCACACGGCGTGCTCGCGAGATGACCCGACGCCGAAGCTCGGCCCGGCCACCAGGATCGATGCACCCACATACCGTTCGTCGTTGAGCACGAAGCTGCGATCGTCTCGCCACGTCGAGAACAGGCCTTTCTCGAAGCCGGTCCGTTCGACACGCTTGAGCCATTCCGCCGGGATGATCTGATCGGTGTCGACGTCGCTGCGTCGCAGTGGCACACCCCGGCCCGAGATGACATGCACAGATTTCACTGGAGAACCCCGAGGTCATCAGGGGTCGCGAAGTGTCCGGCGACGGCGGTTGCAGCGGCGACCGCGGGGGAGACGAGGTGGGTGCGTCCACCGCGACCCTGCCGGCCCTCGAAGTTGCGGTTGCTGGTGCTCGCCGACCGCTCGCCCGGCGACAACTTGTCGGGGTTCATCGCCAGGCACATGCTGCAACCCGGCTCGCGCCAATCGGCACCGGCGGCTCGGAACACGTCGTGCAGCCCCTCGGACTCGGCCTGAACCTTTACGGCGTGGCTGCCCGGCACCACCATGACTCGCGGCACGGTGACGGCCCGTCCTTTCAACACTGCCGCGGCAGCCCGCAGATCCTCGATGCGACTATTGGTGCAACTGCCGATGAAGACAGTGTCGACGCTGATGTCGCGAATGCGCGTACCCGCCTCGAGGCCCATGTACTCGAGCGAGCGGGCCACGGTCTCGCGTGTTGTTGCATCTGCAAAGTCATCGGGCGAGGGCACGCTGCCGTCGATGGTGGTGACCTGTGCCGGGTTGGTCCCCCAGGTGACGTGTGGCTGCAGGGTTGCGGCGTCGATCACGACGTCTTTGTCGAACACGGCATCGTCGTCGGACACCAGCGTGCGCCAGTCGGCAACCGCTGCTTCCCACGATGCTCCCTTCGGAGCGTTGGCGCGGCCTTGCAGGTACTGAAAAGTGGTGTCGTCGGGTGCGATCAGACCGGCCTTCGCACCCGCCACGATCGACATGTTGCACACCGTCATGCGTCCCTCCATCGACAGGGCGCGGATGGCCGAACCGCGGTACTCGATCACATGGCCGATGCCGCCCCCGGTGCCGATGCGCCCAATGATGGCGAGGATGACGTCCTTCGCCGTCACGCCGTCCGGAATCTGGCCGTCGACGGTGACGCTCATCCACTTCGGGCGAGTTTGGGGCAGTGTCTGAGTGGCCAGTACGTGCTCGACCTCGCTGGTGCCGATGCCGAAGGCCAAAGCGCCGAACGCGCCATGTGTGGCCGTGTGGCTGTCGCCGCACACCACCGTCATGCCGGGAAGTGTGCGGCCCTGCTCGGGGGCGATGACATGCACGATGCCCTGGCCGGGATCGCCCATCGGGAAGTTGATGATGCCGAACTCTGAAGTGTTCTCGCGCAGCACTTCGACCTGCCGAGCCGAGATCGGGTCCGCGATCGGCTGGTCGATGTCGGCGGTCGGAACGTTGTGGTCCTCCGTTGCGACCGTGAGGTCGGGCCGGCGGACCGGACGGCCGGACAGGCGCAGGCCGTCGAACGCTTGCGGGCTGGTGACCTCGTGCACCAGGTGCAGGTCGATGTAGAGCAGGTCGGGCTCATCGGGTGCCGAATGCACCACGTGCCGTTCCCAGAGTTTCTGGGCAAGGGTTCGAGGTGATGAAGACATCGAATCTCACTTTCTGAGATATCATTCTCGTCGATGGACAGTGTAAGCGGTGTCGGCGTGATTGACAAAGGGGTTCTCATATTGCGAGCCCTGTCCCGGGCGCCCCTCGATCTGGTCGCCCTGCAGGACGAAACGGGGCTGCCGAGGGCTACTGCTCACCGGCTCGCCGTGGCCCTGGAACTGCACGGACTGGTGCGGCGCGACCCCCAGGGGCGGTTCTGCCTCGGATTTGAGTTGATCCGCCTCGGCCGGGCCGCGGAAGACGAGTTTCCCCTGGCCGACATCGCCCGGCCGGTTCTCACCGCGCTGCGTGACGCGACGGGCGAGAGCGTGCAGCTGTACGTGGCCGACG
Source organism: Ilumatobacteraceae bacterium (assembly GCA_031412355.1). GTDB lineage: Bacteria > Actinomycetota > Acidimicrobiia > Acidimicrobiales > Ilumatobacteraceae > JAENVT01. The sequence goes on along the minus strand of JANOCR010000325.1, from coordinate 11,529 downwards.
GCGAGGGCAGGCGATGCGTCGTCTCGCTGGAATCAACGCACGGGTTGCGCTGGATCGTGCCGCAGGGCGCGCTGCTGCCGCTCGATCGGGGTTCCGCGGGCCGCGTGTTGCTGGGCGACGAGGTGGCCGAGAGCGTCGAGGAGCGCGAACCGGGCGTGGCCTCGGTCAGTGCCGGGGTACGGGATCGCAGCGGGCGAATCGTTGCTGCCGTCAGCCTCAGCGGGCCCGTCGAACGCCTGACCCGGCAACCGCAGCAGCGGTTCGGCACGGAAGTGACCGATGCTGCCAACGCGGTGACTGCAGCGGTCGTTCGATAACGCCCTGTTTACGATGGGCCGATGCGACCGCTGATCAGGGAGGCAACGTCATCGGACGACGGTGTGATGCACGCCATCGCTCTCGAGGGCGACGCCTCGGCGGATGCCGGCTACCTGGCGCTGCTTCGCTCGCAGGGGGCGCGACTGCTGGTGGCCGAGGTGGAGGGCCGAGTCGTCGCCTTCGGAGGTGTCGTCGATGTCGATGCGGTCTCGATGCAGTCGGACCTGTTCGTTGCCGCCGACGCCCGCGGCGCCGGCATCGGGACCATGTTGCTTCAGGATCTGTTCGACGGCTCGGCACACCGGATGACGTTCAGTTCGAAGCATCCGGCTACCCTGGCCGCGTACCGGCGTGCAGGGCGCACAACCCGTGGCGGCGCTTGTCGCCACACTCACCGGCCTGACGCGCGGCACCGTTGTGACCATGTGCAGTCCGGAACGCAGCCCGGTCTCGGTGTGGGCTCAACAGAACGGCTTCGCGGTCGTCGACCACGACACGTTCTGCGCGACCTCGCACGCCGACATTCCCGACGATCTGCACTGCCTTGACCTCGGGCTTGCGTGAGCTCGGCGCGCGTGCGCCGACCTCAGTAGACCGCGACGAGATCGAGCACCATGATGAGGTCGGTCGACGCGGGCAATCCGAGGTCGGGGTTGCCTTCGACACCAAAGGCGTCGGCAAAGGGAATGTCGACCTGACGGCGGCCTCCGACTCGCATACCCTCGACCGCCTTCTCGAGGCCTGGCGGCAGCTGTCCACCGCCCGGCACGAACGTCAGCGGCGTGCCTGTTTCCCACGAGCTGTCGAGCTGCGCGCCGTCGGCGGCGCTGAAGGCGATCAGCTGCACTGCGGCCGTCTGCCCCGGCCCGATCTCTGCACCCTCACCGATGATGAGATCGACGAACGTCTGCTCGGCCTTGTTGGGTGTCGGAGGGATCGAGATCACAGGAGCGTCGGCTGGGTCGGCCTTGGGGACAATCGCGACGACATCGATCACGAATGTCAGCGCGTCACCGGGCTGGATGATGTCACCTTTCGGCGAGTCGCCGTACGCGAGATCGGGAGGGATGTCGAGCTGTCGGCGGCCGTCCTGCTTGATCCCGATGAGTCCCTGATCCCAGCCGTCGATCACCTGGCCGACGCCGAGCGTGACCGCGAACGGACTGCCGCGATCGAAGCTGCTGTCGAACTCCGTGCCGTCGATCGAGCGCACACCGACGTAGTGCACGATCACCGTGTCGCCATTGGCAGCCGCTGTGCCGGAACCGTCGGTCAGGTCGGTGATGATCAGCTCGGTGGGAAGTTCCGCGGGTACCCGCACCTCTGGCTTTGTCAACGCACCCTCGAGGGTCGTGGGATCCGATGTGACCGTGTTGTCGCCGCACGCGGCGAGCGCACCGAGCGCGACCACGGGAAGCAGAAGGGTGCTGAAACGCATCGAGCGACGTTATCGCCGCAGCAACTGCGACCGGTATGCACCCGGCGAGACACCTACCACACGACGAAACTGCCGCGTGAAGGCACTCTGGTCGTAGTAACCGCACTGCGACGCGATGTCGGAGAGCGCAAGTTCAGTGGTTGCCAGCAGGCCGATGGCGCGCTCGACCCGAAAGCGCACGAGCAGCTGCCTCACCGATAGGCCAACGATTCGCCGAGTGGTGCGCTCGAGTTGCACGACCGACATGGATGCCGCAGCGGCGACGTCGCCGACACGCACCGGCTCCGTGCAATGGCAGCGCACGTAGGCCACCGCGGCGGCGACTCCGGCATGTGCCGTCGGGGCGTCGCCGGCGGCCCGCAGATCGACCGACACGCTTGCCAGGAACGCCGCGCCGTCGACGTCTGTGATGAGGACCTTTGTGGTCACGTACCAGCCGAGCGTGCCGTCCGGCCGGCTGATCAATTCAAGCTGGTTGCGCAGCGGTTGGCGCGATTCCCACAGCTCGGCGTCCTGGCGCGCGTAAGACGCGGCGAGTTCGGCGTCGAACAAGTCTTCGACGTACCGCCCCACCACATGGTCCGGGTCGCGAGCGCCGGCGCGGTCGGCAAACGCCTGGTTGACCGTGAGGTACGCGCCGGACCTGTCCTTGGCGCAGAACATGACGTGCGGCACGTCGTCGAGCAACTCGGCCATGGCTCGCAGAACTTCCACGGCGTGATCCTTGTACGAATCCGACGTGGCGGTGGTGTTCATCGAGCCAAGACGCCGGGTGTTGTGTGGTAAGTGATGATTGCTCCGATTGATGCCGTGTACGTGCCCGAACCTGTGCAAGATGGATCTGTGGCTGTCGAAGAGGCGATTGCGCTAGCCGACACGTTGTTGCGTGAGGCGCTGGCCAACTCGACGCGACGCGAGCGGCGCCAACTGCGGCGACTTGGCCGGCTGGTGGCCGATCCGGCCGGTCGCGAGCTGGTGCAGCGGCTGACCGATGAGGTCTTGCGGATCCCCTCGAACCGGCGCGCCGCGCATCGGTTCGCGGATGTGGTCGCCGAGCACGGACTCCCACGATCGCTGAGCCGGATCGATCGCGGCCTGTTGGCGGTCGGGGCGCGGCTGGCATCGCTGATCCCTCACGTGGTGATGCCGCTCGTGCGCAGGAGGATCCTGGCCGAGACCAGAGGAGTCGTGTTGCCGGCCGAGGATCCAAGGTTTGCGGCGCACGCCGAGCAACGCCGACGCGATGGCATCGGCTTGCTCGTCAATCCGCTCGGTGAGTCGATTCTCGGTGACGATGAAGCAGCGCGGCGAGTCGACCAGGTGCTCGGCAAGCTTCGCCGGCCCGATGTGCATGCTGTGTCGATCAAGGCCTCGGCGCTGGTGGCCAACCTCGACGCTCTCGACTTCGACCACAGCATCGAGCGCATCTGCGTACCGCTCCGCAAGATCTACCGCGCCGCCCAGCGCAAGACCCCACAGGGCTTCGTGAACCTCGACATGGAGGAGTACCGCGACCTCCAACTGACGGTCGTCGCGTTCACCAAGGTGCTCGACGAGCCTGAGTTCAGTCACCTCGAAACCGGCATCGTGTTGCAGGCCTATCTCCCCGACAGTCATGCCGTGCTCGAGCACCTCGGCGAATGGGCGGCAGCACGTCGCCGGACCGGTGCTGCCGGCATCAAGGTCCGGATCGTGAAGGGGGCCAACTTGGCGATGGAGGTCGTCGAGGCCGAGCTGCACGATTGGGTCGCCGCGCCCTACGGGACAAAGGCCGACGTCGACGCGAGCTACAAGTTGATGCTCGAGTCCGCGCTGCGGCCGCAGTGGAACGGCGCAGTCCGCGTCGGCGTCGCCAGTCACAACCTGTTCGACATCGCCTGGGCGCTGGTGCTGCGTGGCCGTCTCCCGGACGACCAACGAGCCCGGATCGAGCTGGAGATGTTGGAAGGCATGGCTCCGGCGCAGAGCCGGGCAGTGCGGCGGATGGCCGGATCACTGTTGCTCTATGCACCCGTGGTGCAGCACGATCAGATCGACGCCAGCATCGCCTACCTTTCGCGCCGGCTCGACGAGAACACGGCACCGGAGAACTTCCTGCGCGCCTTGTTCACCATCACACCGGGCTCGGCTGAGTTCATGGAGCAAGCCGACAGGTTTCGACGGTCGGTGGCGCAGCGGCATGGTGTCTCGACGGCCCGGCGGCGGTTCCCGATCACACCGATCGATGGGCGGTTCAGCAACGAACCCGACAGTGACCCGACCGATCCCGCCGTCCGTGACGGGCTTCGAGACGCGGTCCGGCGACCGCCAGCCCCACGTCAGCTCACCATCGTCGACGACATCGCGGCGATCGACCGGATTGTCGCCTCCGCCGTCACGGGGCAACGACGCTGGGCGGCCACCCCGCTCGCCGAGCGGAGGCTGATCCTGTCGAATGTCGCCGAGGTCCTGCGCCAGGAGCGCTTCGACACCATCCGGGTGATGGCCGACGAGGCCGCGAAGGTCGCTCGCGAAGGCGACCCCGAGGTGAGCGAGGCGATCGATTTCGCCAAGTTCTACAGCTCCATCGGTGTCGACGTTGTTGAACTGCAGCAAGCCCAGGGAGCAGCGGTTGCTCCTCGCGGCGTGGTGGTCGTTGCATCACCATGGAACTTCCCCTACGCGATCCCGGCAGGTGGCGTGCTCGCCGCGCTGGCCGCGGGCAACGCCGCGATCCTGAAGCCACCGCCGGAAGCCCGGCGCACAGCGCAGCATCTTGTCGAGCAACTGCATCGCGGCGGCGTTCCTGACGACGTCGTGCAGTTCGTCGCCTGCCCCGACAACGAGGTCGGTCGGCGACTGATCACGCACCCGGACGTCGACTCGGTGATCCTGACCGGGGCATACGAGACCGCCGAGCTGTTCCGCTCGTGGAAGCCGTCGATGCACCTGCTGGCCGAGACCAGCGGCAAGAACGCCATCGTCATCACGCAGGCCGCCGATCTCGACCTGGCGATCCGTGACCTCGTGCGATCGGCGTTCGGGCACGCAGGGCAGAAATGCTCAGCGGCCAGCCTGGCAATCGTCGAGGCGGCACTGTACGACGACGAATCGTTCATGGCACGGTTGGCCGACGCGACCCGCAGCCTGGCGGTCGGTCTTCCCGCTGATCTCGGTAGCGTCGTCGGGCCACTGATCGGTACCCCGTCGCCGAAGTTGTCGCGCGGCCTGACGCAGCTCGACGATGGCGAGCGCTGGTTGGTCGAGCCGCGTGATCTCGGCGGAGACCTGTGGTCTCCGGGGGTGCGCATCGGTGTGCGGCCGGGTTCGTGGTTCCACCTCACCGAATGCTTCGGGCCCGTGCTCGGCGTGATGCGCGCCGTCGACCTCGACCAAGCCATCGAGTTCCAGAACGCAACTCCATTCGGCCTCACCGGTGGGATCCAGTCGCTGGACGATGCGGAAGTCGACCGGTGGCTCGAAGGTGTGCAGGTCGGCAACGCCTACGTCAACCGCGGCATCACCGGCGCAGTGGTGCAGCGACAGCCGTTCGGTGGGTGGAAACGTTCCGCCGTGGGCTGCGGCCCGAAAGCGGGTGGGCCCGACTACGTCGCCGAGCTGGTGACCGCATCACCGATCGACATCGACGTCGAAGCTGCCGAACGGTCGTACCGCCAGGCGTGGGCGCAATGGTTCAGTCGCAGTCACGATCCCACAGGTTTGGTCAGCGAGCGCAACGAGCTCCGCTACCGACATCTCGATGCAGTGTTGATCCGAGTCGGCGAGGGCACACCCGAACAGGCGTTGCACGCGGTGCGCACCGCGTCCGCGACGTGCGGCACGCGACTGGTCGTGTCGGACGCAGCGAACGAGTCGGAGGACGCGTTGATCCAAAGGCTCGGTGACCTCGGTGTCGAGCGCCTGCGCCTGCTGACAACGGCGACCGACGATCTACGAGCCGCTTGTTTCGGGCGTGGCATCGAGATCGATACAGAACCCGTGTCGCCCAGTGGTCGCCGGGAACTGCGCCGGTGGTTGCGCGAGCAGGCGATCAGCCGGACAACACACCGTCATGGCCGCGTCGCTCTGTGAGCCACGGCTGTTCTGCCTCAGCCATCTTGGTGCTGGGAGGACCTTGGACGAACGGCCACAGCTCCTCGGCAATCTGGCGGTAGTTGCCCGTCGCCCTCAGCTCACCGAGCAGCGCGTACAGGCCAAGATTGATTCGTTGAATGAAGACGAACGCACGCGGCACCGTTGCATACTGCGATATCGGACTGGTGCGGTCGAACGTGTGGCGCACGATCCTGCTGGCGTACTCCGACGACCAGGTCACCACCTTGTCCTCCTTGACGCTCTCGTAGAACTGGCTGAAGTACTCGCCGATCGCAGCGTCGTCGGCGGGCGCGCCGCGCCGGAGCATGCCGGCCTCTTCGACGATCCTGCGGAACGTCGGCACGTCGTGGTCATAGGCGGCAGCTCTCACCATGCCGATGAACGTTGCCATCTCCTCGTCGGTGAACTGCTTGACCAGTCCGAAGTCCAAGAACGTGACTCGGCCACCGCCATGGAACAGGTAGTTGCCGGGGTGAGGGTCGCCGTTGAACCGATGCATGCCGTACAGGCTGCGGAACACGAATCGGAACAGGCATTCACCGGCGAGGTCGCGCTCGTGCTGCGGCCACTCGACCATCTCCTGCCAGGTCGAGCCACCGACCAGCTCGCTTGTCAGCACGCGCGACGTGCTGTGTGACGCCAGCACGTCCGGCACGTGGATGAATGGGTGTCCGCGATAGAAGTCGGCAAAGGCCTGTTGGTTGGCCGCTTCCAGCGAGTAGTCGAGCTCGTCGATCAAGCGCTCCCGGATCTCGGTCACCATGTCGTCGGGGTCGAGGCCACCGAAGCCCTGCTTCAGGATCGTGCCGAGCAGGCTGGCGTTGCGGAGATCGGCTTCGATCGCTGCGCCGACGCCGGGATACTGCACCTTCACCGCAACGGCGCGTTCCACCCCGGTCGCCGGATCCACCACGACGGCGCGGTGCACCTGACCGATGCTGGCTGACGCGATCGGGTGCGGGTCCCACTCGACGAACAACTCGTCGGGTGGTGCGCCGAGCTCGCGCTCGATCACACCTGCTGCGAGTTCTGCGCTCATCGGCGGCGCATTCGACTGCAGTTCGGCGAGGGCGGCACGCATGGGCTCTGGCAGGCCGTCGCTGACGTAGCTGGCCATCTGGCCGAGCTTCATTAGCGCGCCTTTCATGTTGCCCAGTCGTTCGGTGATCGCCTCCGCGGTGCGCAACTCGCGTTCACGATCGAGCTCGACGCGCCGATCGGTTGATGCGAAGAGCTTGCGCGCGGCCGTTGTGGCATACGTGCCACCGACCTGCATGCCCAGCGCGGCGATGTCGAGGTTGCGCCGGCCGCGAACGTTGCGCCGAACAAGCGCCACCACGATGCCCGCAGCCGCGAACCCGAGAAGTCGCTTCCTCATCGCGATCGTTCCACTACCGAGCGGCAGGCGCGTAGCAGTGTCGGTACGAACTGTTTGGCATTGGCGACGACAGCGTCGTGATCGCCATCGACGCGGAATGCCTCGGCGTCGGGGATCGCCTCGAACAGTCGCACCTGCCGGCGCACCGGCACGATGCGATCGCGCATGGTGATGAGCGTGGATGTAGGAACGTCGATGTCGCCGATCCACTCCCGCGACGAGAAGTTGCCGATCGCTCGGCCGGCTTCGAGCACCATCCGCCAATCGTGTGACGCCGCCTGCTCGATCGCCCACGGCTCCCATTGGTCGGCCTTGCGCTGCAGGTAGAACTGCTCGGTCAGCCATTGGCGCGCCTGTAGCGGCGTCAGCCGGGCGACAGCTGCCAGGCCCGAGATGCCCAGGAAGCTGAGCCGCTCTTCGCGTGATGTCGAGAAGTAAGCCGATGTCGCGCACATCACCAGCCCCGCCGTGCGTTGTCGATGACGTTGCCAGATCAGCTGAGCGACCGGTCCGCCCATCGAGTAGCCGACCGGGATGAACTGGTCGATGCCCAGCACATCGCAGACCGCCACGGCGTCGTCGGCACAATCTTCGAGCCGGAACTTCTTGCGCGAACGGATGCCGCGTCCATGACCACGGTGATCGATCGCCACGACGCGAAACTGCTCGGCCAGCGGCCGGTAGCAGGTGACCCAGTTGACGTCGGCGGTGGCTGTCCACCCGTGCAGCAACACAACGGTGGGGGCCCCGATCGGACCGTCGAGCAATCGCACGAACGTGGTGCCACGACCGGGCAGCACCATGGCTGCGCCGGGCGGCAGGTCGGGAGGTGTTCCGCTCGCGGGTTGCGCCACTAAGCGGTCTCCACTTTCATCACGCGGACGCGCAGGGTCCCGGTAGGGGCTTCGTACTCGACCCAGTTGCCCTCGTTGGCGCCCAGCAACGCGGAACCGAGGGGCGACTGCGGGCTCATGACGTCGAGGTCACCGACTCTTTCCTCCAGGTGCCCGACCAGGTAGCGCTCGGCCATGCTGTCGTCGTCGCCTTCATAGACAATCGTCACGATCGATCCGGTCGACACGACCCCTTCGTCGCCGCCCTCGATGATCTCGGCCGTCTCGATGATGTGCTCGAGTTCGCGGATGCGACCTTCCATGTGGCCCTGCTCGTCCTTGGCGGCGTGGTAGTCGCCGTTCTCGCTGAGATCGCCCATCAGCCGGGCCGTCTCGATCTTCTGGGCCACCTCGATTCGACCCCGAGTGGTGAGGTCGAGGAACTCGGCTTGCAGTCGTTCGAATGCGGAGCGGGAGAGCTGCGTCGTCGCCATAGGGTGAAAACGCTATCGCCACGTAACATCTCGGGCCATGGCTTATCGAATTGCGGTGATCGGCGGTGACGGCATCGGCCCCGAGGTGACAGCCGAGGCATTGAAGGTTGTGCGCGCCGCCGGAGTTGAAATCGACCCCACCAGCTACGACCTCGGCGGTGCCCGATACCTGCGAGACGGCGAGATCCTGTCCGACGAAACGCTCGACGAGTTGCGCGGTTTCGATGCCATCTTGTTGGGTGCCGTCGGCACGCCCGATGTCGCGCCGGGTGTGATCGAGCGTGGACTGCTGTTGAAAATGCGCTTCGACCTCGATCTCTACGTCAATCAGCGTCCGTTCGTCGGCACCGCGCCCGGGCACACCGAGCCGCACGACTTCGTCGTGATCCGCGAGAACACCGAGGGTCCTTACGTGGGCGAGGGCGGTGTCCTGCGCAAGGGCACCCAACACGAGGTCGCGACACAGGGTTCGGTCAACACCCGCATGGGTGCCGAGCGGGCCATCCGCTTTGCCTTCGAACTGGCGGTGCAGCGCGGCCAGGGAACTCCGCCGGGACGTCAGCACGTGACATTGGTGCACAAGACCAACGTCTTGACGTTCGCCGGTGACCTGTGGCAGCGGGCGTTCAATGCGGTCGCCGCCGACTATCCGCAGGTCGCAACCGCGTACAACCACGTCGACGCCGCCTGCATCTACTTCGTGCAGGATCCTCATCGCTACGACGTCATAGTCACCGACAACTTGTTCGGCGACATCCTCACCGACCTCGGCGGTGCGGTCAGCGGGGGGATCGGACTGGCTTCGTCGGCCAATCTCAACCCGGCCCGCACCGGCCCGTCTATGTTCGAACCGGTGCACGGCTCGGCTCCCGACATCGTCGGCACGGGCAAGGCCAACCCCATTGCCGCCATTCTCAGCGCAGCACTGATGCTCGATTTCCTGGGTGAAGGCGACGCTGCCACCCGCGTTCGCTCGGCCTGTGCGGCATACGGTGGTACCGGCAGCACCAGCGAGATCGGTTCCCAAATCGCCGCAGCCGTGGCAGGCTAGACCGCAACCTCGAGATCTGCCCTTCAACTCTGAACAGCGGGAGCCAGCGATGCCTATTCAACCCACTCCGAAAATCTGGATGAACGGTGACCTTGTCGATTGGGACAAGGCTCAGATTCACGTCCTGACGCACACCTTGCACTACGGCACGGGCGTGTTCGAGGGCATCCGCGCCTACCCCACATCGCAGGGGCCGGCCGTGTTCCGTCTGACCGAGCACATCGAGCGGCTGTTCCGCAGCGCCCACATCATGGGCATGGAGATCCCGTACACCGTCAGCGAGATCGTGGCTGCAACCAAAGCAACCGTCGCGTCGACCGGCCTGCCGGGCTGTTACGTGCGCCCGATCGCCTACTACGGATATGGCGAGATGGGGCTCAACACCTTGCCGTGCAGCACCGACGTGGCCATCGCCTGTTGGCCTTGGGCGCCGTTCCTGGGCGAGGACGCGCTGGACCATGGCGTGCGGATGAAGGTCTCGTCGTGGACGCGCCACGACCACAACACAATGCCGCCGGCGTCGAAGACCACGGGCAACTACGTCAACTCGTCGCTGGCCAAGGTCGAGGCGTTGAAGGGTGGCTACGACGAGGCAATCATGTTGGCCCCCAACGGCCTGATTGCCGAGTGCACCGGCGAGAACATCTTCGCCGTTCGCAACAACGTCATCATCACGCCGCCGATGTCAGCGGGTGCGCTGGAAGGCATTACGCAGAACTCGGTCATGCGCATCGCCGAGGATCTCGGTTTCGAGTTCCGTGTCGACAACCTGGCGCGCAGTGACCTGTACATCGCCGACGAGGTGTTCGTGTGCGGTACGGCGGCCGAGATCAGCTCGGTGAAGTCGATCGACGACCGCGACATCCCCTGCCCCGGGCCGATCACCAAGGCCATCGCCGAGGTCTACGCCCGTGCCGTGCGCGGCGAAGAGGACCAGTACAAAGACTGGTGCGAACTCGCCAACTAGCAATTCGTTGGGCGCGGGATTACGCCACTGGTGGCAGACTGCGCGCCCATACTGGTGGTTGGGCGGCTAGGCGAACCGCCAGCGGGTGGCGTGGGTGGCGAACTCGGCTTCTCGCTCGATAATCGCGAACGCGGAGACGGGTACGACTTCGAACATCGCGTTCTGTGGCAGGAACTCTTCGAGCCCGGGCTGCTCGGCGCCATACTTGGCCACGTAGCGCGTCACCCACTGATCGATGCTGGCAGGGTCGGTGATTGGTGCAGCGACGCCTTTGACGGATACGCATTCGACGGTGTCCTGGGTCGTGAACGCAACGAGTGGATTGGCCGCGATGTTGCGAGCCTTGCGCGCCGTTGCCGCGCACGAGAACATGAACCGGTGCTCGTCGTCGTGCCACACACCCCAGACAGGCATTGAGTGCGGGGCACCTCCGGCCGACACCGTGACGAGCCAATAGTTCTTGTTGGAGACCAGCCGTTCGGCTGCCCAGGACCACGGCACGCCAACCCAATCCGGGGTGTCGGTGCCGTAGGCGGCCATCGCCGGCCGCTCGCGGATCGGTTCAGTCATGTGGGCAGCTTTCTGGTCTCAGCGTGCGGGTAATCCTGGTGCGGTGCCGGCGGCATCGCGGCGCTTGGCCGCGAGCCCTGCCAGACATTCCATGAACAGCCGGTTGGCGACGTTGACAGTGCAGTCGGCGTGGTCGTATACCGGCGCCACCTCGACGATGTCCATGCCGACGACGTTGTGCTCGTAGGCAAGCTTGCGCACCATGCGCATCAGGTCGGCGGCGACGATGCCGCCCGGCTCCGGCGTTCCCGTGGCCGGGGCGTAGGCGGGGTCGAGCGAGTCGATGTCGATCGAGATGTACAACAGATCAGGCCCGTCGAGCGCCTCGCGAACAGCGTCGGCCATGTGGGACTCGCGTGGTCGAACGCCCGCCAACACGAGCGCC
>JANOCR010000324.1:0-5372 GCA_031412355.1 Ilumatobacteraceae bacterium | reverse complement strand
GCTCGGGTCATCGATGCCATGCCGCGAATCCATCAACCCGTGCCGTTGGGCCCGCGTGCGTATCGCTCGAAGATCCGTAGCACCGGTCCATTGGTAGCCCTGTTGCCCCCTGGCCTGTTGGGTGTGACCTCGCTGTTGTTGCTTCGCGGCCACACCTCGCTGTTGCGCGGCGTCGTCGGGTTTCTGACCGCAGTGATGGCTGCGCCCGGCCTGTTGGTTGCTGGTGCACCGTTGCGGTCGGGCGGCGGTGTGTACCTGGGCGCCGTGGCCGGTAGCGCCGTGTTGTGGATGATCGTCGGGGCGATCTCTGCGAAGCGAGCGACACGTTGGCCGGTGGCGACGTGGCGCGAGTTCTGGCACGAGTACGTGTGGCTGGCCGCAGGTGTGTGGCTCGGCGTGTTCGTGGCCCTGGCCGCTGTGAACCTGATCTTCGGACGCGCCCTGTTCTGATCACACCGTCACCAGGCCGCGCAACGCGTCGAGCTTGGCCGGGCCGATTCCGCGGACGTCGCCTAGTTGCTCGACGTTCTGGAAAGGTCCGTTCTGTTGTCGGTGCGCCACGATCGCGGCCGCAGTCGTCGGACCAACGCCGGGCAGCACATCGAGTTGATCGGGTGTCGCCGAGTTGACGTTGACCGGGCCCGGCGCCAGCGTCGTGTCGGCTGCCGTGTCAACGCCGATCACGACCGGGATGGCTTCGCCGATCTTGGGCAAGTAGACCCGCTCGCCGTCTCGCACGGTCGCGGCCAGATTGACAACGTTGAGGTCGGCATCGGTCTGGGCGCCTCCGGCTGCGGCGACCGCGTCGGTGACCCTGGCCGAGGCGGACAACGTGTACACGCCCGGTGCACCGACCGCGCCGGCGACGTACACCACGATCGTCGTTGCGGTGGTGCTCGTCGACGCAACGACGGCTGACACGGTGGAGGATGTGGACGCCGCCGCGAACGGCAACTGGTCCTCCGGCCGGGCCGGACTGGCCCTGAGCAACCATGTGCCACCCGCGACCACGGCAATCACGGCGAGGGCCGTCGCTGCGAGTCGTCCGGGCCCGAACCACACGATCCACTCACGCAGGCGCTCGACGACCGATCGCGGTGGAGCAGGTCGAGGCAGACTCGATTCCATGACGACCCTCCTCAGTGGAACGGCGCTCGGCAGGGCGCGTCACGCGCCGCCGAACTACTGGGGGAAGTCAGGGCCGGACACTATCGAGGGCCCGGAGGTTTCACTACGAGGCGATGGGCTCGTGCAACTCGTCGCGCACTGCGGTTGTCAACGATCGACGGGCGACCCAGTCGGCCTCGATCTCGAGCGGGATGCGCAGGTAGGCACTGCGATGATCCTTGCCTCGAATCCTCCACATCGCGTAGGGGCCGACGTACCGCACGGCGAAGCCGACGACACCGAAGCGCTTCCACTGACGCACATGCACCAACTCGTGCCGCAACAAGTACGGGGTGGCCTTGCCACGTCGCACTATCACCAGTGGGCCGATGGTGATGCCGTCGGCACCCTTCGGGACCGGCCCACCCTCCCACAGGTGGTAACCATCGCGATGTTCGATGCGATGCTCGATCGGCATGGTCGGACCCTAGCCGCGATCGTCAGTACAACCGGGCGGTCAGCTGTTTGCGGTACGCGGCAGTGCGCGGATCGTCGGGGCCCATGAGCTCGAGGATGTCGACGAACTGCTGGCGAGCCTCGTCGTCGGCCTTCACCTGGTCGAGCAGGTCCGACAACCGGGCGTCGTAGTCGTCGGTGATCAGGGCCGGCTGGGTGCTGACGCGGGCGGCTGCCGCCACCCTGCGCGTGCGATCGGTCTCGGGGATGCGCGCCAGGAACGACAGGGCCTGTTCGGCTTCGCCACGGGCGACGAGCAGCTCCGCCAGCCCGACGATCGCGTCTTCGTTGGCGGGCTCGAGCTCCAGTGCAGCCCGAAAGGCACCTTCGTTGCCCTCTGCCAACAACGAGGCCACCGTGCGCTCCGCCTCGGAGGGCAGCAGGTTGGCGACGAACTCTTCGATCACGTGCTCGGGATGCGCCCCGACGAAGCCATCGACCACCTCGCCGTTCTTCAATGCGTAGACAGCGGGGATCGACTGAACCTGGAAGGCCTGCGACACGCCGGGATTGTCGTCGATGTTGACCTTGACGAGCACCACTTCGCCGTTGGTCGCGTCGGTGACCTTCTCGAGGATCGGGCCGAGGGTCTGGCACGGGCCGCACCACGGCGCCCACAGATCGACGACCACGGCAGTGGTCTTGGAGCGGTCGACGACCTCTGTCTGGAATGTTGCGTCGGTGACATCGATGGCCATGTCCGCACGATACCGGGATACCGTACGGGCAGCATGAACGACGTGCCAGGCATCAACGCTGCATCGGTCACCCAATGGCTGGAGGCCAATGTCGCCGGTGCTCGCGGCCCGTTCACGTTCGAGATCATCGCCGGTGGTCACTCCAACCTCACCTACCGAGTCGTCGGATCCGACGGCGTCGCCTTCGTGCTGCGCAGGCCGCCGCTGGGCCACCGTCTGGCCAGCGCTCACGACATGAGCCGCGAGCATCGAATCATCCACGGCCTGCAGGGCTCGGCTGTGCCGGTCGCCCCCGCCCTCGGGCTGTGCACGGACGAGGCCGTCAACGACGCGACGTTCTACGTGATGGGCTTCGTCGACGGGTATGTCGTGCGTGATCGAGCGGTTGCAGAGATGGCACTGGCACCATCGGCTCGCCTGCGCGCCAGCGAGTCGCTGGTCGACACCCTGGCGGCCATACATGCCGTAGATCTCGCCGCCACCGGGCTCAGCGACCTGGGCAAGCACGAGGGCTACATCGCCCGCCAGCTGAAGCGCTGGTACGGACAGTGGAACGACCAGAAGACTCGCGACGTGCCCGCAATCGACCACGCCTACGAGACACTGGCCCAGCGCATCCCCGAGCAGGGTCCGGCCGCCCTCGTCCACGGCGACTATCGACTCGACAACTGCATCGTCGGCGACGATGGCGAGGTGCGGGCCGTGCTCGACTGGGAGATCTGCACACTCGGCGATCCGCTGGCCGACCTTGGTCTGCTGCAGGTCTACTGGACCGGCCCGGGCGACGAGGCCTCGGCTTGGGCGGGGACCGCCACCACCGCCGACGGTTTCCTAAACCGCGACGATCTGATCACTCGCTACGCCGCGGCCAGCGGGCGCGACCTGTCTCAGTTGCCGTTCTACGTCTCGTTCGCCTACTGGAAGCTGGCATGCATCCTGCAGGGCGTGTACTACCGCTATCTGGGTGGCGCTCTCGGCTCGCGAGACCCCGCTGAGCTCGAGCCGTTCGTCGTGCAGATCGACGGGGCGGCAGCGCGCGCCGCCGAGTGCCTCGAGGCACTGTCATGACCGACCCCTACGTTCTTCACGAGCCGCTCCCGACGCTCGACGCCCCGGTCATGGTCGTCATGCTCTCGGGTTGGATCGACGCCAGTGGAGCAGCCGCCGCGGCGATGGCCACGGTGCAGGAGGAATGGGCAGTGCGACCTCTGGCAACATTCGACGGCGACACGTTCATCGACTACCGCGCTCGCCGGCCGACCATGGAGCTGCGCGAAGGCGTCAACGTCAGGTTGTTGTGGGCCGACATCGAACTGCACGTCGGCCACGATTCCGACGGCCACGACGTGCTGACACTCAGCGGGCCCGAGCCGGATTCGCAATGGCGGCGGTTTGCCGACGTGGTCTCGACCCTGGCGGTCGACATGGGCGTGCGCCAGATGATCGCCCTCGGCGCCTATCCCTTTGCCACCCCACACACCCGTGATCCCCGGCTGTCGAGCAGCTCACCGTCTGGCGATGTCGTGGCCAGCGTGGCTTACCTGAAGAACTCCGTCGACGTCCCGGCGGGTATGGGCGCCGTGCTGGAGCATGCCTTCACCGACAAAGGGGTGCCCTCGCTGGGCATCTGGGCCCAGGTGCCGCACTACGTCAGCGCCATGAGCTACCCGGCGGCGACGCTGGCACTGCTGACCGGCCTGCACGACGTGGCCGGCCTCGCAGTCGACGCCGCGGCCATTCGGCAAGAGACCATCGTGCAACGGCAGCGCCTCGACCAATTGGTTGCCAGCAACGACGAGCACCGTGCAATGGTCGGCCAGCTCGAAGAGCTGTACGACCAGGCCCAAGAGCAGACAGATCTGCTCGGCACGGACGGAATCCCGACCGGTGACGAACTGGCCGCCGAGTTCGAGCAGTTCCTGCGCGACCAGGACACCTGAGCGCGGCGAATCGCAGGAGTACGGTCGGCCGGATGAAAGTCGACGCCGAATGAAAGTTGATGGAGGAATCACCAACGACCTCGCCAACGCGGCTGCCAATGCCAAGGAGGTGGAGGACGCCGGCTACAACGGTGCCTGGACCGCGGAGACCGCTCACGATCCGTTCTTCCCGTTGCTGCTGGCGGCCGAACACACCGAGCGGCTCGAGCTCGGTACGTCGATCGCCGTTGCCTTTGCCCGCAACCCGATGACGTTGGCGCACATCGGTTGGGACTTGCAGGCATTCTCCAAGGGCCGCTTCATCCTCGGCTTGGGCAGCCAGATCAAGCCACACATCACCAAGCGATTCAGCATGGAATGGAGTCATCCGGCACCGAGAATGCGTGAGCTGATCCTTGCGATCCGGGCGATCTGGGACACGTGGCAGAACGGAGCTCCGCTGGCGTTTCGCGGCGAGTTCTACACGCATACCTTGATGACGCCGTTCTTCACCCCCGATCGAGCGGATGTGGACGGGTTCGGCGTGCCGAGGGTCTTCCTGGCCGGTGTCGGCGAGATGATGACCGAGGTTGCCGGCGAAGTCTGTGACGGTTTCATCTGTCACGGGTTCACGACCGAGCGATATCTGCGCGAGGTCACATTGCCGGCGCTGGCGCGTGGCCGGGCAAAGGTCGGCAAGTCGATGGAAGGGTTCGAGATCGTCGGTCCGTCGTTCGTCGTCACCGGCAACAACGAGGCCGAGATGGCGGCCGCCGAGACGGGGACTCGCCAGCAGATCGCCTTCTACGGATCGACGCCGGCCTACAAGGGTGTGCTGGAACTGCACGGGTGGGACGGGTTGCACGAAGAGCTCAATGCGCTGTCGAAGAAGGGTGGGTGGGTCGAGATGGGCAACCTCGTCACCGACGAGATCCTCAACACGTTCGCCGTGGTCGGCGAACCGGAGCAGATCGCCGCGGAGCTCCTTCGCCGCTACGGCGACGTCGTGCAGCGCGTCAGCTTCTACGCCCCCTACAAGAGCGACCCGGACCGCTGGCACCAGGTCCTGGCCGACCTGCAATCCGCATCGCCGTGAACGAGTGTTTCGGGGCCCCCCCGGGGGGGGGGGAAA
>JANOCR010000323.1:0-8984 GCA_031412355.1 Ilumatobacteraceae bacterium | reverse complement strand
AGCTTCCTCGGCCCCTCGCACCACGCGATCTGGATCAGTTGGTCAAGAGTTCGCGCTCGGGTTGCCGACTGTTGAGGGCGCGCCGAGTTCGTCCTGTTGGTCGCCAACCCGACCGACGCCTCGTACACGGCAGTGATCGGGGTCCAGATCCTGAGCGACGCCCTCTGGGAGGCGCTCGACCAGGCCTTCGCCACGTTAAACGCAGTCAACGCGTAGCGCGCTGGACGGGGATCGACCACACGCCACCGTGACGCCGGTCATTCGAACTCGATCGCCTTCTGCGAGAACTCGCGCACGGCGGCCTTGAATGCTGCTTCGTCGGGGCTGCCGCTGACCGTCATGCTCCCGCGGCTGGCAAAGCCGCCTCGGGCTTCCATGTTGACGCGCCCGGTGGGTTGATTGCCGCTCGGTTGGAGACCGTTGGCGGCCTCGACGGCGCGCTTCCACGGTTCGTTGTTGTCGTCGCCGATCACCACGTAGCCGCCCGATTGCCAGAACGACGTGGCGTTGCCGGCCTCGAGATTCTTGAGGATCGCCTCGTTCCACGCCTGCAGCTGCGTCCAGTCGATCTGGTCGAGCGGCATCTCGGCTGCCGTCAGCTCAGGATTCAACTGTGATTCGAGGGTGGTGACTCCTTCCTGCACCTTCTCCCAGACGGCGTCGTTCAGGTCGCGCACCATGCGTTTCAGGATCTGCGGTGTGTGCGCCGATCCGGGCATCTCGCCGTCGGAGTCGTTCTCGTAGGCGTGACCGAACTCGATCATGTGGCGGAGCCCGAGCGCGTTCCAGTCGACTTCATAGGTCGTCCCGGACCCGAACTGCTGCTCGATCTCCGCGAACGTCGTGTCCTCGGTGATGTCGCCGGCGCGGACCGCACGGCAGTACGCCACAGCGCCGGTGAGGTCCGGCCGGTAATACGACAGCGTTCCCCACGCCTCGTCGTCAACGAGCACGTCGTCGGGCGTCATCTCGACCCCTTTCCGGAGTGTCGCCAGGTGGTCGACTCACCATACAACCCCGTCAAGGACGGGTTGCCCGAATCTTCAGCGCGCAGTGCCCACGACGGCGTCGTTCCGCAGCTCGTCAGCGTGCTCCTTCGCCCAGCGAGTCTGACGTTGATCGCCTCGATCAGCGCGGACATCGGTTTCGGCGACATCAGTCGGCGTATCTGCCATCAGTCCGCGAGAGGACGACGAGGACGACGCAGGCCACGCCGACGGGTGCAGAGTTCCCCTAGACCGCATGCCTTCGCGACGAACTGAACGTGGTCCCGTTCGTGCCGTTCGACGCACTCTCGGGCGCCGATTTCGCAGGCATCAGCGCGATCGCTCCCGACGACTCGGTCCTAGTACCGGCCACAACGGCGCCCCCTTCCACCACAGCAACCCCATCGGCCAATTCGCGTTCGTGGAGGACACGGTGATTGCCTCGCATCGCCACTCGCTCTGTCTCGCGCCCAACGTTCAGCCGCGATTCGAACCTGTTCGCTGGTTCACGACCACCGTGTGAGCTGACTTCGACTATCGGCGCGCGACTGTCCGTACGGTACGAACAATGACTACGACTCGATCGGCCCGCGTCCGCTCCGCCGCACGTGTCGTCCTCGGTGGCGCACTGATCATCGCCGGGCTCGGCCACCTGACGTTTGCCCGCAACGAATTTCAGGCGCAGGTGCCCGATTGGGTCGGGATCGACAAGAACGTGGTGGTGATCTTGTCCGGCCTCGTCGAGATCTCGCTTGGTTCGGCGTTGATCGTCGTACGACGCCGTCGATCCCTGCTCGGCCTCGCAGTGGGTCTCTTCTTCATCGCCGTGTTCCCGGGCAACATCAGTCAGTTCATCAAGGGCCACGATGCCTTCGGCCTGAACTCCGATGCTGCGAGACGCAACCGCCTGTTCTTGCAACCGGTGCTCGTCGCCTGGGCGTGGTGGTGCACGAACGCCTTGGCCCTCCTCCGCAGGAGCCGGAGAGTTTGAGATGAGTGAAAGGACGAATGGACGGCGCGGTACTGCCGATCGGAGCGGTCGAGCCGCCCGCGCGGAATCGGGCAATCTGCTGTGATGTCAGTTTGGCGCGCATGGCTTTGGCTGATGCTCGCGCCATGATCGGCTTGACGGCTCCATGCGCGGTTCAATGGAACGATGAGCCCCGAACCGTTGCGCCCGATTGTCCTCGAAACTGTCCTCTACGAGCCTGACCAGCGTGCGGTCGTCGCCGTGCTACCCGGCGGCCTATGGCTCGCACCCGGCGACATCGTCGAACTGGATGACCCACCCCGCGACGCCCGGGTCCTTTCCACCCGGCTGCAGGTTCGGCACAGCGAGGCGCGCGTGCTGATTGTTCTGGACGTGCCCGACGATCACGACGACGCGTTACGAGGCGACACGCCCACGGAGGTGGTGCTCGGTGCCGACATCGATCAGTCACCACCCGTGAGCGAAGCGCTTGACGACGAGCTGGAGAAGCTCACCGACGAGGTCCACTCGGAGTCTTCCCCGGACGAGGCTTGACGGCACCATTTCGAAAGAGTGCTCGGCTGTATCCACCCTCAGCACATGCACGCTGACGCTCGCTCGAACACACCCCGGCTGGCCCCCATATCTCTCAGTGAAGAGGCGGTCGCGCCTCACCCACGGGGCCGGTCCGGGACCCTTCACCCAACTGCCTGGTTCCGCGTCGCTCGAATCACAGGTGCGCGTGATGCGCCGCCCCCACAGGACTTCGCCCCTCGCAGGCGCCATATCTGCCGTCGTTCGGAGCGGAGGACGCGACGCTCGACATCGCGACATACTTCGTGGATGGCTCGTCCTCGTCTGCACGCTCCGCAGGAGCAACCGGTCACGTTCGTTGAACTGTTCTTCGACCTGGTGTTCGTCTTCGCCGTCACGCAAGTGACGGTGCTGACTGCCCACCATCTCGATTTCCCTGGCGTTGGTCGCTCTGTGCTTCTGTTCTGGCTGGTCTGGTGGGCGTGGACCCAGTTCACCTGGACGTTGAGTCCCGCCGACACCCAGCACCCTGTGGTTCGCGTGTGCGTGCTCGTCGCGACTAGCTCGGCGTTCGTGATGGCGGCCTCGGTGTCACGGGCGTTCGAGGACGACGCACTGTGGTTCGCGGTCCCGTACATCGTCATTCGCCTGCTCGGCATGGCTGTGCAGGTGTTGGTCGATCGCGAGCGGGATCGTTCGGAACTCGGCATCAGCATGGCGTGGCTGACGATTTCGACTGTCGGCCTGATCGCGGTTCTGGCGGGTGCGCTCGTCGACCCTCCCGCCCGGAACTGGTTGTGGCTCCTCGGGATCGCCCTCGACCTCGCCGCCGCCGCAGCCTCGAGCCGAAATGCGATCTGGGACCTCAACCCCAGGCACTTCAGCGAGCGGCACGGGCTGTTCGTGATCATCGCACTCGGGGAGTCGTTGATCGTGGCCGGCACCGCAGTCGCCGGCGAAGACCGCACCGCCGAACTGCTCGCGGCTGCGGGAGGGTCGTTGCTGGTCGTCTGCCTGTTGTGGTGGACGTACTTCGGATGGCTCAAGGACGCCCTGGAGCACGGCTTCGTCGCTGCTGACCGCGTCTCGGTGGGCCCAATCGCTCGCGATGCGTTCAGCTTGTTGCACTTCCCCCTGATCTGCGGCGTGGTCGGCTTCGCCGTCGCAGTGGAGGAAATGATGCTGCACCCGGAGGTCCCTGCGAGTGGTCCTGTGATTGCATCGCTCGCCGTCGGAGTCGCCCTGTTCGTGGGCTCGTCGGCGATGGCCTACTGGCGCATCTCCGGCCAAGTACTCGGGCCTCGATTGGTCATCCTGCTTTTGACCTCCATATTGGTGATCCTCCTCGGCGACGCTGTTCCTGTGTGGCCGCTCGCTGCAGTGGCGACCGGGCTGTTGACAATCGCGGCTGTGGAGGGCGTCACGAGGCAACGCCGGCCTGAGCACTCACCGACCACCGCGCCGAACTCGACGACGGCGCCCGTCAGGCGCTGATGCGCGTCATCCCGGACTGTGCTCGCCATCAGTGCGCTCTTGGGTAGGTGTCGTGCGGCGCAGTGGACGCTACTTACCTTGAAAGTAGGGGTAGACGGATGGCTGCAAAGCAGCCGCAGCCTCCATGAGCTGAGCCGAAGGGCTACCGAATACTTCGAGTTCGAGACCGCCCCCCAACTCGACCATCGTTCCGAGAAGCGCCCCTACATTCCCCATATGCGCGAGGACGGCGGCAGAGCTTTCGTACGTCTCGCGCACGACGCAGCTGGTTTCGTCGTGATTGAGGTACCAGTCATACTGCGAATTCCCCGATTCGTGGCTGTGTGAAAGGCTCTGGGGTGATGACGGTGAGATGGGACCGGGTAATCAGGTACGAGTATCAGCGGGACGACGATGTGTCGGGCGACAAGCTCAACTTGCTCGTCTTGGAGATTTCATGGCGAACCGGCTCCCAGCTGAAACCGCCGCCGACCGTCTTGTTTGATGATGGGGAAGCAGGAGTGGCGGTGTACCGCTTGATCGGAGAGGAGATTGACGACCAGGGTTGAACGTCGACCGGGAGCGCATGACAACGGCGCTGAACTCCGTTCTTGGGGCACGTCGACCTCCGTGAGCCGGGACCTGCAGCCCAGCCGGCTCGGGTCGGCTCCGTCTCGAACATCGGCGATCCACAGCGCCAGTACATCATGGGAGCACCCGCTCACGTCGCCGCGGAAACTGGGGTCGTATGTGGCGCGACTTTCCACTTCGGCGGTCTCTGTTGGTGTGAGGATGCGCGCACCTACCGCGGTTGCGACATCTTCTGGTGGATGGAGGCCGCGGGCGTCCTCGACGAGCGCTACGACGATCTCATCCGGGCCCGTCACCTCCCTTCGCCGCAACTGATCGGCACACCCGAACGCCGATCACTCGACCTCAATGCGATCGCCGCGCTCGGCGTCGAGGTCGTCGGTCGCCTCGGCACGATCCGCGAAGGCGTGCCCTCTGCTCCGGCGGCCTCGCCAACACCTGTCGACTCGCCGATCTGAAGCTGAAACGCCTGCTCGATCGGTTCGACGAGTGGGAGCGGCGCGCTGACGCAGGCGTGGTCGAGCCTCCACATCGATTCGAGCCGACGACGGTCGGTGCGGCCGCCACCCTCTAGGTCGATCTGCGCCGGCGCAACATCGGCACCATCATCTGGGCGACCGGCTTCCGTCCCGACCATTCCTGGCTCGAAGTGCCGGGCGGCAGTCTGCTGCGCACACGCCGCTCCAGCTACATCGCCGGTGCTTCGCACGACACGGAAGCGCTCGCCGACCACCTTCACCGGCGCCTCTCTTCTGCCAGCACCCGCCGGCGGCCGGCGTCGGACTGTGATGCGGTAGCGGAACCATCGACCACGACTGCGGCGATCTCGCTGGCCCGATGCGGTGAAGGACCCGCCTAGTGTTGGTGATACGGGTCGGGCAGGGGCATCGCGACCGACTCCGAGAGTTGGCACGGAATGAACGACACGAACGACACGAACGACACCCGCGGCGAAGCGCCCGTGGTGGAAGCGGTGATGCTGCGCGATCTCGAACAGCTCGGTCGTCGGCGGATGCTCGCAGCCGGCGAGGTGCTCGTCCGTCAGGGTGACACGTCCGAGCTCGTGTATCTGGTCATGTCCGGAGCCCTCGAGGCGACGGTGACCGTCGAAGGAGGTGAGGCATTCGTCGGCCGCTCGGTTGCCGGGGGGCTGATCGGTGAGGTCGCTGCGCTGGCCGGGCTTACGCGCTCGGCCACCTTGCGGGCGGCCGCGGAAGGGCCTGCGGTCGAGGTGGTGGAGATCGAACCTGCCGATCTCGCCGATTGGCTGGACGATCATCCCGAACAAGCAGCTCGAATCACCGATTCGGCACGGCGGCGGCTGAACAGCGTCAACGTGGCCGAAATGGCGATCGAGGTGCTCGGTCCAGCGGCAGCGCAACTAGTGCCGAGCCTCCTCGAGGTGGCCGAGTGGGTCGACATTGCCGCTGGTGAGACGCTATTTGAGGAAGGCGACGAACCCGATGCCGCCTACTTCGTGTTGTCCGGGCGGTTGCAGGTCACACGTCGTGGCCCCGGCGGCGTCGCCGAGGTGGTCGGGGTGGTGGATCGCCACGAGGTCGTCGGCGAGGTGGCGATCATCGAGCGTTCCCCTCGCACCGGGTCGGTCACCGCGCTTCGCGACACCTCGCTCGCCCGCATCTCGGTCGCGGACTTCGAACACCTCCTCGGTACTCGGGCCGAGTTCGCGATGTTGGTGCTGCGCCGGCTGGTGTCACGCATGCATGGCGTTCGCAGCGAAGCCCGCACGGCGCGCTCCGTCGCGCTCGTCGTCGCTAACGACCTCGATATCGCTGCTGTGGTGACACCGATGATCACTGCCCTGGAACCGCTAGGGCCGACGGTGGTGCTGGGCAGCGATCGTATCGATTCCATCCTCGGGCGCACCGGCTTCGCCCAGTCGGCCTCCACGGGTCTCGGCGACGCCCGCCTCTCACAGCTGCTGAACGAGGTCGAGGCCGCCCACGATCATGTGGTCTATCTGTCCGATCCAACGCCGACGCGATGGTCGCGGCGCATCCTCCAACGCTCCGACACGGTGATCGTCGTTGCCGGAGCCTCCCCGACAGCCGAGACCGAGACGACCATTGCCCGCTTTCTGGACTCGAGTGCCGAGACTGGAGTACCGCGCTGGCTGGCCATGGTGGATGAAGCATCAGCGCGACGTCCCACTGCGGCGTCGACCGTCGCGATCAGTGCCCGCTTCGAGGAGGTGCACCACGTTCGTCGCGGCAATCGTGACGACTTCGCCCGACTCGGTCGCCTCAGCGTCGGGGCGGGGTTGGGGGTTGTCCTCGGTGGTGGCGGCGCACGCGGTTTCGCCCACCTCGGTGTGATCAAAGCGATGCGCGAGTTGGGCATACCGATCGACCGCATCGGTGGGGCGTCGATGGGCTCGATCTTCGCCGCGGGCGCGGCGATGTACGGCGACGACGATGAGTTGTTGGCGTTGAGCGCCAAGCAATTCAACCGGCTGATCGACTACACGGTTCCGCTCGTTTCGCTTCTGAAGGCCAAGCGAATCACGGCGAACCTGCAAAGTGTGTTCGGTGGGGTCGATGTTGCCGACGTGTGGACACCGTTGTTCTGCGTGTCGACCAACCTCACCCGTTCACGCATCGAGGTGCATCGGCGTGGTGATCTTGTCACGGCGATCCGCGCCAGCATCGCCATTCCCGGCGTCCTGCCGCCGGTGCCGTTCGGCGAGGATTTGCTCGTCGACGGTGGGGTGTTGAACAACCTGCCCGCCGACGTGATGCGCGCCGACCCCTCGATCGCCACCGTGATCGCCGTCGACGTCGCTTCGAGCACCGGACCTACGACGAACGCGAACTACGGAAACTACGTCTCGGGGTTCAAGGCGCTTCGGCACTTCGTAGACCGGAAACACTCGCCGTATCCGGGCGTCGCATCAGTGCTGATGCGCACGATGATCACCGGATCGGAGGGTCGTCGGGCGGCGCTGCGTACCGACGGCACTGTCGACCTGTTTGTCGACATAGAGATGCAAGGCGTCGGTCTGCTCGAGTTCGACAAGATGACCCCGGTGGTGGAACGCGGCTACGCGGTGGCGATGCCGCGCTTGCAGGAATGGCTTGCCGCTCGAGGTGGTGGTGTACCTTCGCCCTCGGAACAGGGGGTGGGCATGTGATACGAGCTGCATTGCGCGATCTGCAATGGCGTCGCAAACGATTCGTGATCGCGATGTCGGGTGTGGGCCTGGTGTTTGCAATGGGCTTGATCATGACCGGCCTGGCAGCGTCGTTCTCGCGCGAGGTCGATCGAACCCTCGACGCGGTCGGAGCATCGGGGTGGGCCGTATCGGATCAAGCCTCAGGCCCATTCACCTCGTTCACACCGGTGCCCCTCGCGGCTGCGGGCGACGGCAACGCATCTCCGGTGATGGTGTTACGTCAGACGATCGCTGGCGCTGAAGAGGTGGTCGACCTCGTCGTGCTCGGTGTCGAGCCGGGTCGACTGGGCTCACCTGTCGCAGCCGATGGAGCAGCGCTGGCCGGGCCTGGTGAAGCGGTGGTCGACGAGGACCTCGAAGGTGCCAGCGTGGGAGACACGCTGTCGATCGGCGGGCGCAACCTGCGCGTGGTCGGCACGGTTTCGGGGCAACGCCTCTTCGCAGGTTTGCCGATGGTCTACGTCGCGCTCGCCGATGCGCAGGCCATCGCCGTGCAGGGTCAACCGCTCGTGACGGCGTTTCTGTACGACCAGATGCCGGCTACGGCACCGGCAGGCCTGAAGCTGATGACGAACGACGAGGTGAAAGACGATGTTCTGCGCCCGTTGGACAACGCCATGTCGTCGATCAGCTTCGTGCGCTTCCTGCTGTGGCTGGTGGCTGCCACTGTCATCGGGTCCGTCTTGTACCTGCAGGCGATGGAGCGCACCCGCGACTTCGCCGTGTTCAAGGCCACCGGAACGTCGACGTGGGCGATCGGCGTCGGGCTCGCCTTGCAGGCCGTCGTGTTGTCGTTGGCCGCAGCGGTGCTGGCCGCGGTGCTGGCGCTCGTGCTGGCTCCACTCTTTCCGATGAACGTGGAGATACCGGCGAGCGGCTTCGTGCTGCTTCCGCTGGTCACCGTTGTGGTCGGTCTGCTGGCCAGCCTGATCTCACTGCGCAGGACCGCAACGGTCGAACCCGCACTTGCGTTCGGAGGTTGAGTGGTGATCGCATCGCAGTCCGGGTTCAGCGGTGACCTGCACATCAACGACCTCACAGTCGAGTTCGTCAAGGGCGACTACACCGTTCGCCCGCTCGACAACCTGACCGTCACGGTGAAGGCCGGCACGTTGGCGCTGCTGCTCGGACCTTCGGGCTGCGGCAAGACCACTCTCTTGTCGTGTATGTCGGCGATCTTGCGGCCCACCTCGGGTTCGATCAGCTATGGCGACACCGACATCACATCCCTCACCGG
>JANOCR010000322.1:0-1877 GCA_031412355.1 Ilumatobacteraceae bacterium | reverse complement strand
TGTCGCTGCCGAGTCGTACAGCGACTTGCCAGCGACAAAGTTCACCTGGTTGGCCGCTCGCCTCAGGATCCGACGAACTCGGCCTTTCCCGGGCCGTGCTCCAAGAAGCTGCGTACACCGATCTGACTGTCTTGCGTGTGGAAGACACTTTCGAACAGCTTGCGCTCCATCCCCAGCGCCGCCGACAGTGGCTCGTCGAGACCGTGATCGACGGCGCGCTTGATCATTGCCTGGGCCTGCAGCGCGCCGCGAGCCGCCTCCGCTGCCAGGGCGAAGGCACGCTCGTGCAATGACTCCGACGACACCACCTCGTCGGCCAGCCCGATCCGCAACGCCTCATCGGCCTTGACTTGCCGACCGGTGACCATGATCTCTTTGGCCTTGCTGCGACCGACCAGGCGCGGCAGCCGCTGGGTGCCGCCGCCGCCAGGGATGATCCCGAGCAGGATCTCGGGCTGACCGAACACCGCACGTTCGCCGGCAATTCGGTAGTCGCACGCCAACGTCAACTCGCACCCACCACCGAGGGCATAGCCACTGACAGCAGCGATAACGAACCTGGGAATGTCGGCAACAGCATTCAACGCCGCGTGGAATCCGGCCGTGATGTGGTTGCCCTGCTCTGCATCGCCGAACTCGCTGATGTCTGCACCGGCGGCGAAGATCCGTTCGCCACCTGTGATCACGACGGCTCCCGGCGGGTTGACGATCAGGTCCTCGGCGATCGCCCGCAGTTCTGCGAGCACCGCGCGTGAGAGGGCGTTGACCTTCGGATTGTTCAGCGTGATGACAGCAACACCGTCGTCACGTCGTTCGACGAGCACAAGTTCTCCCATGGCGTCACCATACGCGCTGCCTCCAAAGCCTCCCGCATGACAACGCGCGCGAGTCCGACTCCCGCCGGACCAGTCAACCGCCGATGCCCGCGAGCATCTCATCGGCGGCGGTCCAGGGATCGATGAGGTGGGCGGCCACGTCGGCCTGCAGTCGATCCCAGCGCTCGCCGGTGGTCATATGCCGGGCGCGCAGTTCGAGGCGGCGGGCGACGATCTCGCGCAACTCCTCACCGATGCGGAACTGGCGGCGGCGGGTCAGTTCGCCCGACGCTTCGATCGTGGCTCGGTGGGCGAGCACTGCAGTCCAGTAGTCGGCCACGCCGTCTTGAGTGGTGGCCACCACCGGCAGGATCGGTGGGTGCCAGGCGTCGACCGCCAGGTCGGACAGTTCGAGCATCTGCTCCAGGTCCCGACGGGTCTCGTCGACGCCCTTGCGGTCCGCCTTGTTGATCACGAAGATGTCGGCGATCTCCATCAGGCCGGCCTTGTTCGCTTGCACCGAGTCACCCCATCCGGGGTTGACGACGACGACGGTCGTGTCGGCTTTTCCGGCGATCTCGACTTCGACCTGGCCGACGCCGACGGTCTCGATCAGCGTCCACGGCCGGCCGATCGCGTCAAGCAGTCGTGCGGCCTCGGGCGTTGCGAGCGACAGACCACCCAGATGGCCTCGAGTGGCCATCGATCGGATGAAGACGCCGGGATCGGTGGCGTGCTCCTGCATACGCACCCGATCGCCCAAGATGGCGCCACCGGTGAAGGGCGACGACGGGTCGATCGCGAGGACCGCCACGTCCTCGCCCTGGCCACGCACGTGGGCGATGGTGGACGACGTGAGCGTGCTCTTGCCGGCGCCCGGCGAGCCGGTGAGGCCAACGGTGTAGGCGCTGCCACCGAGTGGCGAGGCCAGACGTCCGATCGCTCGGGCGTCGTCGCCGCCACGCTCCACCAGCGACAGCAGTCGCGCCAGGGACGCTCGATCACCCTCGCGTGCAGCGGCGAAGAGCTCGTCGACCGTCTGGTTGCGGCGACCCAAGGTCA
>JANOCR010000321.1:0-4659 GCA_031412355.1 Ilumatobacteraceae bacterium | reverse complement strand
CGATGGCAATGAAACCGGCGACGGTGAACCACACGATCAGGGACTGGGTGCCCACTGCCATGTGGAACAGCGCGACCGCCGCGGTCACCCCTACCGCAGCGGTAGCTGCGGTGCGGCCAGAGAGGCGGAGGCGAATGTAGGTCTCTCGTCCGCGCGGCTCGGCTAGCACGGGCTCCTCGACCGCGACGACATCCATCGCATCGGAAATGGTTCGGTCGATGGGATCCTCGATGAGGTCGGAGATCGCGTCGCGAAGATGGCCTCGGTGACTCAGCAGCGCGCTGGCGAAGCCGACGACGAAGAGACCAAGGATCGCGCCTGAAACGCCCATCAGGGAGAGGCCACCAGCGATGCCCACGATCGCCACGAGGGGACCAACCCGCAATGCCCGGTGCGCCCAGCGAGCGCGAGCAAGGCGGTCGCCGAGGATGCACATCACCGCGAAGGCGATCGACACCGGCAGGGAGACGTTGTCGATGGTTGCCAAACCGACGATCGGCAGCCATGCAAGCAGTCCACCGAGAATTGGTACCGTCGATGCGACCGCCACCCACGCACCGAGGGAGATCGCGCCGGGTAGATCGAGCGACAACGCCACGACGCCGGCCACGATGCCGTGCACGACGCTGATGGCGATGGTTCGGCGCAGGTATGAACCGGCGCGGTCGACTGACCCTGCGAGCGCTTCGTGGACTTCCTCGCGAATCGAAGTCCGGCGCACGAAACGGATCGCCAAGTCAACGACCCGACGACCACCGGCGACCATGAAGGCGGCCAGCACACCGACGACCACCACCTTGCCAACCTGCCCGGCGATTGCCACCGGGTCGCTGCCGCCGACGACCAGCCGCGTTGCGGCACCGTCGAACACCGAGTCGATCCGCCGATCGAGTTCGAGATCGGTGGCCATCTCGGCTGCCTTGCTGCCTTCGGGCAGGTCGGCGACCGCGTCGTGCAATGCATCCGACAGGTCAGTCGTCTGGCGGTTGAGATCCCATGCGATGGTGCCCAGCACCGCGATGGTGCCGAACATCCCGATGAGGGTCACAGCGACGATGGCCGCGGCGCGTGGCATCCATGTCGACAAAGCCCGCACCAGTGGAGCGGCGATGACAGCGGTCGTCGCCGCTGCGCCGAGCAGGACGAACACCTGCGAAGCACGCTGCACGACCATCACGAGAGCAAGGGTGACGACCACGAAGAACGCGAGGAATGTGAAGCCTCTCGCCGACACCACGATTGCGTAGTCCCGCCGGCGCGGTGTGCTTTCGCTCGACGATGGTGCACTCACGCCGTCAGCATTACCCGAAGCGGCATCGTGTCAAGACTAATCGAGCAACTTCATGTCGTGTCCCGGCCGCCTACGACTCGTAGAGCGAAATGACGTCGGCGATCTGCGGCTGCGTGTCGGGGTTCGAGCAGACCGCTTCGATGGGGCCCCCGAGTACCGAGGGCATCGGGCAGGGCACACCTTCGGAGTGGGCGACCCATCGCGAGATGTAGTCCGACACCCCCAGCGCACCTTCGCGCGACAGGTGAATGCCGTCGTCGGTGATCCATCCACTGCTCTGTCGAACGTGCGGGTACCACTTGGCCAGCAGCACATCGGGAAACTGGCCTGTGGCGAGCTTGTCGCGCAACGTCTGGTTGTTCTTGATGAACGCCTCGTCGGCACGTTCACCCGTCAGCAGCTTGTACGGCACGCCTTCTGGATAGGTCAGCCAGATGATGCTGTGTGCACCCTTGGCTCGGCTGGCGGCTACGACCTCGTCGAAGCTGTCGGGGAACGACGTCCACCATTCGTCGTAGCCGGCCATGATCACGACGTAGTCGAAGCTGCCATTCGCAGCGCCGATCGCTTCGACTGCGTTGGGCGGGATCGGCGGGTCGCCACACGACGGGATGCCCAGGGTGCGGCACGACTCGGCGTCATACAGGTAGTCGAAGCCCCGAAGGGCGCGGAAGCCGTCGTAACGATCGACGGCCAGCAGCGTGGAATCTCCGATCAACAGCACCCGCGGCGGCACGTGCGGGACAATCGTTGTCGAAACGACGGAGGTCGGGGGTGATGTGGTCGATGCCACCGAGGTGGTGGTCGGGACCGCAGTGGTCGTGGTCGGATTGGCGGTGGCATCGGTCGACCCGCACGCTGAAACCATGGTCAACGCGGCTGCCAACAGCAGTGAGAGACCGACGCGGTGGTGTCGAGTGCGCAGTGTCCGCTTCATCTCGGCACTGTAGCGATGGGAACCGCCGCTGTTACCGCGCACCCCAGACGAAGCGGTGGGTGTGGATTCCGAAGTACGTGAAGCTCTCGACGCTGCGCACGCCGTCGATCGCCCTGATCTCGGCGTCGATGACGGTCAGCAGACGTGCCGAGTCTTCGCACACCACCTCGACCAACAGGTCGAACGAGCCCGATGTGAACACGACGTAGATCACGCCGGCGATGTCGGCGATGCGGTCGGCGACCTCGCGCACGTTGCGTTCGACTCGCACGCCGAGCGCGGCCATGACGGGATAGCCGAGGGCCAAGGGATCGGTGACACCGACCACCTTCACGACCCCGGCGTCGAGCAGCCGTTGCACCCGCAACCGGGTGGCCGCGGGGGAGAGGTCGACGAGATGGGCCAGCTCGGCATAGCTGGCCCTGCCGTCGCGCTGCAGCGCTTCGATGAGCTGCCGATCGATGTCGTCGAGTGGAGTCGTCGAGTCCTTGGTCATGTGATGCCCGCCGACAGGCCGAAGTCGATGGAGATGTTGGCGCCCGTTATGGCGGCGGTTGATGGCTGGGCCAGGAACCAGATCACGTCGGCGATCTCGGCCGGCTCGATGAACCGCGCCGACGCTGCCTGCGGATAGCCGCGCAACAGCTTGTCGAGATACGCCTGCGGGTCGGCACTGGCCGCTGCCTGACCGCGCAGCATCGGCGTGTCAACGTCGCCGGGGCAGACTGCGTTGACGCGCACACCAACTGGGGCCAACTCGAGAGCGAGGGCACGGGTGAGATTCGACACGCCTCCCTTCGATGCGCAATACACAGCGGCACCGGCGTTGCCCTGCACGCCGGCATCCGACGACATGTTGACGATGCACCCACGCGTGGCGGTGAGGTGAGGGATGGCCGCCGAACACACGAAGTACAAGCCCTTCAGGTTGAGGTCGATCACCCTGTCCCACTCGTCCTCGGTCGTCTCGGCACTCGGTCCCTCGGTCCACAACCCTGCGGCATTCACCACGGCGTCGAGTCGACCTGCCCAAGCCACTGCCTGGGCCACCGCTCGACGACAATCTTCGACGTGGCGCAAGTTGGCCAGGATCGGTAGGACAACGCCGTCGAGTTCACAAGCGTCGACAGCATTGATATCGACCGCGGCGACCCTCCAACCTCCGCCGACGAATCGCCGCATCGTGGCGCCGCCAATACCGCCGGCAGCGCCTGTGACGAATGCGACGGGCGCCCCGCTCGTCATCCGAGTTCCGCCAGAATGCGAGGGATGTGGCGGCGGGCGCGTAGTTCGCCGTCAGTGCGCAGCGCCCACGCTTCCCTGGTTACCTTGCTCATCCGCTTGTGGGCGCGATACAGCTGCAACCGCGAACGATCGACGTCGCAGCCGCTAGAGCCAAAGCCGGCGATGATGGCATCCTCGATGGCATCGATGGGTTGCGTCAGCTGACCTTCGTAGTCAAGTTCGACGATCAGCGTGGCGATGTCGAGTTCGATCTCGCCGAGTGCGAAGCCATCGAAGTCGATCAGCCCGAGTTGGTGGTCGTCGTCGACCAGCCACTGGTGCATATGAGGGGCACCGTGAACAGGCACCAGTCGATCCTGCGACAGCGCCGCATGCCGCGTGGAAAGTTGGCCAAGGACCCGCTCGAGATCCCCGGTGAGCGCCGGCACGCGTCGAATCGCCTGGCCAACGGCTCTGCGGGTGCGCCCCAGTTGGTCGTCGGACGTGACGGTGGTCGAGGGGAGCACATTCGATCGGGCCAGCGTGCCAAGCGCCGCGCCCATGAGCCTGGCGATGGATTCACCGTGCGCACCGAGCAGAAGTGGAGCAAGGCTCATTCCAGGCACGATGCCCTGCCACACCGATCGTGTGGTGTCGTCCCACCGGATTGGCTCGGCGACTCGGAAGCCCAATTCGCCGCGTTGCGCAGCACGCCACAGTTCGCCCGCGTCACGATGGAACCGTTCGCCTCGATCGTTGGCCAGGACCTTGACGACGTACTCGTAATTGTGGCCGGCGACCCGCAACGTGCAACGTCGGTGGGGCCGGTAACGCAGCAAGGTAACGGAACCCGGCCAGTCGGCGCCCATGTTGTCGGCGAGCTGACGCAGTCCTGAGAGCTTGACGTCATCGGCCAATGGTGTGATCACGAGGTCGCCGGCAGGATGTTGTACGGCTGTCGTTCCACCAGCGCCGGCGTCGCACACTTCGACCATCCGAGTCATCCACGCTGAACCGTTGGCTACGGGCTGGTTCGGCTCGAAGGCGAGTACCGCCCACGATGATGCCTCGGGTTGGAGTCGAGCGAAGATGCGTCGCCAACCGGTACCCGTCGCTGGCAGATACTCGGCTGGGTCGTCGGCTTCGAGCGCGAGAATTCTGTCGCGATAGTCCAAGTCGACGGTGATCACTGGGTCGGGCGCCACGA
>JANOCR010000320.1:0-18276 GCA_031412355.1 Ilumatobacteraceae bacterium | reverse complement strand
CTACGTGAAGGTGGCGGTCGACGAGGGCGGTGAGATCCTCACTGGCGGCACCGCGCCCAGCGACCCGGCACTTGCCAAGGGCTGCTACATCGAACCCACCGTGGTGCGCGCCAAGCCGGGCGACCGGGTGTGCCAGGAGGAAGTGTTCGGTCCGTTCGTCACGGTCTCGACCTTCGCCGACGACGACGAAGCACTTGCCATCGCCAACGCCACCGACTACGGGCTGGGGGGTGGTCTCTGGACCCAGAACCTGTCGCGGGCCCATCGGCTCGCCGGGGCGATGCGCAGCGGAATGGTCTGGGTCAATTCGTACAAGCGGGTCAGTCCGGCGTCGCCGTTCGGCGGGACCGGCCTCAGCGGTTACGGCCGCGAGATGGGGTTCGAGGCGATGCGCGAGTACACCGAGGCGAAGAGCATCTGGATCAACGTCGACGCCCAGATCCCCCCATGGTATGCGCGATGATCACGACGCTTCGCGAGGCTGTGGCCGAACATGTGCACGACGGCGAAACGTTGGCCCTGGAGGGGTTCACCCACCTCATCCCGCATGCGGCCGGTCACGAGATCATTCGTCAGGGTCGCCGCGATCTCCATCTCGTGCGAATGACACCCGACATGGTGTACGACCAGTTGATCGGTTCAGGTTGCGTCACCAAGCTGACGTTCTCGTGGGGTGGGAATCCCGGTGTCGGATCGCTGCAGCGATTTCGCGATGCCGTCGAGAATCAATGGCCGCACCCCCTGGAGATCGAGGAGCACAGCCACGCAGGCATGGCCACGCGCTATGCGGCCGGCGCCGCCGGCCTGCCGTTCGGCATCCTGCGCGGCTACATCGGCACCGACCTTCCGAAGCACACGGATTCGATCAAGACGGTCGAGTGCCCGTTCACCGGTGAGGTGCTCGCTGCGGTGCCGGCTATCAATCCCGACGTCGGCATCGTTCACGCTCAACGCGCCGATCGTTCCGGCAACGTACAGATCTGGGGTCTCTTGGGTGTGCAGAAAGAGACGGTGCTGGCATCGAAGCGTTCGATCGTCACGGTCGAAGAGATCGTTGACGAGCTGCCACAGGTGCCGGGCGCGATCGTGCTGCCGTCGTGGGTGGTCAGCGCGGTGTGTCACGTTCCGGGTGGTGCTCACCCGAGTTTTGCGATGGGGTTCTCGACGCGTGACAACAGCTTCTACAAGGCGTGGGACGCGATCTCGAAAGACCGCGATGCGTTCACAGCCTGGGTCGACAAGCACATCATCGGCACTGCAGATTTTGCCGAGTACTGCGAAAGTGTCGGTATCTGATGGCCGACTACACGACTGACGAGCTGATGATCGTCAATGCCGCACGCCACCTCGGCACCCTCGCCGCTGCAGGAAAGGGCCAATGCTTCGTCGGGATCGGGTTGCCGTCTACCGCGGCCAATCTGGCCCGCCGCCTGTATCCGATCGAGCCGGTGTTGATCTACGAGTCGGGTTGCATCGGCAGCAAGCCGACCCGATTACCGCTGTCGATCGGCGACGGCGAGCTCGCCGAGACCAGCGACGCAGTCATCAGCGTGCCCGAGATCTTCGCTTACTGGCTGCAGGCAGGGCGCATCGATATCGGGTTTCTCAGTGGCGCCCAAATCGACAAGTACGCCAACATCAACTCGACCGTCATCGGCTCGTACGAGTCACCGAAGACGCGTCTGCCTGGCGCCGGTGGTGCCCCCGAGATTGCGGCGTCGGCCGGAGCGGTGATGGTAATCATGCGCCAGTCGGCGCGGGCTTTCGTCGAGCGCTGCGACTTCCGCACATCGATCGGCTTCGGCGATGGCAAGGGCGACCGCGAGCGTTTCGGCTTGCGTGGCGGAGGTCCGCAATGGGTCATCACGGACCTCGCTGTGATG
Organism: Ilumatobacteraceae bacterium; assembly: GCA_031412355.1. Taxonomy (GTDB): domain Bacteria; phylum Actinomycetota; class Acidimicrobiia; order Acidimicrobiales; family Ilumatobacteraceae; genus JAENVT01. Next base: position 16,393 of record JANOCR010000320.1, on the reverse strand, counting down.
GAGCCAGACCCCGACACTTGCGAGCTGGTGGTCGTGGCGATGCACCCCGGCGTGACGCGCGACCAGGTCGTGGCTGCAACGGGCTGGGACGTGCGGTTTGTCGACGATCTGGCCACGACTGCTGAGCTCACCGACGGCGAGCTCGACGTCCTGCGCACGTTGCAGGCCGCATGAACCCGTTCATCTACGACCAGCTGCCGGCGCGCATCGTTTTCGGCGCCGGACGTGTGGCCGAGGTGGGGGCAGAAGTCGAGCGCCTCGGCGGGCAACGAGTGATGCTCGTCTCCGACTGGGCGGCGGTGGCACCTGCGGCAGCGGTGACCGAGCAGCTCGGCTCACGCCTCGCGTTGGCATGGGACGAGGTCGCCCAACACGTGCCCGTCGAGCTTGCCGACCGGGCCCGAGCTGCGGCCACGGAGACAGCCGTCGATTGTGTGGTGTGCATTGGTGGTGGTTCGTCGACCGGGCTGGCCAAGGCTCTGGCGCTGAGCCATGGCATGCCCATCGTGGCCGTGCCGACTACCTATGCCGGCAGCGAGCAGACAACGATCTACGGCCTGACCGGTGGTCGGCACAAGCAGACCGGGAAGAACGCGATCGTGCAACCGAAGACGGTGATCTACGACGCCGAGTTGACGCTCGGCCTGCCTCCACAGGTCACCGGCCCATCGGCATTCAATGCACTCGCGCATTCGGTCGAGGCGCTCTATGCGCCTGGCAACAACCCCATCACGTCCGCGCTGGCGCTCGAGGGGGTGCGGGCGATTCACGATTCGCTGCCGACCGTGATGGACAACCCTGGCGATGTCGAAGCCCGCGGCACGTTGTTGTACGGCGCGTACCTCTCGGGGGTCGCGCTCGGAACGACGTCGACGGGCCTGCACCACAAGCTGTGCCATGTTCTGGGTGGCAGGTTCGATCTCGTGCACGCCGACGCGCACTCGGTGATCTTGCCGCACGCCATCGCTTTCAACCTTCCCGCGCTCCCGGCGGAGATGGCGCGTTTGGCCGAGTCGCTGGGCGTGCCCGGCGGGAATCCCGCGTCTGCGTTGTGGGATCTCGCCGTAGCCAGCCACGTGCCGACACGTCTTGCGGATCTCACGGGACACGGCGGATTGCTGAAGCGGGAAGAACTGGCAGGGGCCGCCCATGCCGCCGCGGAAGAGATCACTGTCAATCCGCGACCCGTCACCGAAGCCGATCTGTTGGGCCTGCTGGAGCGGGCTTACGAAGGAGTGCGACCATGACCAGCGAAGCCTTCATCGTCGATGCCGTGCGCACACCCCTGGGCCGAATCGGAGGCACGCTCGCGGGTGTTCGTCCCGACGATTTGTTGGCCGTGGTGGTCCGTGGGCTCGTCGAACGCGCACCATCGCTCGACACCGCTGCGATCGACGAGGTTTACGCTGGCGATGCCAACGGCGCTGGCGAGGACAATCGCAACGTCGGTCGCATGGCGCTGCTCCTTGCTGGGTTGCCGACGACGATTCCGGCAGCGACGGTCAACCGGCTGTGCGGTAGCGGTATCGAGGCGATCTTCGGCGCGTCTCGAACGGTGGCGGTTGGCGACGCCGACATCACCATCGCCTGCGGCGTCGAGAGCATGACCCGCGCCCCGTGGGTCGTGCTGAAGCCGTCGAAGGCGTATCCGACGATCCACGAGCAGATGTGGAACTCGGCGCTCGGGTGGCGGATGGTCAACCCCAAGATGCCGGGCGACTGGACGATCTCGCTGGGGGAAGGTGCCGAGGTGCTGGCCGACAAGTACTCGATCTCGCGAGACGAGCAGGACGCGTTCGCGGTCGGCTCCCATCGGCGTGCCGCAGCCGCGTGGGCAGCGGGCCACTTCGTCCACGAGACGGTGCAGGTTGCCGACGCCCCACTGGAACGCGACGAGTGCATCCGGCCCGACTCGTCGATGGATTCCTTGGGCAAGCTCAAACCCGTGTTCAGGCAGGGCGGCTCGGTCACAGCCGGCAACGCCTCACCGATGAACGACGGTGCTGCGGCAATGCTGGTGATGTCGGCTCGTGGCGTCGAACTGTCACAGTCCACGCCAATGGCGCGGATCGTCAGCAGGGCAACTAGCGGTGTCGATCCACATCTCTACGGCATCGGCCCCGTCGAGGCGGCGCGCACGGCTCTGCGGCGCGCCGGCATCGGATGGTCGGACCTGTCGGCCGTCGAACTGAACGAGGCGTTCGCAGCTCAGTCGCTCGCGTGCCTGCGTGAATGGCCGGAACTCGACCCGGCCATCGTCAACCAGCAGGGTGGAGCCATCGCCATCGGGCATCCACTCGGCTGCTCCGGCGTTCGCATCGTCACAACGCTTGCCCACCATCTGCGCCGTACGGGCGGCCGCTATGGCCTTGCGACGATGTGCATCGGCGTTGGCCAGGGCATCGCCATCGTCATCGAGAACGTCTAGCCCCGGCGGGATTGGGCGATGGCGGCGACGTCGTCGAGGGATTCGGGGTTCTTCAGCGCGCCGCGGCTGGCAACCGAGTCGGGAGCCGCGCCACGGAGGATCTTCTTCACCGGCAGCTCCAACTTCTTGCCCGACAACGTGGTGGGGATCGCGGGCAGGGCGTGGATCTCGTCGGGCACGTGGCGTGGCGACAGGTCACCGCGCAGCGCCAGCCTGATGGGATCGATCACATCGCCGATCTCGGTCCCAGCGTGCAGGGCGACGAACAGCACCAGCACGCCGGCACCACCACCGTCGGTGTCTTCGAGGTGCACGATCAGGCTGTCGTCGACGCCGTGGACTGCTTCGACCACTCGATAGATCTCACTGGTTCCGATCCGAACGCCACCGCGGTTCAGCGTGGCGTCCGAGCGACCGGTGATCACGCAACTGCCGTGGTCGTCGATGGTGATCCAGTCGCCGTGACGCCACACTCCCGGATACGAGTCGAAGTACGCGGCCCTGTAGCGCGAGCCGTCGGCATCGCCCCAGAATCCGATCGGCATCGACGGCATCGGCTGGGTGACGACCAGCTCGCCCTGCTCGCCCACGATCGACCGCCCTTCCTCGTCGAATGCCTCGACGGCCGCGCCCAGGTAACGACAGGAGATCTGGCCGGCGACTACGGGCACCATCGGGCACCCGCCGACGAACGCCGAGCAGATGTCGGTGCCACCGCTGATCGACGACAACATCACGTCGGTTCCGACGCCTTCGTAGACCCACCGGAACCCGTCGGCAGGCAGAGGTGCACCGGTCGAGCCAACCGCCCGGATCGACGAGAGGTCCGACTGCGCAGACGGGAGAAGACCGGCCTTGCGACAGGCCATGAAGTACGGCGCGCTGGCACCGAACCAGCTGATCCTGGTCTCGGCCGCGAGCTTCCACAACGTGTCGAGCGACGGGGCGGCCGGGTCGCCGTCGAACGTGACGATTGCCGCGCCAGTCAGCAGCCCGCTGACGAGGTAGTTCCACATCATCCAGCCCGTGGTGGTGAACCAGAAGAATCGGTCGGCGGGGCCGAGGTCGGCGTGCAGGCCCAACACCTTGAGGTGCTCGAGAAGGATCCCGCCGTGGCCGTGAACGATCGGTTTCGGCATTCCCGTCGTGCCTGATGAGTACAACACGTACAACGGATGATGGGCGGGCACCTGCTCGAAGTCGATCGGGTCGTGCCGGCCGACGAAATCGGTCCATGTGATTGCATCGGGCACGGGTTCGTCGCCGAGGTATTGGAGGGCCACCGTTGCATGCAACGTGGGCAGCCCGCGACGAATGGCCTGCACCTCGGCGCGGCGGTCGACGTCGCGCTGGCCGTATCGGTAGCCATCGACGACCAGGAGTACCGTTGGATCGATCTGGCCGAAGCGGTCGAGCACGGCCTGCACGCCGAACTCCGGAGCGCAACTGGTCCACACCGCGCCCAAGCTCGCCGTCGCCAGGAATGCGACAATGGTCTCGGGAACGTTGGGAAGGTATGCGGCCACACGGTCGCCGCGGCCGACGCCCAATCGTCGCAGACCTGCTCGTGCCCGACCGACTTGGTCGGCCAACTCGTCCCACGTCAACGACGACGACGACCGGGTCTGCGAATGGGCGATGATCGCCGGGCCGTTGCCAACGTGGCGGAGGATGTGCTCTGCATAGTTCAGCCGGGCGCCCCCGAACCACTTTGTACCCGGCATCACAGTCGAGTCGAGCACCTCGGTGTACGGCACGCTTGCCTGTACGTCGAAGAACTCCCAGACCCCTGCCCAGAAGCCGGCGATGTCGTCGATCGACCAGCGCCGCAGGTCGTCATACGTCTCGAATGGTCCGATGCCGCGCTCGCCCAACCAGGCCGCGTACCGACCGATGTTGCTCCGCGACATCGACTCGGGCGTCGGGGTCCACAGGTGGTCGGGTGTCACGGACACAGGTCGTGGTCTAGATCAAAGTGGTCTTTCGCACCAAGCCGACCCACTCGGACGACCGAACTTTCGAAGGTGGTCGCGCCACCACCGTCGCTGAGACGGTCAGCATGTGACAACCCGAGTGCAGGCGTCAGTCGGCTTCTCAACTAGGAACTGTCCGCGGCTCACTTGCTCAGGCGCTTTTCAGCGGCCTTGTCAGATCAGTGGTGAGTTCGGTTCCAGGCCCAAGAGCAGGCGGCCGTACATCTCCTGGTTGGTCTCGAGCTTCATGAGTCCGTGGTTGTTGATCGTTTGGATGTCGGCTAGCGCGCGGTTGATCGGACTCGCCGTGCGCACACCTGTCGCGCCCGATTCTCGGAACAGGATCTCGACGCCCTCCAGTAGTCGGCGAACGGCCGTCGCGCAGTCGTTGCGCATCTCGGCTCGGCGCAGGAAAGGCACCTCGTCGCCGGCTCGGGCAGTAGCGTCGATCTCGTCGGCGACGGCGTAGAGCAGCACCTCACCTTCGCGAATTCGACCGGCAGCATCGCCCAACCGGATGTGTGTGAACGCGTGGGATTCCTGCGGGTCGGCGGTGTAGGCGATGGTCTTGCCTTTGATCACCGACGGGAAGTCGGCCAACGCCTGTTTGGCGATTCCGATCGCCCCGCCGCACAAGGCGATGGTGAGCACCGGAACCGGAGCCCCGCGAACCACCCAATCGTCACCGTGGAGTCCGGCACCGGGGCTGTTGCCCATGATCAGGCCGGGCATCGACAAGAAGCGATGGGCGGGCACGTCGAGACCTTCGACCACCATCGTGCACGAACCCGTGCCGGCGAGGCCGCTGACGAACCAATCGTCCTTCAGCGTCACCGCTGACGTCGGCACGATGAAGTCGCCCTGATCGATCTGGTTGCCGCTTTGATCGAACACGGTCGCGCCCAGCAGCAACCAGTCGGACCGTTCGCAGCCCGAACCGAACGGCCAGACACCCTCGAGCCGGTACCCGTCGGCGGTTCGCACCGCCTTGCCGCGGGGAAGGATGACTGCCGAGACGACGGCGTCGGGATTGGTCTTGTAGACGTCGTCTTGCCCCTGCTCGGGGAAATGAGACAGCAACCACGAGTGAGCATGCACGACTCCGGCCACCCACGCCGTCGAACCGCACCCCTCACCCAACGCCGAAATCACGTCGAGGTGGCTGCGGATGCCGAGGGCATACCCACCGTTGCGCGTGGCCTGGATGGTTTTCAGTGCACCGGCACGGCGCATTGCATCGATGTTGTCCTGCGGCAAGCGCCGGTCGAGGGCGGTCTGCGGGGCGCGCTCGCGCAGTTCGGGTATCAGCTCGCGAGCCCGAGCGACTGCATCGTGGGCTGTGACTGTCATCGTCGTGGGCACGGTTACTCCTCTTGGGAATCGTTAGACCAGGAAACTGACGCCTTCGGTGAAGCCCATCAGCGCTCGACCGTAGATCAAGGCGCTGATCTCAGGCGCCACGACCGCGTGGCGGCTGGCGATCTCGCTGTCGCGCCAGATCCGTTGGATCGGGCTGGCTTCGGCGAAGGACGAAGCACCGTGGGCCGAGCACAGCACGCGGATGGCTTCGCGGGCGGACTCGGCAGCGTGGCCGGTGTCGTTGCGTGCTCGGGCGCGCTCGACGTACGTCAAAGCCCGCCCGGACTTCGCTGCGGTGTCGATGTCGTCGGCGGCGCGGTAGGCGAACAGGTGGGCGGTGTCGACCAGCGTGGCGGCCTTGCTGATCGCCAACTGGAACGTGGGTGCGTCTCGTTGCAATTCGTATTCGCTGTAGGCGATGCCGCGCTTGTGACCCTTCTCGATCACGTAGTCGAGCGCCGCCTGGGCGAGACCGAGTTGCGGCCCGGCGAGGATCAATGCAGCCACCGGGATGAACGCCGACCGGTACAGGGCCTCGTCCTTGAACGGGGTGTCGTACTCGTGGTTCAGCAGTCCGGGGACCCAGTGCAGGTGATGATCGGGTACGAACACGTCGTCGGCGTGGATGGTGTTGCTGCCGGTGCCACGCATGCCCGACACGAACCACGTGTCTTCGATGGTGATGTCGCTGTTGGGGATCAACGCCATCGCCGGATAGAGGAACTCGCCGTCGTCGTTGGTGATCGGCACGCCGACGAACGACCAATCGGCGTGATACGACCCGCTGGCCCAGTTCCACGCACCGTTGACGATGATCCCGCCGTCGACCTTGCGCGTTGTCGCCGTCGGGTTGAACACTCCGGCGATCCGCGCCTCGGGATTTGTGCCCCACACATCGTCCTGCGCGCGCTCGTTCATCAGCCCGACGAAGAACGAGCACACGTTCATGAGCGCCGTGACCCACGCCGTCGAGCCGCAACCCTTGGCCACCTCGCGCGAGACCTCGAGCTTGGTGCGAATGTCGGCCTGCCAGCCGCCGTAGCGCTGAGGCACCATGATCTTGAACGCCCCCGCCTCCTTCAAGGCGGCGATGTTCTCTTCGACCACTCGACGATCGGTTTCGGTCTGGGCGGCGTTCTTCTCGAGTATCGGGCGGATCGCCGCGATCCGCTCGAGAAGGCCGTCGATTGTCTGGGTCATGTCAGCCCTCCTACGGTTGAGCGATCACAGGGTTTTCGAGCACCCCGAGCTTGTCGATTTCGATTCGAACCGTCGACCCGGCCTTCAGGCAGCGCGGCGGATCCATGACGAAGCCGACGCCGGCTGGTGTGCCGGTAGCGATGATGGTGCCGGGCAGCAACGTGAACGCCGTCGACAGGTGGGCGATGAGCTCCCAGCAGTTGGTGATCATCTGCTTGGTCGAGGCGTCTTGGCGCAGGTCGCCGTCGACCCACGTGCGAATGCCCAACGCGTGCGGGTCGCCGACCTCGTCCGCTGTGACCAGCCACGGCCCGATGGGGCCATGCGTATCCCATGACTTGCCCATCGTCATCGTGGGGGTTGCCCGCTGCCAGTCGCGCACCGACACGTCATTGACGATCAGGAACCCACCGACGACCGATGGTGCATCAGCGACCGACACGTTGCGACAGCTGGTGCCGATGACGATCCCGAGCTCGCCCTCGTAGTCGACCCAGTCCGGTGCCACCGTTGGTACCTCGATCGCGTCGTCGGGACCTATCACGCACGTGATCTGCTTGTTGAAAACGACCGGGGCCTTCGGCTTGTCCATTCCGCTCTCGGCGACGTGGTCGGCGTAGTTCAGCCCGATGGCGAGGAACGTGGGAGGTTGCGCGATCGTCGCCTCGAGCTTGACTGCGCCGAGCGCCAGCCGCGTCGCTGAGGCAGCGGTGCGGGCCACTGTCGCCAAGCTGCCGTTGGCCAACAGCACCCCGACGTCGGTGGGCAGCGACGGATCGGCGGTGCCGATATCGATGATCTCGTCCGAGTCGGTGTCGACGATTCCCAAGCGAGTGTGGGCACCCTCGGTGAAGCGGGCAATCTTCATGAAACTCCTTGTAGCGCGGCGGCGATCTCTTCGACATCGCTGGGGTGGACGAATGCCTTCGGAACGGGTGGGCCCCAGGCGTACAGCGCCTTGTCGGGCGCCCAGTCGCGAGCATCCCACTCGGCGTCGTCCGGGATCTGATCGAGGTCGGCGTAGTACTCGGCGAAGTTGCCGGCCGGATCGCGGAAGTACCAGAAGAGGTTGCTGCCCAGGAAGTGGCGACCGAGGCCCCAGATGTCGCGGGACGGGTCGACCGCGAGCAACGTCTGCGCACCCTGGCCGATCTCGTCGACATCGTTGACCTGCCAGGACGAGTGGTGGAAGAACGGCACCGGCGCATTGATCAACCCGACGTTGTGGTGGTCGGTGCTGCACCGAAGGAACGCGATCATCCCGGCGCTGGTGTCGCTGACCTTGAACCCCAGGATCTCGGTGAGGAAGCGCATGCTGGCCTCGAAATCCGGCGTGGTGTACAGCACGTGACCCAGCTTGCGTGGCCGCGCCGGGCCTTGCTCGAAGATCGCCGGGGCGCGGGTGCCCGAGCGGGCCGGGTTGCCGGGCGAATTCATCGCCTTCCACTGGTATGGCTCGGCTTGGACGATTCGTGGTCGCACGGTGACCTTGGCGCTTATGCCCACGATCGGTTCGGACATCGAGATGCTGCCGTCGTCGTGGTCGATCACGGTGATGTCGCGCGCGACTGCGGCGCTACGAATTCGAGCGAGATCGTCGGTGTCGTCGGCCGCCACGGCGAACTCGACCAAGCGCCGGTAACGAGCATCGACGACGCGCAACTGGTCGCCGCCGTCGGCCGTTGCGAACATGCCGTTGGAGCTCTCGGCGAGACCGAATTCGCGGTAGAACTGCCTGGTGGCCTCGACGTTTGGCACGCCGAGCGTCATCTCTGCAAGGCCGTGCAACGTCATCGCATCACCCCCATGTGGTCCCGAACTGGGCGCCAGCTCGGCTCGGACCGTTCTACCGCTCGATCTTCGACATGTCAAGAAATTTTCGATATTGCGCTCGAATCCCGAAAGTGCTTGACTGTGCCTCGATGGCACACGCCGACGGGGGAACCGAGCAACGACCCGATGCTGTGCAACCCGCGCGCCATCGTTCTCCCCTTGCTGCCATCACCCGCAGCGAACAGGTCTACGTGCAACTGCGCGCCGACATCTTGTCGGGCCGCGTGCTGCCGGGCACCAAGTTGCGCTTTGCCGATCTGACCGAGCGCTACGACTGCAGCACCAGCGTGGTGCGCGAGGGTCTGACGCGCTTGGCCGAGCAGGGTCTCGTGCAATCCGAGCCGCAACATGGCTTCCGCGTCACGCCGTTGTCGCAGGACGATCTCGACGATCTCACCACAGCGCGATGCGAGCTGGAAGGACTGGTGCTGCGGATGTCGATCGAGCACGGTGACATCGCGTGGGAGAGCGAAGTCGTCGCGGCTCATCACGCCCTCGATCGCACGGCCATGGAAAGCGACGGCGACCCCGCGCTGATGAGTGAGTCGTGGACGGTGGCCCATTCGCGGTTCCATCACGCCCTGCTCGCCGCATGTCCGAACCAACGGTTGCGCAACATGGCTCTGTCGCTGCGCGACGCGGCCGAACTGTACCGACACTGGTCACGTCCGCTCGGCCACGACGATCATCGCGATGTGCGGGGTGAACATCGTGCGTTGGTGGACGCTGCTTTATGCGGCGATTCCACCGAAGCAGTGCGTCTGTTGGAGGAACATCTCCGCCGCACCACAAGGGCGCTCGGCGCCCGCGAGCCTGCTATGAGTACCGGTTAGCGCGTCTCGACGAAGTACAACCAACACAAGGGGATCCACAAGTCATGGAAGATCAGACCTGGCCAGTCCGGCCGATCTACAGCCGTCGCAGCATCTTGGCGCTTGGCGGCGCTGCTGCAGCAGCGGCGATCTTGGCAGCGTGCGGCGACGACGACGACGCAAGCGACGCCACGTCTGCGCCCGCAGGCACCGCTGCTCCTGCCGCCGACACCACTGCGGCACCGGTCGATACGGCCTCCCCCACCCCCAGCGACACGGTGGCTGTCGAGACAACCGCAGCCTCGGCAGGTGGCGGCAACGCGGCCAAGTTCGGCGGCGGCGGTGGCGACGGCACCGTGAAGATCGGGTTCACTGCTCCGCTCACCGGTCCACTGGCCGGGTTCGGCGAAGCCAACGACTTCATTCTCGAGGGCATCAATGCGCTGGTCGCTGACGGCCTCATGCTGGGTGACAAGTCGTACACCGTCGAGATCATCCTGAAAGATGTCGAGTCGAGCAGCGACACAGCAGCGTCGAGGGCGGGCGAGTTGATCCTCGACGACGGTATCGATCTCATGCTGGCAATCGCTACGCCCGAGATGATCAACCCGGTCGCCGATCAGTGCGAGGCCAACGGGGTGCCGTGCCTCAGCACGCTGGCGCCATGGCAGCCGTACTTCTTCGGGCGCGGCGGCGACCCAGCTGTCGGCTTCGACTGGACGTATCACTTCTTCTGGGGCGCCGAGCAGTTGGTCGGTGTCTTCGTCGACATGTGGAACACCGTCGAGACCAACAAGGTTGTGGGCCTGCTGTGCCCCAACGACCCCGACGGCAATGCCCTCGCCGATCCCGTGACGGGTTTCCCCGCCGGCATCGCTGCGGGCGGCTTCACCCTGGTCGATCCCGGTCGCTTCGAAACGCTGACCGCCGACTTCAGCACGATCATCGGCCAGTTCAAAGACGAGGGTGTCGAGATCGTGGTCGGCATTCCGATCCCGCCGGACTTCGCCAACTTCTGGACGCAGGCCAATCAGCAGGGCTTCGCTCCGAAGCTCATCACGATGGCCAAGGCCGTGCTGTTCTCGTCCGCCGTCGAGGCTCTCGGCGACATCGGCGACGGCCTGGCCAGCGAGATCTGGTGGACACCGAATCACCCGTTCTCGAGTTCGCTCACCGGCGACAAGGCGCTCGACCTGTCGAATCAATACACCGAAGCGACTGGCAAGCAGTGGACGCAGTTCGTCGGCTTCGTGCATGCATTGTTCGAGGTGTGCTTCGACGTGTTGGCTCGCGCGGGTAGCACCGACAAGCAGGCGATCGCCGATGCTGCCGGTGCCACCAACCTCGAGACCATCGTCGGGCCGGTGCAATACGGTGCCAACGGCGTGCCGAAGAACGTCAGCCCGACCTCGCTGGTCGGCGGGCAGTGGCAGAAGACCGACGGCAGCGAGTTCCCGTTCGACCTGTTCGTCACCAACAACTCGCTGTCGCCCGAGATTCCGGTCAATGGCACCCTGAATCCGCTCGGCTGAATCCCAGCGCCATCTCGGTATGACGGCACTGTTGCAAGTTGGCGATGTCTGCAAGCGCTTCGGCGCCTTGCGGGTGGTCGATCACTTTACGTTCGACGTTGCCGAGGGAGAAGCCCTCGGCATCGTCGGGCCCAACGGTGCGGGCAAGACCACGTTGCTCAACCTGATTGCCGGCGACCTGCGGCCCGACAGCGGCACCATCACCTTGGCCGGCGAAGACATCACCAAACTCCCGGCACACGTCCGCTGCCATCGCGGCATCGGTCGAACCGCGCAGATTCCTCGGCCGTTCGAAGGGCTGACGGTGTTCGAGAACGTGCTGGTCGGCAGCACGTTCGGCAATCGAGGAAAGGGCGCGAGGGCGAACGACGATGCCGCGTTCGCCGCGCTCGATCGAGCCGGCATGCTCGACAAGTCGAACCTGCTGGCCGGATCGTTGACCCTGCTCGATCGCAAGCGGCTGGAGCTGGCCAGGGCGCTGGCGACGCAACCGACACTGTTGTTGCTCGACGAGATCGCCGGCGGCCTCACCGAAGGCGAGGTTCTCGAGCTTGTCGAGACGATCAAGCAGATCCGGACCGACGGTGTGTCGATTGTGTGGATCGAACACATCGTGCATGCCCTGCTCCGTGTGGTCGACCGCATGGTCGCGGTCGATACCGGCAAGAAGTTGATCGAGGGCGACCCGCAAGAAGTGATGTCGTCGAGCGAGGTACGCGCTGTTTATCTCGGCGAGGATCTGGCTGGCGACGGCGCGTCGGGGGCGACGTGAGCGACATTTTGCGCATCGATCAACTCGATGTCGGCTACGGCGACTTCCAAGCCCTTTTCGGCATCGACCTCAACGTCGCCGAAGCCGAAACCGTGTCGATCATCGGCGCCAACGGTGCTGGAAAGTCGACGTTGTTGAAGGCCATCGTCGGGTTGGTCGCGCCGATGCGCGGCGACATCCAGTTCGACGGCGCCTCGATCACCTCGCGCCCCGCCCACCGGCGAGTAGCCGACGGCATCGCCCTGGTTCCCGAGGGCCGCCGAATCTTCCCATCGCTCAGCGTGGAGGAGAACATCGTCATCGGCGGCGACGTCGGCCGCCCCGGACCCTGGAACATGCAGGCGGTGCTCACCGCCTTCCCGCTCTTGGGCCGATTGCTGAAGCGATCCAGCGAAGGCCTGTCGGGCGGCGAGCGGCAAACGTTGGCAATCGCCAGGGCACTGATGTCGAACCCGCGGCTGCTGCTGCTCGACGAAGTGTCGCTTGGCCTCGCTCCTATCGTCGTTCGGCAGGTCTACGAGGCCGTGCCCATCATCAAGGCACAAGGCACCACAGTGCTGGTGATCGAGCAAGATGTCAACCAGGCGCTCTCGGTTGCGGATCGCTTCTACTGCCTACTGGAGGGCCGGATCGCGCTGACCGGTGTGCCCGGACACGTCACCAAGGAACAGATCACCGAGGCCTACTTCGGCATGTCCACCGCGGGTGGTGATCACTGATGGCGTGGGTCAACGTTGTCGTGCAGGGCATCTTGCTGGGCGGGTTGTACGCGCTCTTCGCGACCGGACTGTCGTTGGCATTCGGCGTCATGCGATTCGTCAACCTCGCTCACGGTGACATCGCCATCCTTGCTGCGTTCATGGCACTGTCGCTCAGCGGAACCCTGGACATCAATCCACTGGTCACGCTGCTGATCGTGTTGCCCGGCGCGTTCGTGGTCGGCTTCGCGCTGCAACGCCTCGTGTTCGATCGGGTAGTCGGTGTCGATCCGGCCTTCCAGATCGTGGCGACGTTCGGCCTGGGCGTGATCGTCCAGAACGCGCTGCTCGAGAAGTACACGGCCGACACCCAAGGCCTCAACGTCGGCAGCCTCGAAACGGCGACGATCAGAATCAACGACACGATCGCGATCGGTTGGATGCCTCTCATCACGCTGCTGTGTGCGATCGCCGTGCTCGGAGGGCTGGCGCTGTTCATCAAGAACACCAAGCTCGGCCGGGCATTCCGGGCGACTTCGGACGATCCCGACGCAGCTCGACTGATGGGCATCGACGTGCGCCGTGTCTTCGCCGTCGCCATGGCCTTGGCGATCGCCACCGTCGCGCTGGCCGGCGTGCTGCTGGGTGTGCGCGGTTCGTTCGCACCGTTCAGCGGTCCCGAGAATCTGATCTTCGCATTCGAAGCGGTCGTCATCGGCGGCCTCGGTTCGCTGTGGGGCACGCTGGCCGGCGGCATCACGTTGGGCGTCGCCCAACTGATCGGCAACAAGATCGACCCGCAATGGGGTCAGCTCGCCGGTCACCTCGTTTTCCTCACCGTGCTGGCCACCAGGCCAAGCGGAATGTTCGGCAAGGTGACCGTTCGATGAGTGCGATCAGGGTCTCCCGCGGCACCACCACTAGCCGCGTGTTCGCCGTGGTCGCACTGGCCGGGGTGGCCGTGCTGGCCGCCATGCCGTCGTGGGGCGAGCCGTCGACACAGCGCAAGATGGTTGAGTTGTTCACCCTGCTCGCCCTGGCACAGATGTGGAACCTGCTCGCCGGATTCGCGGGCGTCGTGTCGGTGGGGCAGCAGGCATTCATGGGGCTCGGCGCCTATTCGATGGTCGCGTTGGTCAACGTGCATGGCAAAGACCTCTATGCCTCGGTCCCAATTTCCGCCTTGATCGTTGCCGTACTGGCGATCCCAATGGGACTGGTCGCCTTCCGGCTTCGGGGCAGCTACTTCGCCATCGGCACCTGGGTGCTGGCCGAGGTGGCCAGCAAGGTGATCATCACGCGAAAGAGCCTTGGCGCGGGCGATGGCGTGTCGCTGAAGGTGTCCGACTACAGCGTCACCTCGCGACAGGACGTGACCTACTGGTTGGCGATGGGCACGGGCATCGGGTCAGTGCTGTTGGCCTACCTCGTGCTGCGATCGCGACTCGGTCTGCAGATGCAGGCCATCCGCGACGACGAGGGCGGCGCGCGCGGGCTTGGCGTCAATGTGTACCGCACCCGGTTCGTGATCTGGGTCGTCGCCGCGTTCTGGACCGCCCTCGCCGCGGCGCCATACTACATGCAGCAGTTGCGCGTACAGCCGGTCGGCACGGGCGGCGCGTTCAGCGTGGTTCTGTGGACTGCGCCGATCATCTTCATCGTCGTGATCGGCGGGATCGGCACGATCGAGGGCCCCATCATCGGCGCGGTGCTGTACTACTTCCTGCGCGACCGTTTCCAAGATCAGCAGACCCTGTATCTGATCTCGATGGGTGTCATCGCGATCGGCGTTGCGCTGTGGTTGCAGGGCGGCATCTGGGGCACGATCCGCCGCCGGTTCGGCGTCGACCTGTTCCCAGTCCGACGCCGCCTCGTCGACTGACCCGCGTTCGCGATCGCTGACATCGAGACATGCACCACGATCACACCTATCATCGTCGCCAATGAAGCGGCGACTCCCCGTGGCAGCGTGCCTGCTTGTCGTCTGCACGTCATTGCCCGTGTCGGCGGCGTCGGTACCGGCGATCACCACGGTCGGCGCCTCGGTGGATGCGTTGTTGCCGGCGCATCGTGGGCGCGCCGAGATCATCACTCCTCCGAATCCACCGGGTTCGCCTGGCGCGACATTGGTGATCGGTGATTCGGCAATCGCCGGGTTGCGTTGGGTGGTCGACGCGCATACGGCGTTGCGCGGCAGCACCTTCACCCTTGACGTTGAATCATGCCGGCGGTTGATGGAGCCGTCGTGTTTTGGCCGGGAACTGCGTCAACCCAGCACAACACTCGAGGCGATCACCGCCCATGCGCGGGGCTATCACACACTGGTGATCGCCACGAACTACAACGACGACGCCTCCGAATTCAGCGCTGCGTTCGATCCGATCATCGCCGAGGCTCGCAGGATGGGGATCTTGCGCATCATCTGGGTGACGTCGCGCGTGCGAGCCGGATACTTCGCACCGGGCGGACCCGCCAGCGACGACACCTCGCGTTCCAACAACGTGCTGCTGGCCGAGCGGCTGGCCACCGGCGCCTACCCCGATGTGGTCGTCGCCGACTTCAACATCTACACCCGATTCATGTGGCACTGGTTCATCACCGACGCGTTGCACTACACCCAGACCGGCGCATGGGGGGTTGCCGACTATCTGACCCGGAAGCTTGCCCATCTTGATGGACGTGCTTGTCCGGTCCCTGTTGCTCCGGGGGCCGAGGTGCAGAACCCGTGCCCGGACCCCGACGCGACCGGCCCGATCGCCGACATCGGGGCGCTGTACCCGGTGAGCCCGGTCAGTTGGCTGTGCTACGAGATGGGCGACGATCGCCATCCGGTGTGCGGCCCGGATCCCCGGCCGGGAGCCGCCTAGTTCACGTCGCACTGCCAACTTTGTCGCTCTCGAGTCGTCCAGCGACCTGCCAGCGACAAAGTTCGGGGGCGGGGCCTACTACGTCAGGCGGTGGCCCAGACCAGCAGCTCGGCGCCCTCGGGACCGGCGGTGAACTGCAGCGTTTGCTTGCCGGTGATGCGCACGCCGTCGCCGGTGGAAAGCGGTGTCGCGTCGCTGAGGGCACCATCGCCCAAGGCCACGAAGACGTGCACGTGTTCGTCGGAGGGCAGGTCGACCGTTGCGGCGGCCGGCAGGCGAGCACCCCACAACACGGCATCGCGCTGGTGGATCGCCACCGCACCGTCGTGCCCCTTGCCGGACGCGATCGGCACCAGTTGCCCACCGGCCAGGGCCTCGTTGATGTCGCGCTGTTCGTAGCCGGGATCGACGCCCGCCGAGTCGGGCAGCACCCACATCTGCACGAAGTGCACCGGCTCGGAATCGCTGGCGTTCATCTCGCTGTGGCGAATGCCGCGGCCCGCCGACATGCGTTGGGCAAGGCCCGGGTACAGCACGCCGTTGTTGCCTTCGCTGTCGTGGTGCTCCAGCTTGCCGGAGAGCACCCAGGTTACGATCTCCATATCGCGGTGGCCGTGGGTGCCGAAGCCGCCGCCGGGGGCGACGATGTCGTCGTTGTTGACGAGCAAGAGGCCGTGGCCACTATCGCCCTCGCGATAGTGGCCGCCGAAGTTGAACGAATGCTTCGAGTCGAGCCAGCCGGCGTCGGTGACGAATCGATCGGTCGCTCGTTGAACGGTGAGTGTCATGACCGATACAACATAGTTGCGATCACAACTATTCCTGTTATTGAACTAGCCCACCGGGTTGCCGTACATCTCCAGCAACGGGTCGCTGATCAGTTCCAACCGCTCGCCGTCGGGGCCGCTGAAGTACAACG
>JANOCR010000319.1:0-3304 GCA_031412355.1 Ilumatobacteraceae bacterium | reverse complement strand
CGCCAGGCACGGCGACTTGCGACGCGGGGCCGAGTAGCTGCCACGAGCGCCAGAAGATGCGCTCGCGCTCGGCCTGGTGGGCCGCGGGATCGACGTAGAGCAGCGGATCAAGGTTGCGAATCACGCTCGCGACGGTACCCGAGCGGCTTCGTCCGAGTACGCAGACACGGTCAGCATGGAACCGGCAAGAGTCAGCAGGCTCAGCGCAAGGCCACTGCCCGTCATTCCGATGCCCAGCTTGATATCGGCCGAGGCTGCCGGAGCGGCCAACTTCCGTCAACCGCGCGATTGCCTCGACAACGTCGTTTGCAAGGTCACGCGCAAGGACGAAGATTCTCGGAGACAGTCGTCGTCGCCTTCAGCAATTGCTAGCGTTACGGCCCGAGTGCCCTACAAGTCGTTGGGCAAGTAAGCAATATGGAGTACAGGCAATGGCTACCGGCACCGTGAAGTTCTTTAACGCTCAAAAGGGTTATGGCTTCATTTCACGAGAGGGCGGTGCCGACGTGTTCGTGCACTTCTCCAACATCGAAGGCAACGGCTACCGCTCGCTCGAAGAGGGCCAAACGGTGGAGTTCGAAGTGGGCCAGGGTCGCAAGGGCGACGAGGCTCTCAAAGTAACCGTCGTCTGAGCAATCCGAGTTCGTGTCGTGCGTCGAACGTACGGCATGCAGTTGACGATCGAGAAGTACACCCAGATGGTCGCACCGCTCGACGTGCGCGACCTCGATCTGGCCAACGCCTTCTACGAACGACGGCTTGACGCCGACGTCCTGCGCTGCCTTCGCTACATGCACGACATCGAGCTGCACACCATTTGCTACCTCCGCGACCTGCTGGTCACGTCGGCGCATCGCGACCCCGAGATCACCACGTTCCTGACATTCTGGAGCTTCGAGGAGTACTGGCACGGCGAGGCAATCGCCGCAGTCCTTCGCGCACACGGCGAGGCCGCCGGCGCGACGCGCGTGGAGCAGCTACGTCGCAGCCGACGCGTAGTCGAAGCAACCAAGCCGTTCACCCATGGACTTGCGTCGATGGTGATCGGACCATCCATGACCGCCGTGCACATGACGTGGGGTGCGATCAACGAGTGGACGACGCAGGCGGCCTATGCGCGGCTCGCGCAGCGATGCCACCACCCGGTGCTCGCCGAGATGTTGAGGCGGATCATGCGGCAAGAGGGACGTCACATCGACTTCTATTCAGCACAGGCGTCGCGCCGGCTCGCCGAGAATCGCCGCGCACAGTGGCTGACGCGGCAGGCACTCACTCGCTTCTGGGCGCCCGTCGGTAGCGACGTGATGCCACAAGCCGAAGTTCGCCACCTGATCTCGTTTCTGTTCGAGGGCGACGACGGGGCACAGATGGCAGCGCGCATTGATCGTCGCGTCGACAACCTGCCGGGCCTCGCCGGCCTCGGATTGGTGGCCAGCGCTCGCGCGCTAGCGACCGGAGAGCTCGGCAACGACAGGCGCAAACGATTCCACGTCGTCCGCGCCCACGATCACATAGCTGAAGCCCCATCGCTCGCGACGAGCTAACAGGTCGTCAACCAGTTGCGCGGGCGTACCAACGAGGGCGAAAGGTGACTGCTCGACATCCGACGGATCGACCTGCACAAAGTCGGCCACCTGTTGCAGCACGGCTCGGCGTTCGTCGGTGACGCGGACCATGAACGCGCGCACGTTGAATTCGATGTCGTCGATTCGTCGACCGGATGCGGTGCGCACGATCTCAACCTTGCGATCGACCGCTGACGCGGTCATTGTCGCGATCGCGTCGGGGCCGACAACGCCGGCAGCCAGTGTTCCGTTGATGCCGACGATCTGCGCTTGTTCGGCGGCGATCGTCAGCATGCGCGTGCCCCCGGCGCCGATCAGGATCGGAGGGCTCGGCGTCTGCACTGGTCGCGGCGATCCCGTGAACTCATTGATCGTGTAGTGCTGGCCGGCGAAGGAAAACGCCTCGCCCGACAACGCGCCCTTGATGACTGCCAGACCCTCCTCGAATCGATCGACGCGCACGGCGGGCGCGTCGTACGGGATGCCCGACTGCTGATAGTCGGCGGCCATCCAACCGGCGCCGAGCCCGATCTCGAGGCGGCCACCCGACAGCACATCGATCGTGGCCATCTCCTTGGCCAACACGATGGGATGTTTGTAGTCGTTGTCCCAGACCAAGGCACCGACACGAAGCACATCTGTGGCGTCGGCCGCCGCCATCAGCGCGGGAACGGGCGCCAGTTGACCGTCGAAATGGTCTGGCATGGTCAGCGTGCTGTAGCCGAGCGACTCAACCAGGCGAGCGAGTGCTGCCCAAGAACCCGCATCGGCAGCGGTCGAGGCCTGCACGCCAAATCGGAACGGACGCTGCGGAGTCATGCGGCGTCAACATAACGGGTGCCGATGATCCTCGGTGCCTCGCAACTAGCCTGAAAACGCGTGCGTCTCATTGCCTGGCTCCTTCGTCTCGCGGCGATCATCGTTGCCGGAGCGCTGCTCACGACCGCTGTGGTGGTCGGTGTCGGCCCGCGGCTCTGGCGAGTGGCCAACGCGCATGACCAATTGCCAGTGACATTGCCCGAGTTCCAATCGTTGTCACAGCGCAGCTACGTGTACGACGTGCTGGGCAACGTGATCGCCGTGTTCGAGCGTGAGAACAGTCAACCGATCACTCTCGCCCAAGTGCCGCCTGAAGTGTTGGACGCCTTTCTTGCGGTCGAGGACGAACAGTTCTACCTGCACCACGGGGTCAACCTTCGGGGCTTCGCACGCGCCCTGCTGTCGAACTTCTCCAGCGATGCACCGCGTCAGGGCGCCAGCACCATCAGCCAGCAGGTCGCCAAGAACGAGTTCCTCGCCGGCCTACCGCGCGACGGTCGGTACAAGGGGCTGCAGGCGCACTACGCGACCATGCTCGAAAAGAAGATGCCCAAGGGCACCATCCTCGAGCGCTACCTCAACACCGTGTTCTTCGGCAACAACGCCTACGGCTTGCAGGCCGCAGCCGAGGTCTACTTTGGCAAGGGTGTTGGAGAACTGACCATGGTCGAAGGAGCGTTCCTGGCCGGCCTCGTTCGATCGCCGTCCGGCTTCGACCCGATCCGGCATTCGGAGCGGGCCAGGGCACGCTTCCGCCAGGTCACCGAGCGGCTGTCCGATGTGGGTTTGGTGACGCCATTGGTCGGTTCATTGTTGGGGTCTACGTGGAAAATGCCCGAACGCGTGCGAACCATCCCGACGTACACGACCACACCGACCTATTACACCGAGGCGATCAAGGAGTACATGCTGAAGCGGGC
>JANOCR010000318.1:0-9241 GCA_031412355.1 Ilumatobacteraceae bacterium | reverse complement strand
CAAAGCAGCCAAGGCGGCGCGCGGTCGCCATCCCGCGGGCGGTCCCGAGCTCGAGGTAGTCGGCTCCGACGCCAAGTCGAAGCCCCGCCGCGTCCGCAAGTCGGCGTGAGCCGGCGCACCCGCGGCCTCATCGCGTAGGGTCGCGGGATGAGCGGTTCGACCGTGGTGAGGCTCGGGGAACGCGAGCTGTCGCTGTCGAACCTCGACAAGGTGCTGTACCCGGAGACGGGCACGACCAAGGGCGAGGCCATCGACTATTACGCCCGCATCGCCCCGGTGATGCTGCCGCACCTGACAGGTCGGTGCATCACCCTGAAGCGATTCCCCAATGGCGTGCAGAAGGACGGGTTCTTCGAGAAGCGATGTCCGAAGCACCGACCAGAGTGGATACCGACTGCACTGGGGCCGGGGGATCACGATGGAGACATCGGCTACTGCCGTTTCGATGAGCCGGCCGCGCTGGTGTGGTCGGCCAACATGGCAGCACTGGAGTTGCACGTCCCGATGGCCGCCGCTGCCGATCTGGAGACGCCGTTGGCGATGGTCTTCGACTTCGACCCAGGCGCGCCAGCGGCGATCAAGGAGTGCTGCGAGATTGCGCTGCTGGCGCGCGAGGTGTTGGCCGCAGTCGACCTCGAGGGTTGGTGCAAGACGTCGGGCTCGAAGGGCATGCAGATGTATGTGCCGTTGAACACTCCGTGCACGCACGACGGTGCCGCCGACTTCGCCCTCGCCGTGGGCCAGGTGTTGGAACGCCAGCACCGCGCCAAGGTCACAACCGTGATGGCCAAGGTCAACCGACCGGGGAAGATCTTCATCGACTGGAGCCAGAACGCCAGGTTCAAGACGACGATCGGCGTCTACTCGATGCGCGCCCGGCCCGAGCCGACCGTGTCGACCCCGATCACGTGGGCGGAGGTCGAAGCGGGCGCAGCGGGTGATGCTGCGCTGAAATTCACGATCGGCGATGTGCTGGAACGTGTCGAGCGATTCGGCGACCTGTTCGAACCGGTGTTGACGACGAGGCAATCGCTGCCGTCGCGCTGAGGCTTTGGCACGCTGAGGTTTTGTAGGGTCAGCGCCGTGACACCGCGATTGACCACACTGCTGTTGTGCGATTTCGCCCAGGTGCGCGACGGGTTGCTCTTCGTCAGTTCGGGCGGGGTCAGTCGCGTGGTGCAGAGCAAGTATCCCGCCAACCCACGCCTTCACCTGGCCATGGTGGTGCACCTTCCGGCAGCATCGCTGGGCAAGTCGCATCAGGTGCACGTGCGTCTGAAGTACCCCGACACGGCCGAGGTGATCGCCAACGCCGAGGTGGCCATTCAGCTCAACGCCGTCTCCGGTGCGTACCCCGGTGAGGGCATCAACGTTCCGCAGGTGATCGACCTCGTGCCGATTCAGTTCTCACGTCCGGGACAGGTCGACGTGCAGGTTTCGATCGGGGAGGAACCGGTCGGTGATCTGTCGTTCTGGCTGCTTCCGGCCGCTGTGTCGGGCTAGACGCTCACTGACGCGAGCCGATTCGGCTGGCGCAGACCATCCCGATGCCTGCCAGGGCGATCGCCAGTCCGAAGTTGATCCCCAGTGCGCCGGCCAGTGGCAGGCTGGTGCGATCCGAGATCGCCACCATCGCCCCGCCGACTCCACCCATCATCGAGAACCCGATGGCGTCGGCCAGGTTGACCTGGCTGCTGACTAGTCCCTCGGCCCCTTCCTGCGCATGTGACATGGCTGTGACCGTTGTTGGATTGAACAGCAGGCCCATGCCGAAGCCGCCGATCGCCCAGGTGACGAACGTTGCCCACAACGGCCAGTCACCGGCCAGCACCGGCACGCTGGCCGCTAGGCCCAGCGCCATCGTGGCAAATCCCCAACGGACGGCGCGGCGCGGATCGAGATCCGGGTGACGCGATACGAACCATTGCCCGAACGCCCACGTCAGCGAAGCGCCGATGATCACCATTCCCTGCACAGTGGGCGACGAGCCGTGGATTCGATCGGCAGCGAGCGGGATGAAACTGTCGGCTCCCAAGAACGCGGCAGTGGCGATCACTCGACACAGCACCACCGCAGGCAGGCCACGAACGGCACGATGCACGCCGGCCGGAAGAAGGCGACGGAGGCTCGGCAGCCCGATCATCAACCCGGCGGCTGCGCCACCGACCGCCGCCAAGGGATCATCGAATTGCAACGAGGTGACGAACGCACCGATGCCTGCGGCAGCCAAGACGGCGGCACCAATCCGCGAATGGCGCACCACGTTCGTGCCTGCCCACGCGTAGCCACGCATCGGTCGAACCGTGATGACGACCACCACGGGAATCAGCGGCAACAACAGCCAGAACACCCACCTCCACCCGAGGTGATCGGTGATCGTTCCGGCAATCGCCGGGGCGATCAGACTGGGTAACACCCATCCGGCCGACAGGTAGGCGTACATCCCCGGCTGCCGATCGGCGGGAAATGCCCGCTTCACCAGGACGTAGGCGATGGGCGCCAACCCGCCCGTACCCGCGCCCTGCAACGTGCGGCCGACCACCACCATGGTCATGCTCGTCGCTGTCGCGGCCACGACGAGGCCGGCACCAAACACGACGAGGCTGGCCAGGTAGGGCTTGGCGGGCCCATAGCGGTCGGTCAGTTCGCCGGTCACCACCAGGGAGACCAGGTTGGCCAGCGTGTAACAGGCCAGGGCCACGCCGTACAACGAGTCGCCGCGGAGTTCGTCGGTGATCGTCGGCAGCGCGGTGATCACCGCGGTGATCTCGAAGGCCACCATCGTGACCCCCAGCACCAAGCCGATCGCCAGCAAGCGTTGCTGACGGTCGAGCCGCGTCGTTGTCGGCTTGGCTTCTGTCACCGTGGCGAACCGGGCGCGACCATCGGCCACGGCCGGGAGCGCTCGACCGACAACGCCAGGTCGAGCAGCAACTCTTCGCTGTAGTGACGGCCGACGATCTGCAGCCCGATGGGCAATCCATCGAGGGTGCCGACCGGTATCGAGATCGCCGGGTTGCCGTACAGGTTGGCCGGGAAGGTCAACCGTCCGTTGTTCTTGGCGCCGGCATCGACTCCGCCGAACACCGAGGGCAGCGGTCCGTCGGCGTCGAAGGCGACGTCGGGGTTCGACGCTGTGATCACGAAGTCGACGCCGTCGACAGGGTCGAAGATGCGAGCCATTGCTTCGTTGAGTTCGATGCGTCGACGTTCGATCTTGGCTCTGGCTTCCGAGCCGTACATGCCCTGCGTTTGCTGCATCGCGTAGCGGATCTCCGGTGTGAGTTGGTCGGCGCAGTCCGGCCACCGGTCGCCGAGTTTGGCCTCAGTGGCAATCATCCCGCTGATCGACCACGCTGCACCCATGTTGGGCAGCTTGGTATCGATGTCGTCGCGACGGCTCATCTGGTTGTCGCTGACGATTGCATTGGCGGCCTCGTCGAGCAGATCCCACATGACGGGCGAGACGGTTGCGTTGCCCCACGTCGGGACCACGGCGACGCGTGCATCCCGCAGCGCGTGGAGATTTCGGCCGAGGCCCTCCTCCCAGCCCTGTACGCGCGGCAGGCTCAATGGGTCGCGGCCGTCGTAGCCGTTGCACACGTCGAACCATCGAGCGGTGTCGCGCACAGACCGAGACAGGCATCCGATGGTGACCGTGAGGTTGCCGTACTCGGCATGGGGTCCGCGCGGGATGCGCCCGATCGTTGCTTTCAAGCCGACCAGACCGGTGAACCCGGCCGGAATTCGTATCGACCCGCCGCCGTCGCCGCCGGTGGCGATCGTGACCAGACCACCGGCCACTGCGGCGGCTGTGCCTCCGGAACTTCCTCCCGGAGTACGGCCGTGCTGCCACGGATTGTGAGTGGTGCCGTGCAGCAACGACCGCGTCAGGTTGACCCCGCCGAACTCGCTGGCCGTGGTTTGCCCGGCCAGAATGGCTCCACCCACGTCCCGGACTCGTTGCACCATCACGCTGGTGAAGCCGGCCACGTCGTCGGCAAACGGCACCGACGCGTGGGTGTCGGGCCAGCTTGCAACCTGGGTGAGCTCTTTGACGCCGATGGGCACTCCACCGAACGGCTTGCCGAGATCGGCCGCAGCCGCAGCGCGTTCGGCCTGGTCACGAGGCAGATAGCAGAAGGCGTTGAGGCCACTGTTGTCGATGGCCGCGTACGTTGCCTGCAGTTCCTCAAGCGGCGATCGCCGCCCGCGTCGGAACTCTTCGACCAGCGAGCACGCGTCGCCCTGCCATGGTGTTTCCCCCATGTCGGGCACTGTACCGCCCGGGCGATGAGCGCCGGTGGCCGCAGAGTGACGCTCGACAGCCTCTGACCTGCGAGTACCTGCTAGTCGTACTACCTTTGTACCGTTGTTTATCGCGCCGAACCAGCATCACACTGAACGACGTGGGCGATCAGGACTGGCTCGAACGGGGCCACGGCAGCGGTGCCGGGCTTCAACCGATGATCAAGGGCTCGTCTGGTCGCGTCGGTGATCGCGTCTCCATTCGCAGCGTGTTGCGCGGCGCCGACGCCCCGCGCCGCACCCGGCGTCGCACCAAGGCGTTGGTCGGCTGGTTGTTGTACTGCTGCACGGCTGTCGGAGGCACTGCTGGGGCGTGGACAGTGCGTGAGACGCTCTTTCCCTCGCTCGGCGCGCCGACCACGCGATCAGTGTGGGAAAATCCGAGAGTCGATACGCCTGTAACGACCGAACACGGCTCTAGATCTACCGAATCTACCGAGGGGCTTGAAACCGCGGCGATAGAGACGGTTGTCGACACTACCCAGCCATCGATCACAGATCAGACAGCTCCCTCGGACTCCTCATCTGGGGAGGTCCCGGGCATCCCGGTCGCCGACAACGGCTCTGGAAGCGGCAAGACGCCGGCGACTGGCACGACCATCGCGGCCGATCCGTCGAGCGATCCGGGTCCGGGCACCACGATCGCCGATGATCCGAGCGATACGTCGAGCTCCATTTCGCCCACCAACGGTGACTCGACGACGACGACGAACGCAGGTCCCGACACGTCTGATTCGTCGAGTGGCAGCGGCGAAAACAGCGGCAAGGGCGGCGATGGCGGCAACCCGGGTACACCCTGACCTCCGGTCAGTAACGCATCTTCAGGTGCCGCTGTTCAGGCGAGATGTTCGCTGGCCCACAGGGCTGCCTGTGTGCGATCGGTGACACCGAGCCGCTGGAAGACGTTGGTCAAGTGAGCCTTCACCGTGCGCTCGCTGATGCCGAGTTGGCGGGCGATCTGTTTGTTCGCCAGACCGCCGCGTACGAGCAGCAACACCTCGCGCTCGCGATCGGTGAGCGTGTCAGAGTCGGCCGAGGTGCGTCGCGAGTCCAGCAGCACCCGCGCTGCTTTTGGATCCAGCGGTGATCCGCCCTCGTAGACCGCTCGAATCGCCGCGGCGATCTCGTCGGGTTCGGAGTGCTTCAGCAGGTAGCCCTCCGCCCCGGCACGTAGTGCATCCATGATGCGGGTCTGATCGCTGAACGATGTCAGCACTAGCACGCGCACCGTGGGGTGCTCGGCGACGATCCGCTTGGTGGCCTCGACCCCGTCCATCTCGGGCATCGACAGATCCATCAGCACCACATCGGGCTGCAGTTCGGCCACCAGGTCGAGGGCCTCGAGGCCGTTCGAGGCCATGCCAACCAGTTCGATGTCGTCGGTGGTGGCCAGCAGCTGCTCGAGGCCGTTGCGAACGATCACATGATCGTCGACGACCGCAAGCCGGATCACAATGGCTCACCGGTCTGCACGGGCAACCGGACCTCGAACCGAGTGCCCGCGCCGGGCGCAGACAGCACTGACAGCTTGCCGCCGGCCTCGGCGATCAATCCGGCAAGAGCGCGCAAACCGAAGTGACCGTCACCGGTCTTGCCCTCGATCTGTCCCGGTGTGAAACCACGGCCGTTGTCGTCGACCATCACGCGCGCCTCGGCGCCGGTCACCCGAGCGACCACGCGAACGCTGTCGGCACCGGAATGACTGACGACGTTGCGAAGCGCCTCTTGTGCACTTCGGTACATGAGGCCGACGGTATCGGCGGATAGTTCGGCTTTGGCGAGATCGACATCCAGCTTCACCGCAATGCCGCGGTTGGAGACACCGACCAGCAGGTCGCCGAGGGCGAACTCGAGCCCTTCCTCGTGCAGGTTCGGCGGGTAGATCTCAACGAGCAACGATCGCAACGATTTGATGCTGCTGCGGATGCTGGCCGATGCTTCACCCATCTTCGGTGCCTCGATGGTGTCACTGCGGCTCGCCGCGGCGAGGCTCAGGGATACTCCGATGAGCTCTTGCACCACACCGTCGTGCAGATCGCTGGCGATGCGACGACGTTCGGCCTCCGACGCTTGGATTGCATGCCGCAACAAGCGCTCGCGCTGCAGTTGTGCGGCCCGCAGCCGCCGGGCAAGGGTGATGAAGATGGGGACCTGGATCAACTCGAGCGCGATCAACGAGCCGATGGCGATAGGAGCGAATTGCTTCCACAGGTCGCGCCCAACGCTGGTGACCCCGCTGTAGCGGAAGTACGCCTCGAAGATCACCGGCGTGCCCTGCATGGTCTGGGTCAGTTGGTACACCTCGAGCAACTTGTTGTCGGTCTCGAAGGCGTTCTCCGGCGCGGAGAGGTCGCTGACCTCGGCCTTGGGTTCGGTGTCGTTGGTGGCGAACATCTCGGACTTGTCGTCGTCGAGAGCAAAGACCTGGCCGACCAGCTTTGGCTCGTCGGAGTAGAAGATCTTCCCGGACGCTGTCCACAACTTCACCCGGATCAACGAGCCGCTGAGCACCGCCGGCGATCTCACGATTCGGTCGAAGCGAGCAAGCTCTGCTGGGTCGCCGGCGATCAACTTGTCGTCCGCATTGGTTTCGATGACGCCTTTGGCAATGGTCGTGGTGACCTTTCGCGCCTCTGCAATCGCCTGTTCGGTGCCGATTCGGCGACTGGCGAACGCGGTGAACATGCTGACCAGTGTGAGCGCTGCAACCGCGCCGATGCTGAAGCGGATGATCAGTTGCTTGATCGACGCGGGGGTGCGGTCGAGGTGTTTCTTCAGCTGGGCATCGGTTTCGAACACCGTTGTCTGCAGAGGCGCCGCCGAGCCCGTGCGCGGCTCATCCGCGACGTGTGTGCTCACGCGCGCATCTTGTCACGCCGGTAGGACATCAGCAACGGCACCTTGGTGCTACGACCCTGCGATCGTTGTCGGGGGAGGGGGCGGGCTATGTCAATCTGTACCGGCTCGCCGGTGTCGAGCCGGCGCTCGCATTCTGACGACGCTGAAAGACAAAGGAGACACGACATGGCGCTTCCGATCAGACCGGGCCTGACGGTGCCATTGCCGGGGCCGTTGCACAGCCACCGCGAGAAGCTCAGCGAACTCGTAGACCTCGGCTACACAGACATCTGGTCGGCGGAATCCGATGGCGCCGACGGGTTCACCCCGCTGGCGCTCGCGGCGGCCTGGGAGCCCCGTCTTCGCCTCGGCACGGCCATCATCCCGGCCTTCACCCGCTCGCCGGCATGTTTTGCTCAGTGCGTTGCTTCGCTGGCGGATGCTGCGCCGGGCCGGTTTGCGATCGGGATCGGGTCGAGCAGCAATGTGATCGTCGAGCGTTGGAACGGTGTTCCCTTCGTGGAGCCGTACAAGAAGGTGCGCGATGTCGTGCGATTCCTACGCGACGCCTTCGAGGGCGAGAAGGTCTCGAAGACATACGACACCTTCGAAGTGCAAGGCTTTCGGCTGGGGGTGCGCCCCGAGCACAAGCCCCCGATTCTGGTAGCGGCGTTGCGCGAGGGAATGTTGCGCTTGGCCGCCCGAGAGGCCGACGGAGCGATCATCAACTGGCTGTCGCCGACCGATGTGATCAAGGTGGCCGGCGTGGTGCGCGATGAAGCGGGCGGCGACGACAGGGAGATCGTCTGTCGAATCTTCGTGTGCCCCAGCGAGAACACTGCCGTTGTGCGTCAGGCCGCGCGGTTCGCGATCGCCGCATACTTGAACGTTCCTGTGTATGCCGCGTTCCACGATTGGCTGGGCCGAGGCGAGCAACTGCGGCCGATGTGGGACGCCTGGCAGTCGGGCGACCGCAAAGCGGCGTTGGCGGCGATACCCGACACCCTGGTCGACGAATTGGTCGTGCACGGCTCGCCTGCCGCGTGCCGTGCCGCGATCCAGTCGTACTTCGACAACGGTGTCACCACGACCTCGCTGGCGATCTTGCCGCTTGACCCCGACTTGAAGCACTGGGATGCCGTGACATCGCTGGCACCCAACGCAGCCTGAACGGGCCGGCTCATGCTGCCTGGTGGTGAGTGTCGTAGTCGCTGGTCGCGACCAAGCCGCCGGAGGCCTTGGCGGCGAGTTGGCGGCGGATCGCCGCAATGTGGGCGAGTCCGCGTTCGCGGGTTCGCTGATCGAGCCGGAATTGGATGGGCAGATCGGAGACTGCCAGCAGTGTGAGCTGCTCGGGGGTGGCACTTTCGGCCTGACGCTTCGTCATAGCTGCATCATCGCAAAAGGGTGTTGCACGGTTACCCGGATGGTGTCGTCAGGCGGCGATCACCACGCTGCCGACGACGGCGACCAGCACGATCGCGAGGGGCGCGGCGTATGACGCCCATTTCGGCAATGCCGCGTGGCCTGGGGCCAAGATCACGTACCCGCAGATCGCCCCGCCGACAGCGCCGCCGAGGTGGCCACCGATGGAGATGTTGGGAACGGTGAAGGTGATCACCAGGTTGATGATCAGGACCGTGCCGATCCCGGTTTGGAAGACGTTTACGCCGCGCCGGTGGAGCCCTATTGCCGCAGCGGCCATCAACCCGAAGACGGCGCCGGACGCGCCTCCAGTGAGGCCGTTCGGCTGCACCAGGACTGCGCCGAACGAACCCGCGAGCAGGCTGGCGAAGTACAACAACGCGAATCGCACGCGCCCGATGGCCGGTTCGAGGAGCTGGCCGAGTTGGAACAACAGCAGCATGTTGAGGCCGACGTGCAGCACGCTGAAGTGCAAGAAGCCTGATGTCACCAGCCGGTAGTACTCGCCTTGCTCGAGGAAGAACTTTGCCACAGCGAGGTCCTGCTCGCTTTGTCTGGAGGTGGCGGTCCACATGTACACGGCGATGTTGATACCGATGAGGGCGTAGGTGACCAGGGTCGGCTGGCGCGCATTCCAGAACTTGGCACGAGTCTTCACATCGGGTCGCGC
>JANOCR010000317.1:0-19746 GCA_031412355.1 Ilumatobacteraceae bacterium | reverse complement strand
CCCCTGGTGTCTCACGCGTGATACAGTCCATCTATGAGTGACGTGACCATCCGGGATCTCCGCAACCACGGCGGCGAGGTCATCGACCGCGTGCTCTCGGGCGAGACCGTCGTCATCACACGCTCGGGCGTGCCCGTCGCTGAGTTGGTGCCACTGCCACCCGAGGGCCTCGACGCCGCATCGCTGCTCACCCGGTGGCGCAGCCTGCCACCGATGGACGTCGCCGCATTTCGAGCCGACGTCGATCGAGTGTTGGACGCGTCGCTGTGAGCCGCTCGCATCCTCGGCGAGCCGCTCATGCCGATGTCCGGGGAATCCTCGACACGAACACGGTGATCCTCCTTGACAGGCTCGCCGAGCCATCGGCACTCCCGGAGCATCCGGAGATCACCGCGATCACCCTCGCCGAACTGTCGGTCGGTCCACTCGTCACCGAGGACCAGCGTGAACGCGCCGTTCGCCAGGCCCACCTGCAGCTCGCCGAGTCGTCGTTCCGGGCCCTGCCGTTCGACGCCGCCGCTGCCCGCCGATTCGGTGGGGTCGCCGCCAACCTCCGGCAAGCCGGCCGCAAGCCGGTGGCGAGGGCGTACGACGCGTTGATTGCCGCCGTGGCTTTGTCCAACGAACTCCCGCTGTACACCGTCAACCCCGCAGACTTCCAGGGCATCGACGGCCTCACCGTTCGTTCGGTGCCCCACCCCGACGCGGCCGACACGACCTGACACAAGCGACGAACGCGGCCACGGCATCTCCACTGCGCCGACTCGCCGCCCGGGCCGCGGGGCTAGGCGCGGTGTGCTGCCGGCTCCCAGATCTGCGGCGGGTTGCTCAGGACCAGAATTGGTCCCAGTTGTGCAGGTCGAAGAAGTACTCGACGCCGGACTTGACTTGACCGCCTTCGACCTCGACCACGATGCAGCACATCGTGTCGAGCTGCTTGCCGTTGCGTTCGCCGACGTTGCGGTGCAGGCCGACGACCCGCCCGTCGTCGGCCTCGAAGACGTCGTGCAGCTGGGCCTGGAAGGTTCCGTTGGTCTCGCCGCCGTAGCGGCCGTACTGGGCGATGACTGCGTCGATGCCTCGTGCGGTACCGGCGACGGTGCTCTCGCCAGGCGTTGTCCAGGTGGCGTCGTCGCGCCAGAGACGCCGGATCGTGTCGATGTCGGCTTCGTTGAAGGCCTGGTAGCCGCGTCGGACGACGTCGGCGTTGGTCATGGTCTCGCTCATGTTCCGCTCTCCTTGTGAGTGGGTTGGTGGTGATGAGTTCGATCATCGGGGAATCGCCGCCAGCTCGCATCAGGAGATCTCCCCATTTCGCCGGCGAGACTCCGTGGGGAGGTCGAACCGATGGCGATTGCGATGCGTGCGCGCTCGTCGTACGGAGCTGGCAAGCTGGGTGGATGTCGGGGAGCGGGGACGGGTCGGGGACGCTGCCGTCGGGCACGGTGACGTTCCTTTTCACCGATGTCGAGGGGTCGACGCGGTTGTGGGCTGCTGACAGCGATGCGATGGCAGCGTCGCTGCGAGTGCACGACACGATTCTTCGCGCTGCGATCGAGGGCAACGGTGGCTATGTGTTCGCGACTGCCGGCGACTCGTTCGCGGCGGCGTTCGGTCGGGCGTCCGATGCCGTGCGCGCTGCGACCGAGGCGCAACTCGCGCTTGATGGTGCAACGTGGCCGGGTCCGTCGTTGAGGGTTCGGATGGGGTTGCATCTCGGGGAGGCCGAGGAGCGCGACGGTGACTACTTGGGGCCGGTTGTGAACACGGCCGCGCGTGTGGAGGCGGCCGGGCACGGCGGTCAGGTGTTGATCACCGATTCGGTGCGCTCCGCAGCGGCACCGACGGATTTGGCCGATCTCGGTGTCTGTCACCTCCGCGACGTTGCCGAACCACTCCGGCTGTTCCAGGTGGGTGGCGGCACGTTTGCGCCGTTGCGGGTGATCGAGCCAGCCCGGTCGAATCTTCCGATCCGACCGACCCCGCTGATCGGGCGCGTTGAAGAGCTCGGTCGCATCGGTGAGTGGGTCGGTGAGCACCGTCTGGTCACGCTCACCGGTGCCGGCGGGGTTGGCAAGACCAGTCTCGCGGTCGAGGTCGCCGACATGATCGGGCCCCGCTTTCGTGACGGCGTGTGGTTCGTGGACCTCGCTGCGGTCAGTGATGCAGAAGCGGTACCCGACGCGATTGCGAGCACCCTTGGTGTCAGTCCTCAGGCCGACACGCCGATCAAGCAGACGCTGATCGACACGCTGTCCCGGAAGGATCTCCTGCTCATCCTCGACAACTGCGAGCACGTTCTGAGGATGGCCTCCGACCTCGCAGAGCAACTGCTCGAGGCAACGGTCGGGCCGCGGATCCTGGCGACCTCACGAGAGCCGCTCCACGCGCGAGGCGAACATGGGGTGCCGGTTCTCCCGCTGACGGTGGATGATCCGCTCTCTCCCGCAGTGGCATTGTTCGTCGAGCGGGCCAGGTCGGTGCGGCCGAACTTCTCCCTCGACGACCATCCGGCGACCGCGCCTGCAGTGCTGGAGATCTGCCAGCGCCTCGATGGCCTGCCCTTGGGGATCGAGCTCGCCGCCGCCCGCATGGCCGGCATGAGTGTCACCGACGTCCGTGACCGCCTCGACGATCGGTTCCGCCTCCTCGAGGGGGTCGGGGGTGCGCCGCGTCGTCAGCAATCGTTGACCGAGTTGGTGCGGTGGTCCTATGACCTACTCGACGAGGCCGAACGAGACGTGCTGGCGCGAGCCGCTGTGTTCGCCGGTGCGTTCGACCTGAACGCGTTCATCGGTGTCTACGGCGACGCCGACGACCTGGTGGTGCTGCGAGCGTTCGATCGCCTGGTCCGGTCGTCGCTCGTCGTCGCCGACCATGGCGACGGTCGGCTGCGCTACCGCCTTCTCGAAACCATCCGCCAGTTCGGGATCGACGAACTCGTTGCATCGGATCGTCTCGCTCACTCCCGCGACCAGCATGCGCGATGGTTCGCAGACGCGGTCGCCGGTCAGTGGGCGATCCACAACGGTCCCGGCTGGTCGGGTGCGGTCGGCTGGACGCGATCGCAGCTCGCCGATCTCCGTGCCGCCTACCGATGGTCTGCTGATCGTGACCTTGCGACGGCGGTCGACGTCGCAGCACACGCCAGTCTCATCGGGACCAGCGCCAACATATTCGAGCCGATCGCCTGGGCCGAGAGTCTGGTCGATGCGGCGATCGCCGCGGACCTCGCCCGCCTTCCCCGGCTGCTGTGCGCGTGCGGCTATTCCTGCTTCGTAGGCCGTCCGGTCACCGCCGCCGCCCACGCCGAACACGCGATGCGATTGGAGCACGATCCCGCTTACGAGTCGTGCGAGCCCGGCTTGTCCGCGTTCATTGCTGCGTTGGCCAACGTGTACGCAGGGCGACTGGACCGCTACGTCGAGTTCGCCGCCATCGCCGACGGCTACGGCGGCGCATCACTCGCGTTCGCTCGCCCCGCCTTGGTCGACGGACTCCAGTCCAGCGGTCGCGTTGACGAGGCGCTGGACCTCGTCGACGGCGCCGTGGCTGCAGCACGCGAGGTTGCGAACCCGTTCTGGGTGGCGTACGCCTTGTGGACCGCAGGCATGACCCTGGCCAAGGTCGACCCGACCCGCGCCCTGTCGGCGTGGGAGCAAGGGCTCGCGGTCGTCGAAGAGGACGGGGTCGACTTCTTCCGCGGCTTCATTGCCCGCGACGCCGCCCGGCTCCACACGGCGATGGGACAGCCCGACCCGGCACTGGTCGAGTTCGATCTCGCGATCGAAGCGTTCCGCCGGGCAGGAAACGTCGCCCAACTGATCATCACGCTCGCCTCGCTGCCCCACCTTTTCGAGCGGATCGACGAGCCCGACGCGGCACTGACGCTCCACGCCGCGCTGGCGAAGATCCCCGCGGCGGTCGACCACGTCCCCGAGCTCACCGACCTCGGAACGCGGCTGTCGACCAAGCTCGGCTCAACGGCCGCGACCATCGCTGCCACGGGCCTGGCCATGGACCTCGACGACGCCGCCATCTACGCGCAAGCCCGCATCGACGAGGTCCAGGACCGCCGAACACGAGTCGCTCGACGGCCGGCAGGGCTCTCGAAGCGAGAGCTCGAAGTGCTGCGCCTCGTCGCCGACGGCCTCACCACCAGCAGAATTGCCGAGCGGCTTTTCATCTCCCCCAAGACGGCCGATCGCCACATCCAGAACATCTACACCAAGATCGGAACCTCGACCCGAGCAACAGCAACGCGGTGGGCGCAGAACAACGGTCTGCTGGCAACGAGCGAGAGAGGCATTACCGGCGCCGGAGCGCTGGGACCAGCGCGCTGCTCGGGCCCCACCCCATAACGCCGATCGACAACCCGCGCTCCATGCCGGGTCGGCCCGCTCGTAACGGGCCCAAGCCGAGCACTGCATAGTTCCGCGCCAGCGCGCCGGGAACGCGTCGAATTCAGTTGTCGTAATCGCCGGGAGTCCAGCGGAGTGCGACCTGTGTCCCGGCACGGGCGGTGCTCAAGATGCTGTTCGCACTGTCGCGAAACGCCGATGTAACCGTCACCACTGGCACAGGGTTGCACGGAGTTCCCGGCTACCTCAGCGTCGTGCGTAGCGCCTCAGTCGACGACGGCGATCGCGTCAACCTCGATCAGGTAGTCCGGCTCGGCCAGAGCCTCCACTCCCAAGAGGGTGTCGGCGGGTTTGTGGTCGCCGAACACCGCGATCCGGGCCTCCTCGATGTCGGGCAGATACTCCGGCCGGTGGTGTACGACGTAGATCGTGATCTTCGCCACCTGTTCGGGTCGCGCTCCCGCAGCGGCGAGGCAGCGGGCGACGTTGGCGAACGCCTGGCGGGCCTGGACCGCCAGGTCGCCGGCACCGACGAGATGACCCTGCGCGTCGTCGGCCACCTGTCCGGCGACGAACACTAGCCGCCTACCGGTCGCGGCGACCACGTGGGTGTAGCTCGACGGTGTGGGCAGGTCGTCGGGATCGATCAATTCCAGCGTCATCGAGCGGTCACTCTATTCCGAAGCGGGCCTGACGGGCACACCCTGTTGGGAGCGCGAAGTGATAGAGCAGACCGGCTGGGCTGATGTCGACAGCAGCTGCGACATCATTGATCTGCGTCGCGGCCAAGCCCTTTTCTACAATCACTGCCAACGTCGCCGCGAGCAATTCCTCTCGCGGTTGGGATCGCCGCTTTCGTTTCGCACGTGCTTCGACCGCAGTCCAGGCGGTAGCGGCAGCGAGCGTCCAGTTCGTTCAGCTCACGACATGGGGCTGAGGTGTTCGTGAACAGCGAGCCACGCTCCCGAGGGCTCGCGACGAAACACGATGCTCTCTCGCTCGACCAGGTCGTGAGTGCCGTCGGCATCGGCCACTGTGGTGAGCACGCGGTGCGTGAACACCGCGACGTCAGGGGTGACCAGGTCGATCCGCTGATCATGTGTGGCGCAACTCACAACCTCGAAGCCGGCGTCGACCCAGCTCGCCCACTCCCGCTCGTATTCTGCCCGGGAGCCGAGCAGCCGGTTGGTCGCGTGGAACAGGAACGTTGCCTCCGGCGCGAAGCAGGCGAAGTAGCCGTCACCATCGAACGCTCCGAAGCGTTCGATCAGGTGATTCGCTGCACCTCGAACGTGATCGATGTCGTCGTTGCTCATGGTGTCTCCATGTCGGGATAGTACGGCCCCAAAGCGAGGTCGGGGATGTCAGGGAAACGCTCGGCGATGTGGGGTGACGCCAGCGTTGCGTCAGCGATCTCACCGAGCGGCGCGATCCAAACATCACCGCACGACCGGGCGTAGCCGATTATCTCGCGCAGTACCTCGGCGCGCGACGCCCGACCCGACAGGAACGGGTGCATCGTGCCGACGACCAGTCCCCCCTCATTGCGCTGGGCGTCGAGCTCGCAACGCCACAACTCGAGCACCTTCGAGGGTGGCTCGATGTTGGAGCCGATCATCGGATCGGGTAAGAACGCGTACTGCTCCCAGTCGTCCAACGACCAGTGAGGCGGCAGCTCAGCGAGGCGGTGTTCGCCGATGCGCAGCACATAGGGGCGATCATCGTCCATCAAACTCGAGTCATAGGTCAGGCCGTGCTCGGCGAGCAGATCGAGTGTGTGCCACGTGGCCTGCCACCATGCCGCGCGATATCCGCGCACATCCGCACCCTGTGATCGCAGGGTTTTGAGTGCCTGTTCGAAGTCGCGACGCTCCTCGTCCTTTGTCATATGGGGCGCTGGTATGTGCAGGTCGGAGTGGTGACCGATCTCGTGGCCCGCTTCCATCAAGGTGGCGACAAGGGTCGGGTATCGGCGCGCCGTCCAGCCGGGCACGAAGAACGTCGCCCGCACATCCTCCTCGGCGAGGATTCTCATCAGCCGTGGAATCCCGACCTTGGGACCGAAGGCTTGGTGGGTCATCGCCATGGCGTCGTTCCACCCCGACGGCTTGGTGACCAACACTGCTGTCTCGGCATCGGCATCGAAGGTCAATGACAGGGCGGCTCGGCAACCCGGCGGGAAGGCCGGGGACGGGTAGGGGGCGCGATCCGGCGTTCCGGTCGGCGACATCGACGTCATGTCAGGCTTCCTCCATTGGCACTGATGACCTGGCCGACCAGAGCCCCGGCCGGTTCCGAGACAAGATAGGCGGCGACGGCGGCAATGTCGGTTGGCCGGCCGAGGCGCCCGAGCGGCACATCTCGGGCGTAGACGTTGACCATTTCGTCGTACGAGATGCCGGCCGAGTCGGCGTCGACTTGCAGTTGTGGTGTGAGCGTCACACCAGGAGCGATGGCGTTGACGGTGACGCCACGCGGGCCGAGCGCACGCGCGGCCGAACGCACAAGAGAAATGATGCCGCCCTTCGACGTGGCGTAGGCACCCGCTTGAGGCCAGCCGGTGATACCCCACTCCGAACTGATGCATACGATGCGCCCGTAGCCGCCGGCAACCATTGGTCTGGCCGTCGTCTGCAGCACCCACAGCGCGCCCTTCAGATTGACGTCCATGGTGCGTTGCCAGTCGACCGGGTCTTCGTCGACGAACGGCGCCATCTTCATGTAGGCATGATTGACGACGCAGAGTTCGATCGGTCCAAGTGTCTCGGCGGCGACCTGTACGCCGCGTTGTACGCCGGCGCGATCGGCGCAGTCGAACGGAACGGCGATGCCGCCGATCACCTCGGCCACTTCGGTGGCGGTGTCCGGGTTTAGATCGTTGACGACGACTCGTGCGCCTTCGGCGGCTAACCGTTCGGCGATGGCCCGGCCGATTCCCTGGCCGGCGCCCGTGACCATGGCGACTCGGCCGGCAATGCCCGTCAACTTGCGGGTCATACGACGGCCCCGGCATTCGGCGAGATGATCTGGCCTACCAGGTTGTGGCCGTCTGCGTCGAGCACGAACGCGACCATATGGGCGATCTCGCCGGGCTCGACGAGTCGTTGCAACACCAGCGAAGCGATGTACGACGGGTCGCGCATCTCGGTGGTCATCAGCGGAGTGTCGGTCGGTCCAGGAGCTACGCAATTCACTCGCACCCCAAGCGGCGCCGCCTCGCGGGCGATGGTCTTGGTCATGGCATGCACGGCGCCCTTGCAAGCCGCATAGTGAGCCGCATCGGCGTCACCGCACAGTCCAAGCTCGGAGCCGATGGTGCAGATCGAACCCCTACCGCGTGGAAGCATGCGACGCAGTGCCGATCGGCCCACGTTGGCCGTTCCGTCGATCAAAACCGCGACCATACGGTCGACTGCTGATTCGTCGAGATCAAGAATGTCGATGCGCTCGTAGTAGCCCGCCGCAGCAACGACCGCATCGATCGGCCCGAGTTCCCGCTCGACGGTCGCAAACGCATCGTCTACTGCTTGGGCGTCGGAAACGTCGACGACAATCGAGCGAGCGCATGCCGGCGCCTGGCGCAGATCAAGACCGACAACGGTGAAGCCCAGCCCGGTGAGTACATGAGCGCACGACGCGCCGATGCCCGAGGCGGCGCCCGTGACAATCGCGATCGGCCCCACCGCTCAGTCCGGAGCCAAGACAGTGCTGTGCTCCGAGCCGGCCGCGTGCCGTGCTGCTTCGGCGACCACCTGTTTGCGGCCGAGCGCCCAGTAGACGCCGCCGGCCACGAGGGGCCCCGCAGCCCAGGACAGGTCGGTGTCGAGTGCCTTGGCGATCGGCCCGTTGAACTTCGGTGAGGCGATGGTCAACAACGCCGCGACGATACCGGCGAGGGTGGCGATCCAGGCGCTCCGGCGTGGGCCGCTGATGCCGGCGAAAGGACTGGAGCTGCCGCCGTGGACGTACTCGGGCCTCACGCGCCAGTTCCGCCACCACAGGTCGAGCAGATAGACGGCGCCGAATGGCCCGACCCATGCGATGGCCAACACGATGTAAGAGTTCAGGTTGGCGAAGAAGTTGCCGTTGTCGATGAACAGCACGTACACCAGACCGGCGATGGCCACGATGCCGTCGACCACCGTCGCCTGCCAACGCTTCAGCGGCAGGCCGGCGGCCTGCGCGGCGAGCCCGGCGGAGTACAAGGTCAGCGCGTTGTTCGAAATCGAGCCGCCAATCGCAGCGAGGATCCAAATGACGTAGATCCAATAGGGGATGATCGGCTTGACCCCGGCTACGGGGTCGAGGAAACCGCCCTCGGTCTGCGCAGCCATCATCGTGCCGACGAGACCGAGGAATCCGGCAGCAAGTACCGAACCTCCCAGCACCTGCCAGAAGATCGCCCTCGACGGCGTGTTCGTGGGCAAGTACCGCGGGTAGTCGAGGGAAACGATCATGTACGAATAGCCGCCCGCCCAGGCAATACCGATGGCGATCAGTACGACTTGCAAGGTGGCTTTGCCGCCGAGCGCCTCCCCGGCTCTGGCGCCGAGGTCGAGATTGTCGACAAGCGAGATGAACAGCAACAGAACAGCGATGCCGAGAGCGACGCTGAAGAAGCGTTGGACGAACACCATCGTTGCGTGGCCGAGCAGCGGCAGGACGATGCACAGGCCGTACACCAGGATCAGCGCGACGACCAAGCCTCCATCACCGCTGTTGTCCCAGCCCAATTCGTCGAAGATGGCGACCGCCGCGTACACGCCTACCGTGACGTTGATGACCTCGTAAATGATGCCAACGAGCCAGCCGAGCACGGCGTTGGCTCGCTGACCATCAATGCCGAACGTCGCCCGGAGCGTGGTGTGTGTGGGCATTCCTGTCCGGGCCCCGGCGATCGAGGCGATCGCCACCGGCGCATAGCTGGCAGCCGCGCCGAGGACCGTGACGAGAATGGCCAACCACAACGGCATCCCGAGGCTGTAGATCAGCACGCCGATGAACACGTTGAAGGGGTAAAGGCTGGAGCCTCCCCAAAACACCCCAAGCTCTCTGGGTTTCATCGTTCGTTCCGACTCCGGTACGAACTCGATCCCGCGTTGCTCAACCTCGAACACTCGATTGTCTGAACCCATCTCGGTCACCGCGAACCCCCCAGTTCCGTCACGCCCTTCGAAGTGGGCGAACGCAGAGTACGGCGCTGCTGAATCGACGTCAACGGAGGATCGAAGCCGGATGCGCGTCAGTCACAGTTGGGGTGTCACCGATCAGCGACGGTCACAGTCGAGTGCATCGTCGATGCTCGAAAATAGGGACGCTGCCGCTCGAGACAGTCGGTGAGATAGTCGCGCAGCGCAATACCGCCCGCCGCTGTTGCTTCACGTGTTGTCACTTACACGTCAGCGAGCGCCGTGTTCAATGCGGCGACGGCGTACCGTTTGGTCGCGAAGCCCTGTCGCGATATCTGACGACGGTGTCCTGTCTCTGCATCGACGCACTCGTCGAGACGGAAACACCAACCTCACTGCGACGCGACACTGACCCTCGAGCCATGCTTTCTAGGATGGTCGTGCGCATTCCGTGTGCGTCCGACCATTCGAACAGGCAGACTTCAGACAAACCCGGCGTATTTCCTGGTAGATGCGTGCCCGGGGCGGGATTCGAACCCGCACATACGTTCGTATAGGGGGGTTTAAGACCGCCATTTGCCGTCTCACTGGTGGTCCCCAGTCCGTCCAGTGTGCTGTGGTCTGCGGCTTCAGTCCGTGGAGTCTCTCTGGTTCCCTGCAGTAGTGCTGAGTGCTCGCAAATCCTGTGCACCTTTTGTGCAGCTCGCCGAGCTTGATTGTCCTACCACCTGTACTACCATGACGATCATGGCTGTTCGTCAAAAGCGCTCGATCTCCCTTCCGCCTGACCTCGCCGAGGCAATCGACCAAGCCGCTGCCCAAGAGGGCACAACGGTCAGCGCCTGGCTCGCCGACACAGCCGCTCACCGTCTCCGTCTTGATGCCGGCCGGGGTGGGATCGCCGAATGGGAACGAAAGAACGGGATGCTCACCGCTGACGAACTGGCCGACGGACTGGCTCGGGCGCGGGCGATCCTTCGCCGATCGACACCGTCACGGAAGTCCGCGTGATGAATGGTGTCACTTACGACACGGGCGCGCTCGTCGCCGCCGACCACAACGATCGACGCATGTGGGCACTCCATGCCGGATTTCTTGCGGAGGAGGTCTCTCCCATCGTGCCTGCACCGGTTCTTGCCGAAGCGTGGCGAGGTGGCTCACGTCAGGCAAGCCTGGCGCGGTTTCTGGCCCTCTGCACGCTCGAACCTATGAGCGAGCAACAAGCGAAGTTCGTCGGCGTCCTCGCTGGCAAGGCCAACCACGACGACATCGTCGACGTCACAGTTGTCGAAGGAGCGATCCGTAGGCACGACGCGATCGTGACCTCCAACCACACCCACATCCGCAAGATCACCGACTCCGTGAGCGCCAAGATCACCATCGAACAAACCTGACCCAATCATCGCGCATCGGCGCGAGCACGCGAGCTGATCGAGGTTTCGAACTCACCGGCGAGCAGCTGCGACGAATGCGTGTTCCTGAAGCCGCGGTCGTGATACTCCGCGACTGCGTCGGCGTCAGCGGGGGTCGCTGCGCGAATCTCGCACGCCTTCATCAGTCGATGATGACACGCGCTCGCGGGCTGCGCTCCGCGGATCACGTTCACCTCATCGTCCGCCCGGCCATCACCAAACGCCGGCTCACCGCCATCTCCAGCCCTGCCCGATGTGAACACGCAGTGAGCCGACAGCGCTGAATCGCTCAACCTCGCACCGGCTCAGCTCACGGTGACTACGACTTTGCCGAGGGCGCGTCCTTCGCCGACGTGGGCAACGACTGCTGGTACGTCGTCGAGACCGAATGTCGATCGATGTGGACGGTGACGTCCCCGGTCTTGACCAGATCGGAACTCGTGTCGCGATACAGAACGGACTTCATCCTCGACGAACGATCTGCCCTCCTCGCCGCCACGAGGGATACGCCAAGCGCGATCGTCGGCCACAGAAGGGGCGGTACACCGTGAGACGGTCAACTCGGATCGATCGACGGAAACCGTTGGCGAAACGCCGCAGCTGGTTCGAGCGCGAATCCGTCAGGACCGAACGTCACCGTGAATGCATCGAGGAAGCCGGTCTGACCGAGCAAGACTGCCGTGCCCTGCATCGGCCATGGATCGAGTACTGCCACAACACCTCGCCATGAGATCGGCCGATCGGGCGCGAACCCGTGCGGCGGGCGAACCTCGAGCGTCATTTCGTAGAGCGGCACCTCGTTGGTCGACCCGCCGAGCCGGAGCAGCATCGTCTTGCCCGTGGCGACCGGGTCGCCACCGCCGTCGAGAATGTCCGCGGCGATGACAGTGATGGGACCGCCGGTGTCGACAACCGCTTGGAACGTGGCCGACGCTCCCGGACTCGACACTTCGACCACCGCTCGAAGAACAGGCTGCGGACTTCGTCCCCGGCCCTCTCCGAAATCCGTGTAGGTGTAGAGCCAGGGCTCAGCCAAGCCCGTAGACCACCGGCTCGCCCGGCGCCGGCGCACGCATGATCGAGACTCCCTCGAGTCCGTCGGCATCAACGATCACCATGAGCGCCTTGAGCGTGTCGGCATCGGCCTGCACTTCATCGTTCTCGTCGAGCGCGACCCAACGTCCAGCCCACCGGGCGAGATCGAGTGTCCGGACCATGCCCTGACTGTACCAGCGCGGCGTGACGGAGTCGGGCGAGCTGAGGATCGACAAGCCCTGCGCTGGCCGACCTGCTCGAACTCCAGATCGAAACGCCCCGGCGACCTCCACCGGGGCCAGCCGCAAGAAATCGGGTGACGCGGGGCCGGTTCGAGCGGCATGAACAGGTACGAGAACTCGACCACCACCGCAACCACGCTGAACATTCTGTGCACATTTCGTGCACATCGACCTCCGTTGCGATCGGTCGCCGACCGGCCGCGACCACGTATCGCCTGCTCAAGGCTGGTGCCCGGGGTGGGATTCGAACCCACACGTCCTTTCGGACAAGGAGGTTTAAGACCGCTAGTTGATGTGTCTTTGGTGCTCTGCAGTCCTTCGAGTGTGCTGTGGTTTGCGGTTCCAGTCCGTCCAGTCTTTCTGGTTCGCCGTGGTATCGCCGAGTAGTCGCAAATCCTGTGCACCTTTTGTGCACCTCTCCAGCGAGCAAAACTAATCAGCGGTCATGCTGGTGACACCGACGAGCCGGCAGGTCGTCGGCTCCGCCGCCGGGTGCTGAACTGATCGCGGCGTTGACGCTCGCGGTGGACCTCGGGTTGGGTCTGCCGTCA
The DNA here is from genome assembly GCA_031412355.1 of Ilumatobacteraceae bacterium. GTDB lineage: Bacteria > Actinomycetota > Acidimicrobiia > Acidimicrobiales > Ilumatobacteraceae > JAENVT01. The sequence goes on along the minus strand of JANOCR010000317.1, from coordinate 7,016 downwards.
CTCCCGGCGAAGGGCGGACGCGAGCTGCCGCCGCGGGCGGGCGCTGCCGAGCAGGCCGAGCAGGCCGGCGAGAACGAGGAGGCCGACGACGAGCGCTGCGAGCCAGCCTCTCGCCAGGCTCACTTCGGGCTTCGTTCCGAGGCTGAGCGCGAACGTATGCCAAGCTCCCCTCCCGAGCACGATGCCCAGCGGGAGCCCGACGAGGAGCGCCGATCCGCTCACGGCCACCGCCTGCACGATGATCGCTCCCCGGATCTGACGGGGTCGGAGGCCAAGCGCCCGCAGGACGCCGAGCTCCTCACGCCGGGCGTTGGTCGAGCCGGCGACGACCTGGGCCATGACGCCGACCGCCAGTAGCGCCAGCATCACGGCGAACGCGATCGGAAGGTTCCGGATCCGCACTACGTCGCGCAACGTCCGATCGAGTCCGAAGGTCTCCTCGGTGATGCTGCCGACCGCGTCGACGTCCAACGCGTCGGCGGCCGCTGTCGCCACGTCGTCGGCGCGCACCCCTGCGTCGAGTCGCGTGAAGACGGCACCGGCCTGCGCCTCGGGCGCCAGGGCTCGGACGAACTCGAAGTCGATCGCGGCCCCGGTGCCGAGCCGGTCGGCGCCACCGACGAAGGGGAGCACCGCGGTCCCGACGATGGTCAGGTCGCCGCGGAACGCTCCATCGGCGAGATCGTCGGACTCGCCCGTCGTGGCGAGGAAGGGGATCCGGTCGCCCTCTCGGTAGCCGAGCCGCGCCAGGGTCTCGCGTCCCAGCACGATCTCCGACGGACCGGAGGGAGCGCGACCCGAGATCATTGTCGGACCGATCGGTCCCCCGACGAAGGTGACGGTGGGCGTGAAGACCTCATCGGGGCCAAGGCGGAGAAGCATCGGCGTGAAGATCGTCCCCGATGTCGCGCTGATAACCCCGGGCGTCGCCGCTACGACCTCGCGCAAGCGCGCATCGGTGACGGGTTCGGCCTCGACGAACAACAGAGCGTCCCAGTTCCACCCGATGAGGTGCTTGGACCCCTGTAGGTGGGTGAGCGACCCGGCGAACACGGTCGCCGCGACGAGCAGAACCACTGCGGCCAGGATCATCCCGAATCCGGTGCGCAGCGGTGGGGCGCCGGGTCCTCGCAGTGGCTCAAAAGCCATGCGGAGGCCGGTGGTCGTCACCGGACCACCCCCCAGGCGGCGGGCCAGGGCCCCTGCCCGGCCCTTTGGCGCCGGGGCCGCCTCGACTCGATCTCGCGTCACCGCCACGAGCGAGGGGATCGCGACGCCGACGAGGCCGAGGATCATCACGATGGTGCCGAGGCCGAGCACGATGGGTTCGGCCCGTAATCCCCGCTGGACCTCGACGATTCGGGCGATCCCGAGCGGAGTGAGCGACGAGGTCAGGTATCCGCCGACCGCGGCCAAGATTGCTGCCGGCAGGACGACGGAGAGGACGTGGGCCAGCCCCACCGCTGACAGATCTCGCCGGGTCAGACCGAGGTGGCGCAACGCCCGGAACTCCGTCGCCTCCCCGCGTATCTGGCGGTTCAACATTTGGCCGACGAGGACCAGCCCGGCAACTGCGGTGAGCGCGCCAAGCAGCCATAGTGCGATGACGTGCGCGCGAACGGAGCGTTGCAGGTTGTCGGAGTTCAGCGACTGCGGGACGGCGAACTTCCGGCCCTCTTCGTCGAGGGCTTCCATCGAGATGTTGAGACGCTCGAAGGGCCCGCGCAGGTCCTCGAACACGATCCCGGTACGCAATCGCGCCGCGACCATCAGCTCCGTGTCCGGAAGATCGCCGACGGATGTGAGCAGCGCCGGGGTCGCATGGATGAACGACCGGTACTCGCCCGACTCGGCCCGTACCTCGAACGGCGAGACCTCGATGCCCACGACAGTGAGCGCCATCGGCGGCCTCCACTCCGCGGTGTCGCCGATGCAGTCGGCACCGGCGAAAAGCCGAAAATCGATGGTGTCCCCGACACCGACGTCGACGCGCTCGGCGAGGTCGCGGCTGATGACGACCTCGTCCGCGCGCGATGAATCGACGGGACGTCCAACGATGAATCGGTGCTCGTTGATCGCCGAGCCGAAGCGACCACCGGGAGACACGATGAGCTTGACGTCACCTGGTCCGTCGAAGCAGGCATCGCCGGGCTCGGCGTTCCGGCCGCCTACCGATGGCTGTCCGAACAGCTCCAAGATCGGAGCGGTGTCCTCGATCTCCTCGAGATCGCGAAGCTCCTGCTCGCACACGAAACCATCGCGGTCGCGCTCAGGGGCTCGGCAGAACACAAGGACGTCGAAGGCTCGTTGCTCGGTGAGGAACCGGTCGACCGCGCTGCGAGTGCGCGTGGCGCCGGCAGCGGAACCGATCGAGACGGCACCGATCGCACCGAGGAGGACGACGAGCGCGACGCGTCGGTGCCAGGACGATCGCAGCTGCGCCCACGCGTAGAACCGCGCCGCCTCTCTCATCCGCCCATCCCCCGCGCGGCGACCAGGAGGGCGTGCCCGCCAACGGGACGCCGCCGCCGCGGAACGCTCCGGCCCACCGGGTTCAGTTCCGTCATGCGATCAATCTCGTCCCACACGTCCGCGCCCCGCTGAGCTGTGCGCCCGAATCACGCGGCGGCCGGCCGAGGTGCACCCCGGTACACACAAGCAGCCACAGCTCGCCCATATGACCATTCAAGCATCGGCGTGCGCCTCGACAAGGTGGCCAGCACACGGTCACAGGTGGGTGCTCGCCCCCCACCGCGAAACCGCACGATGGGGGTTCAGTCGCCATTTGGCTGAGGGTTCCTCGCCACCAGATCCAGCACGCTGTCGGCTCACAGCGTTCGCACGGGTGAAGCGTCGGCCCCGGCCTGGGTCTGACGATTGCAGCCAGCATCGCCACAGCACACGACGGCCACATCACCCTCGACACCGAACTCGGACGAGGCACGACGTTCACTCTTTCACTGCCCCTCATCATGCAATGAACGTCCACGTCCTGAGCGGTGCCCGGGGCGGGGTTCGAACCCGCACCTCCCGAAGAAGAGAGGGTATAAGACCGCAAGTTCGTGTCTCGATGGTGCTCTCCATTCCGTCCAGTGTGCTCTGGTCTGCGGCGCCAGTCCGTGCCGTCTCTCCAGTGGTCTCCAGTAGTGCCGAGTACTCGAGAATCCTGTGCACCCTTTGTGCACCTTCAGGATGGCAATTGCGCTACCACTACGAGCTTAGGAGTCTGTGCTCGAGAATCCGGCGGCAAGAGCGCCGGGGGCGAGAGAAGAGAGCTGCTAGCGTCGATGTACCACTATGGCGATAGCTATCTCTGCTAGCATCTGATGCTATGACGACGACACGAACGACGTTCACTATTGATGAGGCGCTGGCAGATCAGGCCCGCCAACTAGACATCAACATCTCCCTGGCCGCGCGACAAGGAGTCGCAGCTGCGGTTCGCGAAGCACTGGCCAAGGCCGACCGCTCGGCCTACCAGAAAAAGCCTGAGAAAGCGGACGCGTTCTGGTCCGAGGCCGAGGCCTGGAGCGACGAATGACGCGAGGAGAAGTCTGGATCGCGCAAGTCGGCCGAAAGCGTCGGCCGGTGCTCGTGCTCACCCGCACCGAGGTCATCGACGTTCGCGCCCTCGTCACCGTTGCCGAGATCACCACCAGCATCCGCGGCATCGGGGCCGAGGTCTTGCTGGATCGCGGCACGATCGGACTCGAACGAGAGTCAGCCGTCAACTGCGACGGCGTGCACACCGTGACCCAGACGCTGCTCACGCATCGGGTCGGACAACTGGACGACACCACGATGCAGCTAGTTTGCTCAGCCTTGAACTACGCCTTGGGCTGCTAATCGTCTCGGCACAAATGACCGCCCAAGAGGCGTCCTCGCCGCACCGCGTCGCCCCGCTCGGTTGCCGCCAGTCGTCGACTCTGCGTTCAAATTGGTCGAGGCAGGATGCGGTTGGCTACGACGTCGGCGGCGTTTCGGTCGATGCTGGGGATCACGTGCGAGTAGCGATCGATGGTGACAGCGATTGAGGTATGTCCGAGCCGCTCGCTGAGCAGCACCGGGTGGGTTCCAAGTCGCAGGGCGAGTGTTGCGTAGGTGTGGCGAAGATCGTGGAGGCGGATGCGCGGCAATCCGCTACTGGCGACGAGTCGATCGAAAGTGTTGCTGAACGACGCCGGGTTCACCGGCTGGCCGTCGATTGTTTGGAACACGTAGGCGTCGCGCTCGACCGTTGACCGGTCGTGGTGCAACTGGAGGATGTCGATGGAGCGCGTGTCGAGGTAGACCAGTCGGCGGCTCGCCCGCGTCTTAGGTGCAGTCACGACCGGGCGACCGTCGACCACCGTCAGAGTGCGAACGATCGACACTGAACGATCGTCGAAGTCGACGTCAGACCATCGCAGGCCGAGTACTTCGCTGCGACGCATGCCGGTGGTAGCCAACAACACGAACGCCGCGAACAAGCGATGCGAACTCGCCACGCTGAGGAAGTCTCGGAGTTGATCGACGGTCCACACCGACAACTGCGGACGCGGCACGCGCGGTGGATCGACAGCGGCAACGACGTTGCGGTCGAGCAAACCGAGGCGCACTGCATCGGCCAGTGCTTTGTGGAGGACCACGTGAGTGTTGGCGACCGTTTTCTCAGCGAGCGGCCGGCCCTCTCGTCCACCGTTGGCAAGCAGACCGGTTTGCAGTAGTTGCACCTGTGCCGGGCTCAGCGAAGCGAGGTTGGTGTCGCCGAGACGACTGATGATGCGATCCACGGCGATCCGATAGCTGTGCAAGGTGGAAGCGCGAAGGTAGTGACGCTGTCCCTCGAGCCACTCCGCGAGATAGTCGCGCAGCGCGACACCGCCTACCACGACGGCTTCGGGCTTCGTCGAGTTCACGCCATCCAGCGCCGTGCTCAATGCAGCGACGGCCTCGCGTTTGGTCGAGAATCCCTGCCGGGAGATCTGATGGCGATGCCCTGTGACAGCGTCGACGCCCGCGTCGAGACGGAAACACCAGCCCCCGCTGCGACGAGACACCGACCCTCGAGCCATACGCGCCACGATAGTCGTGCGCATTCCGTGCGCGTCAGTTCTTTCGCTCTTGGGTTCGTCAGATCGAATTGACACGTTTATCCAGGTAGATGCGTGCCCGGGGCGGGATTCGAACCCGCACATACGTTCGTATAGGGGGGTTTAAGACCGCTAGTTGGTGTGTCTGTGGTGCCCTGCAGTCCGTGGAGTGTGCTGTGGTCTGCGGCTCCAGTCCGTGCAGTCTCTCAAGTGCGCTCCAGTAGTGCCGAGTGCTCGCAGATCCCGTGCACCTCTTGTGCACCTTACAATGCCGATTGTCCTACCACCTGTACTACCATGTGGCCTATGGCTGTCCGTCAGAAGCGATCGATCTCACTTCCACCCGACCTCGCCGAAGCAATCGACCACGCCGCTGCGCAAGAAGGCACGACCGTCAGCGCGTGGATGGCAGACACGGCGGCGCATCGTCTACGTCTCGATGCCGGCAGGCGCGGCATCGCTGAGTGGGAACGAAAGAATGGAACGCTCACCGCGGATGAGTTGGCCGAAGGACTCGCTCGGGCCCGCGCGATACTTCGCCGCTCCGCACCCTCACGTAAGTCGGCGTGATGAACGGTGTCACCTACGACACCGGCGCGCTCGTCGCTGCCGACCACAACGATCGACGCATGTGGGCCCTCCATGCCGGCTTCCTCGCTGAGGAGGTCTCGCCAACCGTGCCGGCGCCCGTACTCGCCCAAGCCTGGAGGGGCGGCTCACGTCAAGCGAGCCTGGCGCGATTCCTTGCCCTGTGCTCGGTCGAATCCATGAGTGAGCAACAAGCGAAGTCCGTCGGCATCCTCGCCGGCAAAGCCGCTCACGACGACATCGTCGACGTCACCGTCGCCGATGGCGCGATCCGTCGCCGAGACGCGATCATCACCTCCAACCCGACGCACATGCGCAAGATCACCGACGCAGTTCGAGTTCGCCTGCGCATCGAAACGATCTGACCACATCCACCATGTCGCCGGTCGGGCGGCACCGCGCCCATCGACGTGCATCGAGTAGGGCCCGGACGGCGTCGAGGAACCCGCCGAGATCGTCTCGTGCGGTCGTCACGAGGATGTCGACGTCGATCGACCAATAGCCGTGCACGATGCGGTTGCGCATCCGGACGGGCGAGCTCCAACCGATCTCTGGATGATGGTCTTTGATCTCGTCCGACAACTGGCCGACCGCCTCCCCGAGAACGGTGAAGTTCCACAGCAGCGCATCCCGTCACCACATCCCGTCACCACATCCCGACTCCAGGCCCGCCACGAGAGCGATGATGCGCTCGCCCGCCTCGAGGATTTCAGCGAGCAGGAGCAGATCACGCCGCATACAACGTCCGCGCCTGCCGCTCGACGTCATCACGTAACAGCGGATGCAACGCCTTCCTCGCAACCAGGTCCACGCGCCGACCGAACACCGCTGCCAACTCGTCCTCGAGTGCATCGATCGCAAACCCGAGCCGCGCCCCCGCCTGCAGGACATACAGCAGATCAACGTCGCTGTCGTCACGCCCCTCGCCCCGAGCAACCGACCCGAAAACAGCTAACTCGGCAATGCCGAATCGCCGGCACACCTCCGCGAGGCGCGCCACATCGATCGACCGCCCATCGAGTTCGACCTTTGCGACCACCATCAGCACATTCTTCCACGATCGGCCGACAGGGCCACGCCGTGTTCGACAGAGGACCACTCTGACACGTTGATTCGCTCCGCCACGTCCTGTGGCTCCGCTCATTCCGGCTCGTCGCTGGCGCTTGTCTCGCCGGCTGTGAGCGACGATCACCCACCCGGGTTGCGGCCATCCTGGCCGCTCATGTCGTCTGACCTCGTCACGCGCAGCACTGCACAGGGCCGCCGACGATCGGCGCTCCCGCTGAGGTGGCGAGTTCCCGGACGTCCCCAGAGCCACCAGGACGCTCCCATGCTGCCGTCGCGCGGGCGCGGCGC
>JANOCR010000316.1:0-5230 GCA_031412355.1 Ilumatobacteraceae bacterium | reverse complement strand
CGGCCGGCACGGCGTTCGTTATCGAGCCGTACGTGCGATTCGCCGGTGAGGCCGGCGAGCAGTGGACGATGTTCTTCTACGACCCTGCCGGCAACGCCTTGGAGTTCAAAGCGTTCGCCGATGAAGCGCAGATCTTCGCTGTGTGAGCTGCTGACTCAGTTGCTGTAGATGCGTGCTGGGGGAACGCACACCGCTACGCGACCCTGCTCGAGCATTGTGCGGTCGTAGGCATCCCAGTCGTCGTGGTGTCCTCCCGCTGCTGTGAACACTTCGCGCAGCAGCACCCGGTATCGCTCTGCATCGATCTGCGGATGCGGATCGTCGGGGCCGATCAGGTGGGCCTGGCCCTCGATCGTCGCCCACGACCAGCCGGATCGAAAGGTGACGGCCACATGGGGTCTGGCCCTGATGTTGCGCAGCTTTGCAGCGCCGTAAGTGACGAACGCCAGCACGGGCTCGCCGGTGACCGGGTGGTCGAGAACGCCGGCATTGACCAGCGACGACTGAATCGTCAGGTCGGCGCGCAGCGTGGCCACGACCGCGAGGAACTGCTCGCGGCGGGCGAGTTCGACGACCTCATCCAACGTCACGAGCGGTCCCCCTTCAAACGGTCGCGCACATCGACCGCGCGGCTGAACCCGGTTCGATCCAGCCGTTCACGCAGGCGCATGTTGTTGCATATCACGACAAGATCGGCCCCAGTCTGACGCGCCTGGCCGGCTGCACCCATCAGCACGCCGAGCCCGATGTCGTCGAGAACCGTGACGCCATCGAGGTCGACCACCAGCAGCCGACCCGGGTGGTGAGACAGGGCTTTGGTCAAGGCGTCGTGCAGCAACGGGATCGTCGCCATGTCAATCTCACCCGACAGGCTGATGACGGCATCTGCGCCGCTCACGATCGTGCTCGTCGACAGGTTCATCATGTCGCAGGATACGGTCATGGCGGTTCGAGCGCCATCGTCGCCGCGGCGTTGACCGTGATGTCGGGCAGCAGCGCGCCGATCAAAGGCACGTCGGTGCGAGTCACGTGGCTGACAGTGACAGTGACTGTGTCGATCGAAATGCCGGTCGAGACGAGCAACGGTCGAAGGGTGACGGCTCGATTGGCCGCAGTATCGGCAGACGCCGCGGACGATGCCGCCACGCTGGCCGCGCGCGCTGCCTCGCGAGCAGCGAGTTGAACGGCGAGTTGGTCGCGGACGATCACTACCAGTTGCACGATGCCGAGCAGGAACACGAACAGCAGCGGCAGGCACAGCGCCAACTCGACGGCGGCCTGACCGCGATCGCGATCGCGATCACAGCTTGCCCGTGACCGCATCGATCACTCGGTCGAAGAGATTGCCGATCTTTCCCCCGCCTCCGCCGCTGGTAGCCCAGCCGACCACTAGCAGGGCGATGACTGCGGCGCCCAGCATGACCAGGGCGTACTCGGTGGTCGCCTGGCCGCGGTCCTCGCCGCCTGCTGACCAGCAGTGCAGCCGTGCGAGCAATGTTCTCATGGTGAGCTCCGATCCCTTTGGAAGTGGACTTCGGTCGCCTACGTGTGCAGCGACGACAGGGCTCCGAGGAGCAAGGGAACGATCGACAGCAGTACGAACGATGGGAGTGTGCACAACACCAATGGCATGGCCAGCCGCACGGGCAGCTCGCGCGCCGTGGCGTCGGCATCGCGTCGACGCTGCTGACGGGCCTCGAAGGCCAGGCGTTCGAGCACCGGGGCGAGGGGCAGGCCGTAGCGGTCGGCCGCCGACAACGAGTCGACGAGCGGTTGCGCGATCGGCCCGAGCCGCGCCCGCAACTGTAGGAGCGCGTCCGCAAAGCGTTCGCCGCGTTGCATGGCTTCGCTGACCGCCGTGAACGATGGACGAAGTTGCCCGGGCAGGTACGGCGCGATCTCGACGACGGCCTGCGCCGGCAGATACCCGGCTCGGATCGACAACACCAGCAGGTCGAGCGCGTCGGGGAAACGGGTCGAGATCTGACGCTGCGCGTGTGCCTCGCGGCGGACACTCGCCCAGCGGTGCCACACAAGGCCGCCGATCGCGGCGGCGATGCCGAGGAGGGGTGACGTCGCGATCGCCACGACACCGGTGCCCACCATCCATTGCCACGGACGTGCAGGGCTGGCTGCGTTGGTGCCGGCTCGTGCGGCCAGCCTCGGCCGCAACCGCAGTGCGACCAGGAGGACGACCATCGGTGAGCCGATGATCACGATCATGCCGGGCCGATGATCCGCTTGATCCAACGCCAGCCGACGAAGTTCAGGGCCAGACCGCACACGGCGCACAACCCACCGGCCACGGTCGTGACATAGACGTCGCGGGTGCGTTGGCTGGCGACCGCGCTCCAGGCCGCGAAAACCAGGGGGACGATCGTCAGCACGCGGGCGCTGAGCCGCGCCTGCGAAGCATGAGCGCGGCGCTCGGATCGTGCCGCGGCACGTTCGCGCAGCACGCCAGCGGCTTCGTCGAGTGTGGCCGCGATTGGGCCACCGAGGTGGGCAGTTGCCGACAGCGCCTGCACGGTCAGCGCCAGGTCGGGGTGGCGAGGTCTCACGCCGGCCAACGCCTCGACGAGTGAACCGCCTGTTGCCAATCGGTCGACCACTCCGCCGAGCGGCGAAGCGGGATCGATCTCGTCGATCGCTGCGCTGGTAAGGCTCGAACCACTGCGCACCTGGCGGGCGATGGCATCGAGCAGCGACGCATAGTCGGTGGGCTGCGGGCGCGAACGACCACCGGGTCGCGCAGGCCGTGGCTGCGGCCGCAGCGAGCGCGCGGCACGCATCGCGACTAGTACGACGAGCAGGCCGACCATCACCGTCGTCGGCGCGGCCGTTGTCATCGGCGGCCGCGTTGAAGTGACGCGATCACGATCGCCCGATCGGCCAGTCGCCGCAGCCGCACGCCGTCGGCCGCAGGGTCGGACTCGCACACCTCGATCACCTGCCGATGATTGTCGATGGCTCTGCCGACATGGATTACGACGTCGATCGACCTGCGGACCTGGTCGTGGATTGCGTCGAGCGGCCAACCGGGAACCTCTTGCAGCACCAGCGAACACACCCTGGCCAAGGCGTCGACGGCCGAGTTGGCGTGCACGGTGGCCATCGAGCCGTCGTGACCAGTGTTCATCGCTTGCACGAGTTGCACGGCCTCGGCACCGCGCACCTCACCCAGCACGATCCGGTCGGGTCGCATTCGCAGCGCCGTGCGAAGCAGGTTCGCAAGCGTGACCTCACCCGTTCCCTCTGCAGTGAGCGGGCGCGTCTCGAGCCGCACCACGTGTGGGTGGGGCAGTCGAAGCTCGGCGATGTCTTCGAGGGTGATGATCCGTTCGGTCGCCGGCACCAACGCGGCGAGTGCGTTCAGCAGCGTGGTCTTGCCCGACGACGTGGCGCCGCTGACCAAGAGGTTGCATCGCGTCGCCACGATGGAATGCAAAAGCGCGGCCACGTCGTGCGTGGTGAAGGCCGACAGAGGCAGTGGCCGGAACGCGAAGCGGCGGATGGTCAGGCATGGCCCGTCGACCGCGATCGGCTCGATCACTGCGCACACCCGCGATCCGTCGGGCAGTCGAGCGTCAACTGTCGGGTTCGAGCGATCGAGCCGACGCCCGATCGGGCGCAGGATGTGTTCGATGGCGGTCGTGACGGCAGGCGTGCTCATCGTTGCAACCCGAAGCAACGCGCCGGCACGCTCGATCCACACGTCGCCGCCGCCGTTGACGATCACTTCATCGATCGCCGGATCCGCGAGCCATCGCTCGAGGCCGCCCAGTGGGCTGCGTTCGGCAATGACGTCGATCACGCAGCGATCCGCAGCGACAGGATCAACGACTTGGGCAACCGGGCGATCAGCAACCCAGCGTCTACTGCGCGCGCCACCGCAGGGTCCAGTCGCACCTCGGCGACCACCGGGACGCCCAGCGCGTGCTCGACATCGCCCGACGTCAGTGCCCTGCCCGGTTCGTCAACCAGCACGACACCCGTCGGACGCACCGTGAGGTGACGGGCGCGATGGATCGACATGAAGCACGGCCGGGTGACCAGCAACGAGTGCTCTGCGGCATCGTGCAGCTCCGGCGGAGGGCTACCGGTACCGGCATCGATGATCACGTTGACCGTGCCACGCAAAGCCGCCACGAGGCGCGCCCACTGGTCGGTGGGTGGTGCGGCGTCGCCCCTGGGGATCAAGCGCACCTCGTCGCGGATCGTCACTGCCAAGCGGGCGAGGTCGGCGGGTCCGGCAGTCGGCGACGCCAACCAGTCGACGATGCCGGGCCCGGCGGGTTCCTGCAATCCCAGCGCGGTCGCGCAGTCGCCGCCGAGATCGATCAACATCGCCGGTTCAGTGCGTGCCGAGGCCAATGCCAATGCACACGCAACGACCGTGGCACCGCTGCCACCCTTGGCGGCCCAACAAACAATCACGTGACTCCACCCCCAACGAACCGAGCGCTACCAATTGGGGGAAGTCGAGGCGGAACCTATCGACGGCCGCGCCTCATGCCAACGCGTCAGCCGGAACTTCCCGCGCTAACGTCGGGCCCGGAGGTGTCTGGGCACCTGGTGGGCTCCACCGCCTTCAAAGCGGCCGAGACGAGCGATCCTCGTCTGGCGGGTTCGATTCCCGTCCACCTCCGCCACAGCGTCTCTGGACGTTCATGTGCAACCACCGATGCGGCTCTGAACTGGGAGTTTGTGCGGAGAGGTGCGTGGACGTCCAGGGACGTTCACAGACTGTAAGTCTCAGTGTAAGTCTCAGTGTCACGCATCAAGGGCTAGCTTGAGTGGGGTACAGCATTGAAGGGAGGGTCCTGTCGTGCCCCGTGACCCGTGCTCCTCGTGGCAAGCGTGTCGATGACTCGTCGACCGGGTCGTTCATGGTGGTCAACCGCGCGCAGCGCGGTCAACCGGACCCGTTCTTCGACAAGTCTCGCAACGTCTGGGTCGCGCCGTGGCGAAAGGCCGACGGCAGAACGGGACGACCGACCGGCCGGACGCGCGCCGCGGCTGAGGCGTCTCGCGACCGACACGTCGCTGCCGAGTTGGAGGCAGGGAAGTTCGCACCGCTCTCCGGCGGCTTCCACGCCGATACCAGCCTGACCGAACTCTCACGCTGGTGGCTTGACCACGTGGCCCGTCACCGTGTGCGCGTCACCACCTGGTCCACATACGACAAGCAGCTGCGCGTCGTCAACGAGCGGCTCGGCGATGTGCCCGT
>JANOCR010000315.1:0-5381 GCA_031412355.1 Ilumatobacteraceae bacterium | reverse complement strand
GGGTGGAGATCGACGTCGAGATTTATGCCTCGCAGCACCGGATTCGAGCCGAAGGTCTTGTGCACGTCGCGCAGTTCGAGGAATGCCATGCGCTACCGCCCAGCCAAGGTCTTGGCCTGCTGGCGACGGATCAACCCGTCGAGCCAGCGGGTGAACGGGATGGTGACCAGCAAAAAGAGCAGCGCCGACATCGAGTACGCGGCCAGCGTGCCTCTGGAGTTGTTGATGAATCGGGCACGGTTTACTACGTCGAGCACCCCAAGCACGCTGATCAACGCTGTGTCTTTCTGCAAGCCGATGAAGTCATTGAGCAAAGGCGGAATCACCCGGCGAACAGCCTGCGGCACCACGACGTGACGCATCGTCTGCGAATACGTCAACCCCAGCGATCGGGCTGCAGCTGTCTGGCTCCAGTGCACCGACTCGATACCGGCGCGATAGACCTCCGACACATACGCGCCGTACGTGAGGCTGAGAGCGATGATTGCGTACTGGATGTCGGAAAAATCGCCGACTATCGGCACGTTGGCCTGCGCAAGGCCGAGCCCCACGATGTAGATCACCAGCAACGACGGGACACCACGGAAGACGTCGACGTAGACCGTCGCCAGAAAGCGCACCGGTCGGCACGCCGGCCCGGGCAACAGTCGCATGATCGCCACCACCAGCGCCCACACCAGGACGATCGCCTCGGCCATCATGAACACTTGGACGTTGATCCAGAATCCCTTCAGCAGCGACTTCCAGCCGGCTCCGTCGGTCAGAGTGGCCCAACCAAAAAAGACGCGTGCTACGGCGTGGTTGTTGGCGAGCAGCAGCCAGGCGATGAATCCGATGCTGTACACCGACAACCCGATGCCCACCGAATACCACGCCCAATCGCGGGCCCGCTCGCCCTCGCGTCGAGCGGACTCGATCTCGCCGTCCCGGGCAAGACGGGTGGCGCGCATCGAGTGCACCACCGAGGGCACGCCGGTCGGCGGAAAGTACAAGGCAAAGATCGAGGCCTTGCGATAGGTCAGCACCCGGCCCACCCTCCGCATGGGGGCAGGACCGGGTGGGACCAGATCGTTCAATGCAGGCTCAGGCGACGGGCACTTCGACGAATGGGACCGTCGAGGGGTCACCGCCGAGGTACTTGGCGATCAACGCGTTGATCGTGCCGTCGTCGATCAGACCCTGGATGATCGGGTCGAAGATGGCCTTCTTGCCGTTGCCCTTGCCGTAGATCGCGCCGTATTCCTCACCGGTCGCGAACTGGGCGACGACCTCCTGCTTGCCGCCCGATTGGGCAGCCTGCCCGAGGTTGATCGGTGTATCGATCAAGATCCCGTCGACCTGGCCCGCCGACAGTGCGGCGTACGCCGAGGCGAGGTCGGGATACGACTTGACGTCGTCGAGTTGCCAACCGGGAATCTCACCTGAGGTGACGTAGAACTCGGCCGTGGTCGATGCCTGGACACCGATGGTCAGCGCCTTCATGTCGTCCCAGCTGGCGACGGTGGTTCCCTTGTTGACCAATAGGCCCTGGTCGCTCTTGAAATAGCCCTGCGAGAAGTCGACGACCTTGGCGCGATCCTCGGTGATCGTCACCTGCGACAGCAAGATGTCGTAGCTGGTCGGATCGATCTGTCCGGCAACGATCGCGTCGAAGCCCTCGTTGCGGAACTCCATCGTCAGGCCACACCCGTCGGCGATCATGTTGGCCATGTCGTACTCGATTCCACTCGAGATCGCGTCTGGATCGACCTCGGCCTGGGTGGTGCCCCAGAAGTTCGGCCCAGGCAGGCTGGTGACCACGGTGAGCACTCCGGCCTTGATCGGCTTGCAATCGTTCGTGCCAGCCGGCGTACTGGCGGCAGCGGGGGTCTCTGTATCGTCGCCACAGGCCGTGGCAAGCAGACCGACGGCCAAGAGGCCGGCGATCAGTCGTGTCTTCTTCATGGGTGATTGTCTCCGGTTGTTCACGTCTGGCGGCGGAGCGCCGCGACCGACACGGTAGTCCAGACAGCGATCGCAATTCCCCCCGGCCACGGCCGCACAGCCGCAACGATCCTGGTGGTTTAAGGTGCCATCGCGTGAACACGACTGCGGCATACGAGGAGATCGAGCCGCACCAACGGCCGGCGTACGGCCCGTTCCTGCTCGCGGTTTTCGTCGGCCTGGTCGTGTGCACGAACATCGCCAACATCGTCTTCGCCCGATGGGTGAAGACGCAGCCCGAACAGCTGATCATGTTGTCGTCGCGCAATCGCTACCTGATCGGCGCAGTGGGTGCGGGTATCTCCCCCGTGACGTATGCGGTGATCGCGACCGCCCGTCTGACCTTGGCTGCAGCCGTGTGCCACTTCCTCGGCCGGGCCTACGGCGATCACGCCCTTCGGTGGTTCTCGCGATTCCTTGGCATGACCCCTGAAGCAGTCGATCGGTTCGAGCAGCAGTACCGCGCAGCCGAATGGGTGCTGATCCCGATCTTCGTCGGCAGCAACATCGTGTTCGTGCTCAGCGGGACAGTGCGCACGCGTTGGCGCCGCATCGTGCCTCTGCTGCTCGTCGGTATCGCCGGCAGGCTGGCATTGCTGTGGTGGCTCGCCAAGCGGTTCGAGTCGGAGGTCAAGTCGACGATCGATTTTCTGCAGCGATACCAGCTTCCGATCATCATCGCTTCGGTCGTGATCGTGGTCCTCACCAACGTCGCTAACTTCCGCCGTGGACGCGGCTAGTGCGTCGGCGCGGGCTCCGGGTAGACATCACCCACTCGGCTGAACCGCCGGTTTACATCCCGAGCATCGCATCCAGGCCCAGCGTCAGGCCGGGGTGCTCGCTGACGTGCTTGCACGCCAGGATCACGCCAGGCATGAAGCTGGCGTTGTCGTAGCTGTCCTGGCGGATCGTCAGCGTCTGACCGTGTGTGCCGAGGATGACCTCTTGGTGGGCGACGAGGCCGCGCATGCGCACCGAGTGCACCCGAATCCCTGACGGCCCAGCGCCACCTCGAGCACCTGGATAGGACTCGTGCTGCGTGGGATCCGCGGTCCACTCACTCGACGCCGCGGCCATGCGCTGCACCGTCGATACCGCCGTGCCCGATGGCGCGTCGATCTTGCCGTCGTGATGGAGCTCGATGATCTCGGCGCTGTCGAAGTACGGCGCAGCCAGCTCGGCAAACCGCATCATCAACACCGCGCTGATCGCGAAGTTCGACGCGATCACGCAGTTGCTGCCACTGAACTCCTGGCGGAAGGTGGCGATGTCGGCGTCGTCGAATCCGGTCGTGCCGACCACGGCGTGCACACCGTGCATGGCCAGCCACGGCAGCGTCACACGGGCAGCATCGGCGACCGTGAAGTCGACGACGACCTCGCATGCAGCGTCGGCGAGCGATCGTAGGTCGCCGGTGACGGTGACGCCATGGCGGGTCTCGCCAACCGAACTTCGAGCCACAGCCGCGACAAGGTCGAGGCCGGGATCAAGTGCGACGGCCGCGCACACCAGGCGCCCCATCCGCCCGCCGGCCCCGACAACACCAACTTTGATCTGCGCCATGCCCGTTGACCGTAGCCGGGTCCGGTCAGGAGGTGGGGCCGACCGTGACCACGATGGGGTCGCTCGTGAAGACACGGGCGATCGTGCGCTTCACTGCCGTCTGGTCGACGGCCGCCCAGCGGGCAACCTGGTCGGCGATCGGCCGGACCGAACCGGTGGTGATCAACTGGCCGCCGTTACGCGCCATCCGCGCGCCGGTGTCTTCGAGGCCGAGCTCGAAGGCGCCGGTCAGGTAGCCGACGGCGATCTCGAGTTCGTCGTCGCTGATGCCGTCGCTGACCAAACGGTCGAGTTCGGCACGCATCAGTGCGATCACGTTGTCGCCGTGTTCGGGTTGGGTACCGGCATACATCTGGAACGCCCCGCTATCGGCGTATGCCGAGACACCCGAGTACACCGAGTAGGCCAGGCCTCGTCGCTCGCGGATCTCCTCGAACAACCGGCTCGACAACCCACCGCCGAAGACGTGGTTGACGACGTCGAGTGCTTCTCGATCGTCGTCACCTCGAGCCAGCGAGCGGCCACCCATCACGATGTGAATCTGCTCGGTGTCGTCGTCGATCGAATCGTGACCGCCGATCGCCTCGGGTGCCTGCCGCGTGTGCACGTGGCCCGTTGGACGCACCTTGGAGAACGCCTCGGAGATCAGGCGCAGTGATTCATCGTGGTCGATCGGTCCGGCGAGCGTGACGACCATCGAACCGGCGTGGTAGTTGGCTTCGAAGAACTGACGGACGTCGGCCGCGGTGATGGCTTGCACCGTGGCGCGATCGCCGGCCGTCTCGCGTCCGAGCGGATGATCGGAGAACAACTGCGCGGCGAAGGCGCGATGGGCGACATCGTCGGGCGAGTCGTCGTCCATCGCCAACTCCTCGAGGATCACCAGTCGTTCGCTGTCGACGTCGGTCTCTCGAAGCGCCGGACGTATCAGCACATCACCGAGCAGGTCGACGCCGAACACGGCATGGCGGGCCGGCAGCCGGCAGTAGTACGCGGTGTACTCCTTTGAAGTGAAGGCATTGAAATCGCCGCCGACGCGATCGACCGAGCGGGAGATCTCCTGCGATGTACGCGTTGGCGTGCCCTTGAACAACAGGTGCTCCAGGAAGTGGCTGACACCACTGAGCTCCGCTGGCTCGTCGCGCGAACCGACCCCGACCCAGACACCGGTGGCCACCGACAACGCGCCAGGCACGTGTTCGGTGGCCACTGTGAGGCCGGAGTCGAGTTGAGTGATCCGCAGGTCGGTCATCGATTGCCTCGATCAGCGATCCGTGTCAGCGCATCGAACGACAGTCGTTCCAGGCGCTGACACAGAGCTGAGACTTCGATCAGCGGTGCCTGCGCGGGCCGCGGCTGCGAGCGCCACCGCGATCATCACGACGCGGGCCGCGATCACCTCGGTCGGGTCCACGATCGCCTGCACCGCCACCGGCTTCGCCACCGGGACCGAGGTCGCCGAGCTCGCCGGCGAGTTCTGCATCGAAGGCATCGTCGAAGCTGACCGCGACCGGACGGTCGCCGACAGCGACGGGATCGCCGGTAGCGACCGGTGCGGCCGCGCCCGACACCTCACCGTTGGGGAAGGGGTTCCACGAGGCGCCGGGGGTCAGGCTGACCTTGCCCTTCTCGTCGATCTCTTCGACGATCACCTCGATCTCCTGACCAAGCGTCAGCACGTCTTCGACGTTGTTGATTCGCTTGCCCTTGCCCAACTTGGAGATGTGAACCAGGCCGTCGCGGCCCGGCAGGATGTTGACGAACGCACCAAACTTGGTGACGTTGACAACCCTGCCGATGTAGGTCGCACCGACGTCGGCCTTCGGCGGATCGAC
>JANOCR010000314.1:0-49351 GCA_031412355.1 Ilumatobacteraceae bacterium | reverse complement strand
TTCTTCGTGGCCTGGACGGTACGAATCCGTCCTCGAAGAATGCGCTCCTGACCGCCAGCCATCGCTTATTCCGTTGCCAGGGTTTTGTGGCTGGCTGCTTCGCCGAGCTCGGCAGCGTCGCTCGCCGTGGGGTCGGCAATTCGCGCAGCTTCAGCACTGGCTGCAACGAAGCGCTCCTTGAACTCGACGATCATGTCGCCGAGCTCGGGCGGCACATCGGCCTTCGGATCGTTGCGCATGCCAGCCAGCAGCGCACCTTGCGTGGAGCGCAGATGATCGAGCAGTTCGGCTTCGAACCGACGCACGTCGACGACGGGCAAGCTGTCGAGGTAACCCTTCGTGCCGGCAAACACCACGACGACCTGCTCTTCGACCGGCATCGGGCTGTTCTGCGGCTGCTTCAACAACTCGACGAGGCGGTATCCGCGCTCGAGCTGAGCCTTGGAGATCGCGTCGAGCTCGGAACCGAACGTGGCGAACGCTTCGAGTTCGCGGAACTGGGCGAGGTCGAGCTTCAAAGTTCCGGCGACGCTCTTCATCGACTTGATCTGCGCCGCGCCACCAACGCGCGACACCGAGATGCCGACGTCGACAGCCGGACGTACGCCTGACTTGAACAGGTTGTCTTGCAGGTAGACCTGCCCGTCGGTAATGGAAATGACGTTGGTTGGGATGTATGCCGACACATCGCCGGCCTTGGTCTCGATGATCGGCAGGGCGGTCAGGGAACCGGCACCACGCTCGTCGCTGAGTTTCGCTGCACGCTCGAGCAGACGGCTGTGGAGGTAGAAGACGTCGCCCGGATAGGCCTCGCGACCCGGTGGGCGACGCAACAGCAGCGACACCTGGCGATACGCCTCGGCCTGCTTCGACAGGTCGTCGTACACGATGAGGGCGTGCTCGCCGTTCTCCATCCAGTGCTGACCAATGGCGCAGCCGGCGTACGGGGCGAGGTACTTGAACGGAGCCGGATCGCTGGCCGGCGCTGCAACGATGACCGTGTATTCCAACGCGCCGTGCTGCCGCAACGTCTCGACGGTCTGGGCAACTGTGGAGCCCTTCTGACCGATCGCCACATAGATGCACTTCACGCCGAGACCGCGCTGGTTGATGATCGCGTCGATGGCGACCGTGGTCTTGCCGGTCTTGCGGTCGCCGATGATGAGCTCACGCTGGCCACGGCCGATCGGCGTCATGGCATCGATCGACTTGATACCGGTTTGCAGCGGCTCGTGCACGGGCTTGCGGCCCATGATGCCGGGTGCCTGGATCTCGACTCGGCGGTCGATGCCACCGACGATGTCGCCGCGGCCGTCGATGGGCTGACCGAGCGCGTTGATGACTCGTCCGAGCATGGCGTCGCCCACAGGCACGCTGAGGATGCGGCCCGTGGCCTTGACGGTCTGACCCTCTTCGACGCCGTCCGCGTCACCGAGGATGACTGCGCCAATGGACTCCTCGTCGAGGTTCAGCGCCAGACCGACGCTGCCGTCCTCGAACTCGAGCAGTTCGTTGACGCCGCAGTCGGGCAAGCCGCTGACGCGTGCGATGCCGTCACCGACCTCGGTGACACGCCCGACGGTGCGGGCCTCGAGCGAGGGCTCGAAGCCCTCCAGGTTCTTCTTGAGTGCGGCGGCGATGTCGCCGGGGCTCAGCGTGAGTTCTGCCATGGTTGTCTCATGTCTCCGTTTGGTGTCCGTGCCTAGAGGCGGGACTTCAACTGCTCGATTCGGGTGCGGACGGTGCCGTCGATGACGGTGTCGCCGACGGTGGCCACGAGGCCGCCCAGGACGGACGGATCGACGACCACTTTCAGGTTCACTTGCTTGCCGGTGGCGTTGGCCAACGCAGCCGCCAGCCGGGTTTCCTGGTCGGGGGTGAGGGCCACTGCCGTGCGTACTTCGGCGACTTCGAGGTTCTTCGCCGTCGAGGCCCGGGCAACGAGCTTGTCGACGATTGCCGGAAGGTCGCGTGCGCGGCCAGACCCGACGACCATCGAGATCAATTGCGTGGTGGTAGGGGTGACCTTGCCGCCGAGCAGATCCTCGATGATCGCCTGGCGCTTGCTGGCCGGAATCTGCTCGTCGCTGAGTGCGTTGCGCAGTTCCTCGCTGCTCTCGTAGCTGCGAGCGAAACGGAACAACTCGTCTTCGACTTCGTCGATCGTGCCCTCGGCGCGAGCAATCTCGAACAGCCCTCGGGCGTACCCCTCGATGCGTGAATCGCTCACTTGCCGACCCCCACTCCCGCGATGAAGCTCTCGATCAGTTCTTGATGCGTCGCTGCGTCGAGCGAACCGGTGACGACGTGATCCACAGCCGCACTCGACAGCCGGGCGATCTCGGCGCGCAGCTCGTCGCCCGAGCGACCGGCAGCGGCGGCAAGGTCTGCAACCGCCCGCGCTTCGAGCTCAACCAACTCTTGGGAGAGACGGGCTCTGCCATCCTCCAACAGTGCCGCCGCCTGCGTGTCGGCTTCGGCCAGCAGGCGGGCACGCTCGCCGCCGATGTCGCCCTTCGCCGCGCGGATATCAGCGGCCTCGGCGTCGGCAGCAACTCGAGCCGCCTCACCGGCGTCGAGCTCTGCTTGCACCTTTGCCGTGCGCGCAGCCATGCCCTTCTTGATCGTCGGGCCGGCGAACTTCCACAGCAGGAAGAAGACCAGCAGCGAGGCCGGGATGCCGAACAGCATCTCGTACCCCTCCGGCCAGAACTTCGACGGCGTCTGGGTGACGTCGTGGTGCTCGCCCTCTTCAGCAGCGGCAATCAGGAAGGCAGAGATGCTCATTTCGCTCCTCCTGCTATCAACGTCGACACGATTTGGCTGACCGCATTCGCATCAGGACGCCGGCCGGTGGCCAACTCGCTGACACGACTGCTGACATCGGCGACGGCAGCCTGGATGTGCTCGGCCGCGGCGGCCTTGGCGACGTCGGTGGCAGCCATCGCCTCACCGCGGCGGGCGGCGATACGGCTGTTGGCCTCGGTAAGCGCTGTAGCGCGCTCGGCCTCCAGGGTTTGACGAGCAGCGTCGACGCGCTGGCGGGCCTCGGCTTTCACCGTTGCCAACTCAGCCTCGTAGGCGGCAACTTCGGCCTTGGCATCGGCACGGGTCGCATCGGCGGCTTCGTGGTCGCCGCGGATCTTGCCGTAACGCGCATCCATGCCCTTCCTCAGCTTCGGGAACATCACGAGGCGCATGAGAACGAACAGCAGAATGAACGCGCCAGCACCCCATGCCAACTCTTTGACCTCAGGGGCGATCGGGCTCGGACCTTTGTCCTCGACGGTCGCTTCCGCTTCCCCGGTTGCCTGGGGAAGGTGGACGACCACAGCGTGGCCCCCACCCGTCGTGGTGACGGTGACGGTGAGCACGGGTTCTCCTTAGAGACCGAGAAGGATGAAGACGACGAAGCCGATGAGGGCGAGCGCCTCGGTGAATGCGATACCGAGGAACATCGTGGTGCGGACCATGCCGGCGGCCTCTGGCTGGCGGGCCATGGCCTCGATGGCCTTTCCGACGACGTAGCCGATGCCGATGCCCGGCCCGATGGCGGCTAGGCCGTAGGCGAAACCGGCGCCGATTGCGGCGTTGGCGGCTTTGACTTCGTCGGCGGTCTGCACAGGTGTGGCAGCGATGAGGCTGGCGAATGCTTCCATGTTGTTTCTATTTCTCCTAGTGAGGTTGGTAAGGGAGATCAGTGCTCAGGATGCTGAGCGGCGTTGATGAAGACGGCAGTGAGGATGGTGAAGATGTAGGCCTGCAGCAGACCGACCAGCACTTCGAATGCGGTCAGGAAGATCAGCATGAAGAACGGCAGGATGCTCATCGGTCTCAAGGCCAACTGTTTGGTCTCGGCGAAGAACAGGGCATTGGTCAAGAAGGCGAACGTGATCAGCAGCATGTGACCGGCCAGCATGTTGGCGAAAAGTCGGACCGCCAACGAGAAGGGGCGCAGGACGATGTTGGACAGCAGTTCGATCACACCGACCAATGGCCGCATCGCCACCGGCACACCATGCGGCCAGGCCATACCGGTGATGTACTTGATGCCGTTGTGCTTGAAGCCCACCGCGTTGTAGATCACCCACACGACCAGTGCGAGGAACAACGGGATCGCCATACGTGCCGTCGCAGGCATCTGGAACAACGGGATGATGCCCGGCAGGTTGCACAGGTAAACGAAGATGAACAGCGACAACAGGAACGGAGTCCAAGGCAAGCCTTCCTTGCCCATGGTCTGCATGACGATGTCGTTCTCGATGAACGTGACGCTGCTCTCGGCAAGGTTGCGCACACCGGTCGGTGCCACCAATGGGTCTTTGCGGGCGGCCAGCAAGAACACGACGATGCCGATGAGGGCCGCTATAACAGCGATGAGCCCGACCTTGTTGAAGTTGGTGAAGATGTCTCTCCAACGGATCAACTCGTTGATCGGCGGAAATTCCAATGCGAGCATTCCGAGATACTCCCTACTGCTTCTTGGACTTGGCTGGCTGGCTGATGGACGGTGTGGCGGGCGGCGCGGGCGTGGGTTTCAGCCCGGGGTAGGCCAGCGACATGGCCACGTACTTGAGTTCCCACACCAAGAGACCCAGGTGAGTGAAGATGATGGTCGTTCCGAGTGCCGGAAGCGAAATCCATCCGGCATCTTTCACCAAGTACACGGCCAGGAAGATCAAGCCGAGGCGCACCAGATAGCCGAACAGCACCGACGCCATCATCAATCGCAGGCTGATCCTGGCCGTGACAGCAACGATGCCGGCGGCGAGCGCGAAGTTGACGAGAACGATGGCGATCGCGTACGCGCTGGATGTCGCCCCGTTCATGCCCCACACCAGCCCGCAGATCGCGATCAGGATCGGCGCCACCAGCAGACCGCGCTTGACCATGTCGTTGGACACGGATACTTCAGGCGACGGTCCCGGCAGCGGCGCGGCCATCGAGAATGCGATGTCGTTCATGGACGGTCTCCCTGTGCTGATGGGGCACGGGTGCCCGTGGCGCGTTGCGCCTCGAGCACCTTCATCCGGGCATCGTAGTCATACCAAAAGCGCAGGAATTCACCGATCAATCCGATCACGACCAAGCCAACCATGAACAGCGGTTTGGTTCCGAGCCAGCGATCGAGGAGGTACCCGATTCCCAGGAAGGCGAGCGTGACCAGGGCGACATCGATGCCTTTGCCGATCTTGTCGTCGGTGCCGGTGTTCATCCGGGGCACTCTCTCGCGGGGCGGCGGCTTCAACGGTGTGTTTCCTCATTTGCCGGGGTTCTGGGCGGTCGTTCGACGGTGCTCGTCACTCAGATGCGAAGAGCTTGTGAACGCGTACACAATCTAACCGGGCCCTCCCCCACTGTCCAAACCAAACGGAAACAATCGAGTGTTTCCGGCCCGGTCGGCTCATCGGAGTGTTTCCGGCCACCCCGGGCGGGCGCGAGACACTCCGTCGCGCCTGCGCGGGCCGGAAACACTCGGTTGGGTTTCACAACGCGCGGTTGCGGCGAATCTGGGGGTGCAGGAGCGTGTACAGCAAGAGGCCGAGCATCGCCGCGCCGATGGGGATGTACGAGACGAAGCTCTGCGTCAACACCGGGTACAACACGAACGCGGACAACAGCGCCGTCCACGACCACAGGATCACCACACTGCGGCGTTGACCGTGACCCATCTCGATCAAACGGTGGTGCAGGTGACGCATGTCGGCGGTGGCAACGCCTTGCCGGCGGGTTGCCCTTCGAACGATGGCGAACAACGTGTCGAGGATCGGTACACCGAGAATGAACAGTGGGATGAACAACGGCGCCAGAAAGAAGTACGTCTGGCCTGCGTATCCCTGCAGGTTCGGATCGGCCCGGCCGCCGACAACGCTGGTGCTGACAGCCAACAACAGCCCCAACAGCAACGCGCCGCCATCGCCCATGAAGATCTTCGCCGGATTGAAGTTGTGCGGGAGAAAGCCGACGCAGATTCCGACCGTGATGATGGCGATCAGTGGTCCGATGCTGGGCGACGAGAGCAGTCGAACGCTGGGATCCGCCAATCGCAAGCTGTAGATGAAGAAGGCGAGAGCACCGATCGCGACAATGCCAGCGGCAAGACCGTCCAATCCGTCGATCAAGTTGATCGCCTGCGTCATGCCCAGCAGCCACACCACGGTGATCAACAGGATCCAGTCGTCGCTGACCGTGTACACATCGACGAAGGGAAGGCGGAAGTAGAACATGGTCACGCCGTAGTACGTCAAGACTCCGGCCACCGCAATCGTGCCGATCACCTTCGCCGGCGCGGAGATCTCCCGAATGTCGTCGAACAGCCCGACCACGAACATCAATGACGCGGCCAACAGCACTCCGCGCGGTTCGTCGTTGCGCGCAAAGATCGTATCGAAGTTGTCGCTCAGCCTGGATGCGACAAGCGCCCCCACGAGCCCCACGAACATGGCGATGCCCCCGACATCGGGCGTCGCAACCGTGTGGACCCTGCGCTCATCTGGCTGGGCCACCCATCCGACGCGACGAGCGATGACGCCGACGATCGGTGTGCACACGAACGTGACGACAGCGGCCACTAGGCCGATCATGAGGTAAGACGTCGTCGACGGCATGAGCGCCTGCGACTCTAGCGATCAGCTGTAGGCGGGGAACTGCGCGCAGAGCGCTGCAACCTCGGCCCGAACCGCGGCGACGGTGGCCGGATCGGTGCGTTGACGCAAGACCCGGGCAATCAGTGACGCGATCACCGACATCTCGGACTCCATCATTCCTTGGGTGGTCACCGACGGTGTGCCGATCCGCACGCCGCTGGTGACGAACGGGCTGCGCGGATCGTCGGGGATGGTGTTCTTGTTCAGCGTGATGCCGGCCTGGTCGAGCACTGTCTGGGCCTCCTTGCCGGTCAGGTCCGCGTCGAACGGGCGCAGGTCGACGACCATCAAATGACTGTCGGTGCCACCGCTGACCAATCGGAAGCCCTCGTTCGCCAACGCGCCGGCCAGCGCACTGGCATTGAGCACGATCTGCTGCGCGTACTCTGTGAAGCTCGGCTGCATCGCCTCGTAGAACGCGACCGCTTTGCCGGCGATCACGTGCTCGAGCGGGCCGCCTTGCCAACCGGGGAACACGGCCTTGTCGATGGCCGTGGCGTGCTGAGCCGTCGACAGGATGCAGCCACCCCGCGGGCCGCGCAGCGTCTTGTGGGTGGTGAACGTGACGACGTCGGCGTACGGCACCGGGTTCGGGTGCGCGCCACCAGCTATCAAGCCGGCCAGGTGCGCTGCGTCGAACAAGAAGTACGCGCCGATCTCGTCGGCGATGGCCTTGAACGGCTCGGGGTCGAGGCGACGCGGATAGCTGGTCGTGCCCGCGACGATCATCTTCGGACGATGTTCGAGCGCCAGGTCACGAACCTGGTCCATGTCGATTCGCTCGTCGCCTGGCGTGACCTTGTACGGCACGAACTTGTAGAGCTTGCCGCTGGCGTTGACCGGCGACCCGTGGGTCAGGTGGCCGCCGTGGTCGAGGCTGAGGCCGAGCACCGTGTCGCCGAATTCGAGTAGCGCCTGGTACGCGCACATGTTGGCGTTGGCACCGCTGTGCGGCTGCACGTTGGCGTGGTCCGCCCCGAACAGTTGCTTGACGCGATCGATGGCGAGGCCCTCGACATCGTCGACCACTGCGTTGCCGCCGTAGTAGCGCTTGCCCGGGTATCCCTCGGCGTACTTGTTGGTCAGCACGGATCCGACGGCGCGCATGACCGCCGGCGAGGTGAAGTTCTCGCTGGCGATCAGCTGGAGCCCGGTGACCTGGCGCTGGGTTTCGGCGTCGATGAGATCGAACAGCTCGGTGTCGGGCTTGGTGTCGGATGGGAACGGCATCGCTCAGGGCTCCATTCGTGATTCTTCGGCTTCGATCTGCATCACCTGTTCGACGCGGCGAGCATGGCGTCCACCGTCGAACTTCGTGGCGAGGAACGTGGCAAGGATCTCTTCGGCCAGGCCGATACCGACCACTCTGGCGCCAATGCTCAACACGTTGGCGTCGTTGTGAGCGCGGGCCAGTCGTGCCGTGAACAGGTCGTTGCACAGTGCCGCGCGCACTCCGTGCACCTTGTTGGCGGCCAGTTGCTCGCCCTGGCCACTGCCCCCGACCACAATGCCGACCTCGACCTCGCCGTTGCGCACGGCACGTCCGACGGCCGCACAGAACTGGGGGTAGTCGCAACTCTCGGTGCTGTTGGTTCCCAGGTCGACGACGTCGTGGCCATCGGTCGCGAGCACGTCGATGAGGTGCTGCTTCAAGTCGTATCCGGCGTGATCAGAGCCGATGGCGATTCGAGGCACCCGGCGAGTCTACGGCTGCGTCGTTTGTCGACCCAGCTTGCTCACCTACCCTGGGCCGCGATGGCAATCGATCCACTCGCGCCTGTGATCATCGGCGTCGGGCAGACGGTTCAACGCACCGATGATCCGAACGACGCGCTGGACCCGACACTGATGATGTGTTCGGCAATCGGTGACGCGACCGTCGACGCCGGCTTGCACTCGATCCCCAACCCACAGTCGTTGCGGGTCGTCAACCTGCTGACGTGGAAGTACGGCGATCCGGCCTACCTGATCGCCCAACAGCTCGGTCTGACCCCAGCCGAGACGGCGTACACGACCATGGGCGGGCAGAGCCCGCAGAGCCTCGTCAATGCAACCGCCACCGAGATCCAGAGTGGCGCGATCGACATCGCGATTCTGGCCGGGGGTGAGGCGCGCCGCACACGCGTTCGTGCCCGCAAGGCCGCCATCACCCTGGAGTGGCCATCGGCACCAGAGGGTCAGACACCGCGGCTGATCGGAGAGGACCTCGTACTGAACCACCCGTCGGAACTCGAGCGCGGCGTGATGATGCCGGTGCAGATCTATCCCATCTTCGAGAGCGCCATTCGCGCCCGAAGCGGGCTGACACCCGAGCAACATCTGCAGCGGATCAGCGAACTGTGGTCGCGTTTCAGCGAGGTGGCCGCCGACAATCCTTCGGCGTGGTCCCGACAGGCGCGGAGTGCAGAGGAGATCCGTACACCGTCGGAGACCAACCGCATGGTCGGCCTGCCGTACACGAAGTACATGAACTCCAACAACGACGTCGACATGGCCGCGGCGGTCATCATGTGTTCGGCCGACAAGGCTGCATCGCTGGGCGTGCCGCGCGATCGATGGGTTTTCGTGCACGCCGGCACCGATTGCCACGAGCATCCGTTCGTCAGCAATCGCTGGTCGTTCGCCGAGACCCCGGCGATCGAGCTGGGGGGCCGGCGCGTGCTGCAGTTGGCTGGAATCTCGATCGACGACATCGCCTTGGTGGACCTGTATTCGTGCTTTCCGTCTGCGGTCGAGCTCGGCGCGCAGAGCCTCGGTCTTTCGCTCGATCGGCAACTCACCCGCACTGGAGGGTTGCCGTTCGCCGGCGGGCCGTGGAACAACTACGTCATGCACGCGATCGCGACCATGGTCGCTGACCTGCGTGCCGAGCCTGGCCAGCTCGGTCTGGTGTGGGCAAATGGCGGATATGCGACCAAGCATGCGTTCGGCATCTATGCAACCGAACCACCCGATCGTGGCTTCCTGCACGACAACCCGCAGGCGGAGATCGACGCGCTGCCGCAACGCGAGTTGGCCGAGACCACCGACGCCGTTGGCTCGGCGACGATCGAGGCGTACACGGTGATGCATTCGCGCGACGGTGACCCGGAAACTGGAATCGCCACTTGTCTGCTGGCGGACGGACGGCGGGCGTGGGCCACCACCACAGATACGGGATTGGCAACCGCGATGTGTGACGGCGAGTGGGTCGGAACCCGCGTGAAGTTGACCGACACCGGAGCCCTCACCGCCGACTGAAGACGGCCGGCCGATCCTCTGCGTCAGCTCATTGACGGGCAGTCGCTCTATGTGCTGACGCGGACGAGACGATCCAGCGAGCCGGTTCTCGCGTGAGTTGTCAGAGTGCGTCACCGACGCCGCTCGACGCGAGATCCGGGCACTTGGCGACGAGGTAGGCGTCGGTGGCCGGTGTCTGCACGGCGTCGACCACCAGGCTCGGGTCCTGGGCGAAGGGCGTGACCACGGAGTCATAGTCGACGGCAGCGACATCGATCTTGAACTGAAGATCGTCGGCAACAGAGGCGACATCGATGACCGGCTCCTCGGGATCGCGTACCGACAGCGCCGCCTGCCACGCGGCACTCAATGTGGCTTGCTCTGCTGACGTGACCCCAGCGGCGGTCAATGCCTCCACGGCACGCCGAGCACGACGTGCATACGGTCCGATCCGCTGCTCGAGAACGACGGATCGTTCCGCCGCCAACTCGTCGGGCCACGAGCCGGCGATCGACGCGGCGACCTCGACGAGGCGCGCTGCGCTGGTCAACTCGAGTACAGCCAACCGATCACTCGACAGATCGCCGAACGAGGCGGCAATTCCCAACGCCTGCAACGTGCCCGCATACCCCGCCCAGGCAGAACAGAACGGATCATCGGCGATCAGGCCTGGCACGCCCGTAGGTTCGGTGACCGCGATCGACTGGGTCGACGACGCCAACAGCGAGGTTTGCGCCTGGGGAGGGCGGTTCGAGGAGGCACATCCGGCCGGCGCCAGCACGATGATCATCAGCCACCACAATTGTCTCGACGCCACGGCGCGATCGTAACGGTGGCATGCTCTGCCCGACATGGCACCGACCGAGCACCACCTGCCGATCATCCTCGACTGCGATCCCGGACACGACGATGCCATTGCCCTGGTCGTCGCTGCCAGGCACACGAACCTGTTGGGGATCACCACGGTTGCAGGCAATGCACCACTCGAATCGACCACACACAACGCGATCGTCATCCGCGATCTGCTGGGCATCGATGTCCCCGTGCACGCAGGGGCCAACCGGCCCTTGATCGCGCCGCCTCGTCATGCCGGATACGTGCACGGCGAAAGCGGACTGGACGGAGCATCGCTGCCGCCGCCGTCGGGCCCGCCCGCCAGTCACGACGCAGTGGGGTTCATCATCGACACGGTCCGCGACCACGAGGGGACGTGGCTGGTCCCAACCGGACCGCTGACCAACATCGCACTCGCCCTGCGCTCGGCGCCCGACATCGCCTCGCGCATCGCCGGAATCTCGTTCATGGGCGGCGGGCTGTTCGGCAACCGCACTCCCACTGCCGAGTTCAACATCTGGGCCGATCCCGAGGCTGCCGCCATTGTCATCGGATACGGAGGCCCGCTGATCATGGCCGGCTTGGACGCGACCTACCAGTTGCAGGCCACACCGGAACGCGTAGATGAGGTCCGCGCGGTCGAGGGTCGCCTCGCGGCAACACTGGCGGACTTGCTGAACTTCTTCAGCGGGACCTACGTCAGCCGACACGAGAACATGCGTGGTGCGGCCGTGCACGACCCTCTCGCGGTGATGGCGCTGACGCATCCCGACCTGTTCAAGCGGTCGTTCTCGCACGTGGCGATCGAGACGATCGGCGAACACACCCGCGGTATGACCGTGATCGACCAGCGAACACTGCTCGAACGACCGGAGCCGAACTGCGACCGACTGGTCGGCGTCGACGCCGACGAGGCCTGGGCCGTGGTGGTCGACGCCATCGCTCATTTCAGCATCTGACGCACCGACGTCGACGACCTTCGCCGACCATCGACGAACTACGGTCGCGACAATGCGCGCCGCGGTCATGCGAGATTGGCAACTACGGGTCGACGAACTACCCGACCCAACGCCAGGACCCGGCCAGGTGCTGACAAGGGTCCTTGCGTGCGGCATCTGCGGCAGCGATCTGCACCTCCTGCAACACGGCGAGGAGAGCCGGCAATTGATGAGCGAGCTGAAGGCCGATCGCCCGCCCGACCCCATGCAGATGACGGTGTTCGAGCCGCACCTCGACACGGTGATGGGCCACGAGTACTGCTGCGAGGTGGTCGAGGTGGGCCCGGCGTGCAGCAACCTGAAGGTCGGCAACGTCGTGGTCAGCCTGCCCGTCGCATTCGATGCCGCCGGATTGCACCCCGTGGGCTTCTCCAACATCTACAACGGTGGCTACGCCGAACTGATGGTGCTGAACGAGATGGTGGGGATCAAGGTTCCCGACGGGTTGGGTGCCGATATCGCGGCTCTGACCGAGCCACTCGCTGTCGGCGTGCACGCAGTCGCCAAGAGCCGGATCAACAGCAACGAGAGCGCCATCGTGTTCGGTTGCGGGCCGGTCGGATTGGCGTGCATCGCGGAGTTGAAGATGCGCGGAATCGGCCCGATCATCGCTGCTGACTTCTCTACCAAGCGCAGGACACTGGCCGAGCAACTCGGCGCCGATGTGGTTGTCGACCCGCGAGTGACGCCCGCCATCGACGCGTGGCGACAGGCCGACGGGGTCCGCACGCCGGTGATCTTCGAGGCAGTCGGTGTTCCGGGCATGATCGACCAGGCCATGCGCATCGCACCGAAGGACGCCCGCATCCTGATCGTCGGGGCGTGCATGCAAGAGGACCGATTCCATCCGATGCTCGGCATCGGCCGCGAGCTCAGTTTGCAGTTTGCCTTTGGCTACGAACCGGCGGAGTTCGGTGCGGCGCTGAGCTCGATCTCCGAAGGCAGGGTCGATCTCACCCCGTGGGTGACGGCCAAAGTCGGGATCGATGAGATTCCACAGGCCTTTCGTGACCTCGCCGATCCAGAGGAACACGCCAAGATCATGGTGATGCCGTGACGCAGGACATGACACCAGACACGACACCGCGGCCGGACGACACCGATTCGTTCCCCCGGCAGTACGCGCGCACTCGCCGGTTCAGCCTCGGCGAACCGCGCAACCTTGTGGTGTCACCCGACGGCCGGCGCATCGTCTTCATCCGCAGCCGTACAGGCGACGACCCGATCAACTGCCTGTACCTCCTCGACGTCGCCAGCGGTGCGGAGCGGCTGATCGCCGATCCGCTTACTCTGCTGGTGCAGATGGACCCCGACGACATGCCGGCGGAGGAACGGGTTCGCCGCGAGCGAATGCGCGAGACGGCCTCGGGAGTCACGACGTTCGCAACCGACAACGCCGTCTCGGTCGTTGCCTTCCCGCTGGCCGGCCGGCTGTACGTCGCCGGTCTGATCAGTGGCGTCACCCGCGAACTGGTCGTCGATGGGCCGGTGTTCGATCCCCGTCCAGACCCCGGTGCGCAGCGACTGGCCTACGTGTGTGGCAGCGCACTACGAATCGCCGAGCTCGACGGAAGCAGCTGGGAGCTGGCCAGTGACGACGATCTCGACGTGTCGTGGGGATCCGCTGACTACATCGCCGGCGAGGAGCTCCATCGGTATCGCGGCTACTGGTGGAGCCCGGATGGCGGGGCGATCGCGGCCTGCCGGGTCGACGTGTCGGAAGTCGAGCGATGGTTCATCGCCGAGCCAGGCTCGCCGGACCAACAACCGCGCGAGGTGCGCTACCCGGCTGCCGGCACCGCCAACGCCAAGGTCGAGCTGCACGTGCTGGCACTCGATGGCGGCAGCATCGAGGTCGCGTGGGATCAGGACCGGTTCCCGTATCTCACTGCCGTGCACTGGGCGTCGACCGAGCGGCTGCTGCTGACAGTTCAATCTCGCGACCAATGCGACCTGCAGGTGTTGGAAGCCAATCCCACGACGGGCGACACGGCGGTGCTCTTCACCGATCACGACGACAACTGGGTCGAATTGGTTCCTGGTACCCCGAACGAACTCGATGACGGGCGGTTGGTGATGGCCGCCGATCGCGATGGCGGTCGCCGGCTGCTGATCGACGGCCGGCCCGTCACTCCTGCCGACCTCCAGTTGCGAGCCATCGTTGCTGTCGCCGACAACACGGTGATCTTCCTGGCCAACCACGCCGACGACGCGACAGTGCAAGACGTGTGGCAGTGGACCGACGACGACGTGACTCGCATCAGTGACGGGCCGGGCATTCACACGGCCGTGGTGGGCGGCGGCACCACCGTGTTGCGCAGCACTTCGCTCGATACGTGCGGATCGGTCACCAAGGTCGTCGATGGTCCGGTGGTGGCGTCGTTCGCCGAGCAGCCTCTGGTCGATCCCAACGTTGTGCTGCATCATTACGGCGATCGCCGGGTAGCGACGGCCGTTCTGCTTCCTCACGATCACGACGGCTCTCCCCTGCCTGTTCTGCTCGACCCGTACGGTGGACCGCACGTGCAATACGTGCTGGCTGCGCGCAGTCGATTCGTGCTGTCGCAGTGGTTCGCCGACCAGGGATTCGCCGTGGTGATCGCCGACGGCCGCGGCACACCCGGCCGTGGCAGTGAATGGGAACGCGCCGTGCATCTCGACCTGGCGACACCCGTCCTCGACGACCAGATCGACGCGTTGCGTGCCGCCGCCGACGACTACCCGCTCGACCTCGGCCGCGTCGCCATCCGCGGCTGGAGCTTCGGCGGGTACCTGGCGGCGCTGGCGGTCATGCGCCGGCCCGACGTGTTCCATGCAGCCATCGCCGGCGCGCCGGTCACCGATTGGCGGTTGTACGACACCCACTACACCGAGCGCTACCTGGGCGACCCGACGGTCGACGACACCGCGTACGCGAACTCTTCATTGCTGCCGTTGGCCGCGAGCCTGACCAGGCCGCTGCTGTTGATCCACGGGCTCGCCGACGACAACGTCGTAGCTGCGCATACCCTGCAAATGTCGTCGGCGCTGCTGGCTACGGGAAGGCCGCACGAAGTGCTGCCGCTGGTCGGCGTCACCCATATGACCCCGCAGGAAGTCGTCGCCGAGAACTTGCTGTTGCACCAACTCGACTTCCTCAGACGTTTCATCGGACCCACGGCAACCGGTTAGGTTGCGCCTTCGATGAATCAACGCATGCGCGATCTGTACCGCCACATCTCCGTACATGCCACGGCGAATCGCGAGCACGAGGCGGTCATCGAACTGCTGTTGCTGGTGATGTTCGCCGACAGGCACATCACCGACGATGAACTCGACGAGATCCGGGTCATCAGCGACGATTCGGGATGGGAGTCGTCAACGTTCGCGTTCGATCAGTATCTCGGCCAGGCCATAGCCAAGGTCCGCGCCGCGATTGCCGCCCACGACACCGACACCCTGCTCGACGACATCGACGCCCGAATCGCCAGCAAAGTGCTGCGCCAATCGTTGTTCTCGGCAGCGCGAGATGTCGCTGGTGTCGATCACGACATCGACCCCGAAGAGGAGTCACTGCTCGGGCAGGTTGCCGCTCGCTTCGATTGACTGCGACGAGCCACGGCGCGCAACAGCAACGCGGTCGCGACCCGTCAGGTCGGTCCTGATCTCGACTTCGTCCAAGCCTGCGGCGCTCAGCAACTCGACCACGTGTGGCCCCTGAGCTGACCCGATCTCGACAACCAGCCATCCACCGGGACACAGCCAGCGCGGAGCTTGCCCGGCAAGATGACGAATCTCGTCGAGGCCGTCGGGCCCGCCGAACAGTGCAACGGCCGGCTCCCACTGCCGAACGGCCGGCTCGAGGTCGACGTCGTCATCGCCAACGTACGGCGGGTTCGACACCACCAACGCCAGTCGCCCGGCGAGGTCCGTGGGCAACGCGTCGAACCAGTGCCCGTGTGCCAGATGAACGTTGGCCGACGATCGACCAACCCCTGCGGCATTGGCTCGAGCCACGTCGAGCGCGTCTGACGAACGGTCGGTCATCCACACGGTCACACCGTCAAGTGGCAACTCGCTGGCGAGCGATAGCCCGATCGCACCGCTGCCGGTGCCGAGGTCTGCACAGATGATGGGGCGAGGCATCGACCGGGCCAGCTGCAACGCGACCTCGACGACGGTTTCGGTCTCCGATCTGGGGATCAGCACCCGCCGGTCGATCATCAGATCGAGATTTCGGAATCCCCAACGTCCGAGCACGTACTGCAAGGGCTCGCCGGTGGCCAGCCGTGCAAGCATCGCGTCGAGGTGGGCGACACCGCGTTCGGTCGCCGGCTGGCCGAGTTGGGCGAGGAACTCGTCGCGGTCCAACCCCGAGGCGACCTCACATATCCACCGCGCCTGCGGACGGGCGATCCGTTCGGACGTCTCGTTCCAGAGCGCACCCCACGTGATGGTGCCGTCATTCATCGCCGGAGAGTTGGCGGGCTCGTTCGTCGGCAGCAAGGGCGTCGACGACGTCGTCGAGGTCGCCCGCGAGCACTTCTTGCAGCCGGTAGATCGTGTACCCGATGCGATGGTCCGTGACCCGATTTTCCTTGTAGTTGTACGTGCGAATCTTTTCGCCTCGGCCTCCGCTACCCACCTGGGATCGGCGTTCGACCGACATCGCTGCTTCCTGTTCGTCCTGGGCGAGCTTCAACAGTCGAGCACGCAGGACCTGCATGGCCCTGGCCCGGTTCTGCAGTTGACTGCGCTCGTCCTGCATGGCCACGACAACACCGGTGGGGCGATGGGTGATTCTCACCGCCGAGTCGGTTGTGTTGACCCCCTGACCACCGGGTCCGCTGGACCGGTAGACGTCGATGTCGAGATCTCGCTCGTCGATCTCGACCTCGACCTCTTCGGCCTCCGGCAGCACCAGCACCGTGGCCGACGACGTGTGGATTCGGCCCTGACTCTCGGTGGCGGGCACACGTTGCACACGATGCGTGCCGCCCTCGAACTTCAGTCGACTCCAGGCGGTGTCGCCGTTGATCAGGATCGTGACCAGGTTGATGCCACCGAGGTCGCTCGGATCGTGCGACAACACCTCGACGGTCCAGCCCTTCAACGCGGCGAACCCCCGGTACATCTCGTAGAGGTCGCCGGCGAACAGGTTGCCCTCCTCGCCTCCCTCGGCGCCGCGGATCTCCATGATCACTGCCTTGCCGTCGTTGGGGTCCTTCGGCAGCATCAGCAGCCGCAGCTGCTCCTCGAGTTCGGCCAGATCGCCCTCGGCCGATTCCAACTCGCCGCGCAGCATCACCCGATCGGGCTCCGAGGCATCGATCAGCAGATCGCGCGCCGCCTGCGCGTCCGCCGAACGCTCGCGATGAGCGCGCAGGCACTCGACGACCGGAGTCAGGTCCTTGTACCGCTTCGACACATTGCGCAGCGCGGCGTGATCACCCTGCACGGCGGGGTCGCTGAGGCTCACCTCCAGCGAGATGAACTCATCTTCCAGGGACGCCAGTCGTTCGAACACTGACCGAGCAGGTTACGGCCTCAGCCCACTGGAATGATCTCGATCGGGTCCGTCAGCAACCCGGCAATGTCGGTTTGCACCGGCACTGCGTCGCGCGCCGGCAGCACGATACGCGTCGGGTAGCCCGTGGCAAGCCGGGCATCGGTGGCGAATGGAATCAGATCGAGATCAACGCCGGAACTGACCACCGCGGTGGTCGGGTGCCCATCGATCACTGCATGGGCGACGCATGGCTGCGAATCCTTCAGGTTCGTGCGGGCGACTGGCGACGGATACGGCTCGATCTGTGTCGCACCGATCAGACCGGGATCATCGATCAGCCTGGCCCGAAGCGCCTGTTCCTGGCCGAGCCGGTTCAAGGGATGGGGATCGGCTCCGTATTCACGGTGCGGCGCGACGACGGCCACGACCTTGGCGAGGGCGTCGACCGTGGGGACATCGCCATGCAGCATCTGGAACGCCTCGCGATCGTGCTGACCGATCCCGACCTCGAGCCTCGCCGCACCGGTGTGCTGATCCGTGACGACCCGGCAAACCTCCAGGCCGCGCACTTCGCCGACCAGCACGCCGTGCTCGACCGCCGGCGTCGCGCCGCCTTCAGCGATCAACGACCGAAACTGCTGGTGCGCGTCGGGTACTTCGACTGCCGGTGGAAGCGGCTCGGCGATCGCCGACAGCAGCACGCGATCGGCGACGTGCCAGACCTCGATCGGAATCCGAAAGGCCGACGCCCGGCGTGCCAGCGTGCCCGTACCCTCCTCCGCCAGGACGTGCAGGTGGCCGACGCCGGCTCGCACGGCCCAAGCCAGTGCGGGCCCTAGGCCGCGGTGCTGACGTTCGTCGAGAAGCACCCACCCTACGGAACCGTCGAGTCCGGCCGCACCGAGCGCGAACGGCACGGGCTGAACCG
The DNA here is from genome assembly GCA_031412355.1 of Ilumatobacteraceae bacterium. GTDB lineage: Bacteria > Actinomycetota > Acidimicrobiia > Acidimicrobiales > Ilumatobacteraceae > JAENVT01. Next base: position 31,237 of record JANOCR010000314.1, on the reverse strand, counting down.
CTGCCTGGCCCTCGTGGTCGCGAACCAGTGTTGCGAGTTTCATGGCCAGCAGACGACTGCGCCGCGTTTCGTCGACCATCGGCCGCCACGCTAGCGATTGCCCGCCGGGCTCAGTCGGTGAAGTAGCCGACGACGTCGGCGACGAGGTCGATCAGGCCGCCGTTGTTGTACATCATCACGGTGCCCCCTGCCCCCAAGCGGGCCAGGACCATGTTGGGGATCACCTGACCACCGGAGACGTTGAGGTTCGAGGCCATCGGCCGGTCGCTGCCGCCCGGATACACGGTGACAAACGTGTTGGCTGTCGGGGTGACCGCGGTGACGTTCAGCATGACACCGCTGACCCCCTCGTTCGGAACGCCTCCTCTGCCCAGCAACGTGACTTCTAGAGGCGTTTGCCCGACTTGTGCGAGTGGCGCGCCCAGCCCCTCACGGGTGTCGAGCACGCGCCGCGGGCTCAATGCCACGTACCGACCCGACGCATCGCCATCGAAGCAGCCGAGCACGTCGACGACGACGTCGGTCGATCCGGTGTTGTTGTAGATGCTGACCATGCCGTTCGCACCGACACGCGTCAGGACCATGTTGGGCACCGTCTGACCGGGGACCATGTTGACGCTCGACGCGAATGGCCTCGGCTCGCCCGATGGCCACACCGTCAGGTAGCTACCCGCCGTCGGGCCGGTGACCGTGACGTTCAGGGCCACGGCTTCGGGGTTCGACGACACACCGCCGCGGCCTGCGACCTGAAGATCGATCATCTGCCCGCCGCCGAGTGCGCCAATGCCTTCACGTGTGTCGAGCAGCCGGGCAGGAGCCAACGGCGCCATCCCGATCGAGGTTCCGTCGCGGAAGTAACCCACGACGTCGGCAAGCAGATTGACCGTGCCGGTGTTGTTGAAGAAGTTGACATCGCCGGCGTTCCCGAGGCGGATGATCGCCAGGTTCGGAACTGCCATCCCCGGAACGGGATTGAGGTTCGAGGTCATTGGTTGCGACTGCCCGCCCGGCCAGGCCGTGACGAACGTGGCCGTTGTCGCGTCGACGGCGGTGAGGTTGATGGCGACCGCGATCGCGTCGGCAGGCACGCCGAACTGACCGCGAATGGTGAAGGCCCAAGACTCTCCAGCGTTCAGCGGGCCCAGGCGGCCGCCCGTGCCGTCGCGGGTGTCGAACAGCCTCAAAGGGTTCATCGAGACGAACTCGGTCGGGCTCGACGGCGGGGTGATCAACGGCGGGATGCCACCGCTGGGTGGTGGATCACCGGGTCCGGCGTGGAAGAACCCCAGGTTCTCGAACGCACCGTTGAGGATGGTCGAGCCGCCGCCACCCATCCAACCGTCGATCACGGTGCCGAGCACATTGCGGAAGTCAGTCGTCATGTCGAACCGATCCCACTGATGGTCGATCGAGGCGAACGACGACGGCTGTCCGTAGTGACCGCCCCTCACGTTGGCCCCGATAACGAACTGCACGTTGGCCGTGCCGTGATCGGTGCCGGCCGAGTCGTTCGAGTACGGCGTACGCCCGAACTCCGACATCGTCACGACGGTGACTCTGCTGTAGAACGCCGCATCGAGCGTCGAGAAGAACGTCGCCAGGCCGGTGTCGAGTTGGGTCAGCAGGTCCGCATGGCGGCCCGGTTGGTTGTCGTGCGTGTCGAACCCGTCGAGACCGACGTCGAGCACACGGAATCCGAGGTTGGCGTTGATCAGCCGAGCCGCGACGGTCATCTTCCTGACGAAGTCGTCACCGGTGGGTTCCGGCGAATACACCGGAGACACATCGACCGCCAGCTTGAGCTGAGTCTTCATGACGCTTGCGTACATGTCGTGCCATTGCCCACGCCCCGCTGGCGAATCCGACAGCGCCCGAAGGCCGTTGTACATCCGTAATTCGGGAGCATCGGTGCCGGCGCCGAACATGTTGTAGCCGTTCTCTGGAACGGCTACCGCGCGGCGAACCGAACCGAGCAAGTGCAATGGCACCGAAGAACCGATGGTTGCGGCCATCAAGTCGGCGGTGGCCGCCGGTTGTCCGTCGAGCCATCGACCGATCCATCCGGTGCCCGGTGAACCGACACCGAACTTGGCGGCCATCCAGATAGCCATCGACGTGAAGTGCGACAGGTCAGGATTCGGGTAGCCGACACCATGCACGATGGCCAATTGCCCGGCGTCCCACAGGCGCTTGGTGTAGCCGAGGCTCGGATGCAGGCCGAATGTGCCGTCGAGTGGCAAGACCTGGCTGGCAGGGATCGCCAAGTTGCCGTAGCTCGGACCACGCACGTCGTAGTAGCTGCCGTTGGTGTAGGGCACGACGGTGTTCAGCCCGTCGTTGCCGCCGTACAACAAGATGTTGAGGACGATTCCGTCGCGGGCACCGATCGGGGTGCCGGCAAACGCCTCCGACAAATCGAAGCCCAGGCTGCCCAGACCGAGACGATCACCGAACGTGCCCAGAGCAGCGCCGCCCAAGACGCCGCCGCCGATCGCTTGCAAGAACTTGCGTCGCGTCCAACCGTTGGGACCCTGCGCGCCGCCGAGGAGATCGGGCTGCGACAGCAGTCGACGGGCATCGGCCGTGGAGATATCGGGATCAAGCATCGTCATCTCCTCATGCCATGTGGAATTCGGGGGCGAGCATGGTCATGGTCAGCAGGTTGGTTGCGGCCCACCAGTTGTTGGGCTCGGACGCTCGCGCATTGATCAGCGCGGTTCGAGTCGTGGTTGACAGGGGGTAGATGCCGAAGAAGTTGGCCACGTAGTCGACAGCCGCGGCGGCCGACATCGCGTACAGGTTGTTGAACCCCCCGTTGGCGCGCAACTGCCACGTGACGGATCGGGCGAATTCGGCGCGTCCAGCCAGTGCGCTGGTGTTGAGCCAGTAAGCATTCGCTTTCCAGCCGGCCACATTCGGAGGCTGGTACATCTGCTGACCCGTGGTCTCTGCCCGCCACGAGACGCCGAGATCCCCGGCGTCCAGACCGCTGTAGTAGCACAACGCGACGATGTACTCGATTGGTGTGCGCACCAGGCCCTGCTTGGCAGCGGTGCTGTAGAACTCGGGGTGCTGGAGGATCTCACGGACCAGGTTGGTCAGGTTCATGTTCGCAGCGAACGCCGGGGCGAGAGCATCGACCACCCCCGCCGGTGGGGTTGGATGGGCCAGGAACTCCCACAGCTTCTTGGTGATGAAGCGCGCCGCGATCAGCTTCTTCCCTGCGTTGTTCAGCAAGATCTCGTCGATGATCTCCGGGCCGTCCCACGCCTTGGTGGTGCCGAAGAAGGTCTTGTTGGTGTAGTCGTGACGGTTCGACTTGAACACGTACGCGTACTCGGGCCAATCAGCGTTGTGCCCAGTCCACGCCTGTGCTGCAGCCTCGACGTCGGTCTCGGTGTAGTTGCCGACGCCGAGCGTGAACAACTCCATCAGTTCGCGGGCGAAGTTCTGGTTGGGCGAGCCCTTCACGTTCTCGGCATTGGAGAGGTACACCAGCATCGCCCGGTCGATGGCCATCTTCTGCGTCATGGTGTGGAAGTTGCCCAGGCAGTTCTCGCGATACATCTGTGTCTGCTGCATCATGTGGAAGCCTTTGCCGACGTCCCACCATGCGCTGACGAAGTGGCCGTGCCAGAACAGCGTCATCTTCTCCTGGAACGGCCGCGGCTTGGTGATCATGTTGTTGATCCAAAACGTGCAGGCTGCGACGTACTGGTTCCAGCTGCTCGCCGTGTCTTCGCTCTGGAAGTACGGCGGCAGCGCAGAATTGCCGTTGAGGGCGATGCTCATCACGTTGTCGACCGCTGCGTCAGGGGTGGTGAGATCGAGTGCCTTCAGCTCCGCCAGCCGGCTGGGCCGCACGACGAACTCGGTTCGCCGCAACAGGTGGGCCAGGTCGTCGTCTGAAACTGGCACCCCGACGCTCCTTCACGGTCTATAGCCCTTCAGTTCATCGGCTGTGACCTGGCGGATCTTGAGTCGTCGTCTGTAACAAGTCCGTAACAAGCGGACGGATCCGGACGCGAAACGACCCGGCCGCATGGGACCGGGTCGTTGTCGGAGTTCTGAACGAATTACTTGGTCTTGCGCTCGCCGTAGCGCTTGTTGAAGCGCTCGACGCGGCCACCGGTATCGACCAGCTTCTGCTTGCCGGTGAAGAACGGATGGCACTCGTTGCACAGCTCGACCTGCAGGTCACCAGCGCGGGTCGAGCGGGTGACGAACGTATTGCCGCAACTGCAGCGCACCGTCGTGTCGTTGTACGTGGGATGGGTGTCGGTCTTCATGGTTTTCTCCGTTTAAATCGAATACCCAGTGTATCGGCCAGATTCCGCCGAACCCGGATCATTTACATAGCGGGTTGCTTGCCGATTTCGTTGAGGAACTCGTCGTTGGTGCGGAACGTACGCAGGCGGTCGACCAAAAGCTCGAGACCGGGGGCGGCGTTGCCGTCGGCGGCGAGTCCGCTGAGAACGCGACGCAGCTTCCACACCATCTGCAGTTGCTTGCGATCGAACAACAGCTCTTCGTGGCGGGTGCTGGATGCATCGACATCGATCGCCGGGTAGATCCGTCGCTCCGACAGCTTGCGATCGAGGCGCAACTCCATGTTGCCCGTGCCCTTGAACTCCTCGAAGATCGCGTCGTCCATGCGGCTGTTGGTCTCGACCAGAGCGGTGGCCAAGATGGTTAGCGAACCACCTTCTTCGACATTGCGGGCCGCGCCGAAGAACTTCTTCGGCGGGTACAGCGCACCGGCGTCGATACCACCCGACAGAATGCGTCCGCTAGCCGGTGCAGCCAGGTTGTAGGCGCGGCTGAGGCGGGTGATGCCGTCGAGGATGATCACGACGTCTTCACCTTGTTCGACCAGCCGCTTCGCCTTTTCGATTGCCAGTTCGGCCACATGCGTGTGCTCGTCGCTGGGCCGGTCGAAGGTGCTGGAGATGACCTCGCCCTTCACGGTACGACGCATGTCGGTGACTTCTTCGGGGCGCTCGTCTATCAGCAGCACCATCAGCTTGACCTCGGGATGGTTCTGTTCGATGGATGTCGCGATCGTCTTCATGATCGTGGTCTTGCCGGCCTTCGGCGGCGACACGATGATGCCGCGCTGCCCTTTGCCGATCGGCGAGATCAGGTCGATGATGCGCGCTGTCATGTTGTTGGGATCCGACGGGTTCTCGAGCCGCAGCTTCTCGTCGGGGAACAATGCTGTGAGGTCTTCGAATCGCGGACGGGTCTTGGCCTTGTCGGGCTCGCCACCGTTGACCGAGTGGATCTCGAGCATGGCCGGGTTCTTCTCGTTCCGCCCTGCGGGACGGCTGAGCCCGGTGACATAGTCGCCCTTGCACAGACCGTACTGCCGGGTGAGCTTCACAGGTATGTAGGCGTCATCGCGACTGGCCAGGTAGCCATCGACCCGCAAGAAGCCGTAGCCCTCGTCGCGCAGGTCGAGATAGCCGGAGACCTGGACGGGCTCCATGTTGATCGGCGGGCCCGATTCGTCGACCCGTTCGGGGCGATCGGGACGGTCGGGACGCTCCTGGTCGCTGCCCTGCGGGCCATCGGCGCGGCCCTTGTTGCGCCGGCGCCGGCGTCGGCGACTGTTGCGGCTCTCGATATCGCCGTCACCATCGCCGTCGTCGTCGCCGCCCTGCGACGGAGCTCCTCCTGCGGCGCCAGGAGCAGATGCTGCCGGTGAGACGGCCAACTCGGTGACAGCCACCTCGCCCGACTTGATGAGCTCGATCTCCCAGTCGGCGAGCGGTTCACCGTCGGGTCCGAGGATGACCTCGGGCTCGACCATTGCCGCTTCTGCGGGTGATTCTGCGACGGGTGCGGTGGCGTCGACAGCAGCCCCGGCGTCGGATTCCTCGGCCGCAGCTTCCTTCGAAGCCTTCGCTGCCCGACCGTTGGTCACGGGAGCCGGGGCGGCGACGGGCGCGCCACCACCGGTTGTCTCGAGGATTCGGTCGATGAGCGTCGCCTTGGCGGCGCGCGACGTGGTTTTGATGCCCAATGCCTGGGCAATTGCGAGCAGTTGCTCCTTGTCCTTGGATTCGAGCATCGACTGTTCGAGAGCTTCCGCGGCCACCGGCCACCTGCTTTCTGGGGAACGACAGTGGGCTCGGCGTGTCAGAACGAACACGACCGGCGGCCACGCCATCGAGGAGATTTGGCGAGATGATTTGGCGAGATGATTTGGCGAGATGAGTTGGCGAGATGATTCGCCCGCTCCGCGCCCTCTCCGCGCCCCCCGCACCCCCGCACGGTCATTTCACCGGAGCGGTTGCAGCGAGATGTTCGGCGAACCCGAACGAATGGAACTGTAGCGAACGCGTGCGCGATGCGCAACGTGCATATGGTCAGCCGGTTCGCAGACCCGCGCAGCCGTAGTCGGCCAAGGCCTGGCAGCTGCGGTGGCCGAGGCAGTCGAGCAACTGCCGGCCGCGTTCGTTGGCCGGGTCGAGGTTGGCGGCACTGATGACCGGAATCGACATCTGCAGCATCACCGAGTCGTGGAAGTCGGCCTGTGCGTCGTCCCACGAGTAGCCGGTGACGCCGCGATCGACGAGCCCCTGATGCCACCGGTGCAGCAAATCCTCGCCGTGTTCTCGTCGCATCTCGGTGGTCAAGCTCTGCACGATGAAGTAGCCCACGTCCATCGCGCCGACCGACCGCACGGTGAGCTGCCAATCGATGACCGTGACCGGTGCATCGGGCCGATCGAAAAAGAAGTTGTCGAGGCGGAAGTCGGTATGAGTGAGCGTGAGCGGGCGATTCGACATCAGCCAGTCATACGAGAGTGGCAATTGCGCGCCAAGGCGCTCGCCAACCTCGAGTGCAGCGGAGGGTGCCGACGCGAACATCGCCGCAAACACCGGCCACGACTGGTCGTACTGATCGCCGACCGCCATGTAGGCCGGGTTGTTCAACGGTCGCAGCCAGGCCAGATCCGACAGACGCGGCGATTGCCACCATTCGGCATGCAATTGCGCTGCAACATCGATCACCGCTTGTGCGTCGGCCAGGTCTGCGCCTGCGACTTGATCGGCCATGCGCGCGTCGGCGAGGTCCTCCATCAGGATCAGCGTCCCGGCATCGTCGGCACTGACCTCGCTGAGGTACACAGCGGGCGTCGGGACGCCGAGACCGATCGTTGCCGCTTGGCGGTAGCACTCCGCCTCGGTCCGATAGAACCCGTAGATCTGAGCGAGGTACTTCGCCATCGGATCATCGATGGGGAACTTGGCGACCATCACGTCGGGCAACGAACCACGGTCACCGTCGTAGGTCAGGTGCAGCCGAGCCAACTGACCGACGAAGCCGACGCCTGCACCCACCGGCTGGGCATCGACCGTCGACACCTCGCCGTTTGCCAAGTGACCACCGTGCCTCAGCGCTCGAGTGAGATAGGCGGGCGTGAGCTCGGCGATATCGGTCGGCAGTGCGAAGTCGAAGTTGTCCCCCATCGCGGGCACCGTAGTCCCGTCACCGACGGACGCGTGCCTCGACGAACTGTTCGACCGCACCGAGATCGTTGGCCAACTCGGTGACAGATTCGTGACGTTGCATCAGATCTGACAGGTGAGCTGGCAACTGAGGTCGCAGACCCGTGGCTCTTTCGACGGCATCGGGGAACTTGGAGGGATGAGCAGTGGCCAAGGTGACGACCGGCCCTGCGATCATTGATCGCACCCGTTCGGCGGCACCGACCGCCACAGCGGTGTGCGGATCCAGCAGCATGCCGGTGGATGCGTACGTGCGACGGATTACCTCGACTGTCTGGTCGTCGTCGAGGCGTTCGGCCATGAACACGCCGTCGATGTGTCCGGCGCGCTGGTCGGCTTCGATCGACAACGACCCGCTGGCCCGGAACCGTTGAAGCTGTTCGGCGGTCAGTCCACCGTCGCGCCCGTTGATCTCGAACAACAGGCGTTCAAAGTTCGACGACACCTGGATGTCCATCGATGGGCTCAACGAGGGCACGACCTCGCGGGTACTCATGTCGTTGTCGGTGAAGAAGCGGGTGAGGATGTCGTTGGCATTCGACGCAACGACGAGCCGATCGATCGGCGCGCCCATCTGCCTGGCGATCCATCCGGAGAAGACGTTGCCGAAGTTGCCACTGGGAACACAGAAGCTGACGTCGCCACGAAGGTGATCGGTGGCCGTCACGTAGTACACCACCTGTGCCATGACGCGTGCCCAGTTGATCGAGTTCACCGCACTGAGGTTCATCCGCTCGCGGAATTCCGCATCGTTGAACATCGCCTTGACGAGGTCCTGGCAATCGTCGAACGAGCCGTCGATGGCCACGACGTGGACGTTCGGCGAGGTGACGGTGGTCATCTGCCGGCGTTGCACCTCGCTGGTGCGGCCGTTCGGATACAGGATGACGATGTCGGCGTGCGCGCAGTTCTTGATGCCATCGATCGCCGCCGATCCGGTGTCGCCCGAGGTCGCGGCAACGATCGTCACCCGCCGGCCCTGTTTCGACAGCACGTGCTCGAACAGGCGACCGACCAACTGCAGGGCCACGTCCTTGAAGGCCAGCGTCGGGCCGTGGAACAACTCCTGCACGAAGTGGTCGGCGTCGATCTGCACCAGCGGGACCACAGCCGGATGGGCGAAGGTGTTGTACGCGTCGGTGCACATCGCCGCCAATGTGTCGACAGGTATCTCGTCACCGACGAAAAGCTGCATGATCTGCGCGGCGCGGGCCGCGTAATCCATGCCGTCGCCTCGCTGCGGCAGGCTGGGCCATTCGGCCGGCACGTACAACCCGCCGTCGCTGGCCAGGCCGGCCACCAGCGCCTCGGTGAAGCCGAGATCGGCGGCCTGCCCGCGCGTCGAAACGTATCGCAAGCTCAGGCGCCGATCACACGAAGCAACCCGCCGACGTTGCGAACCACATCGAGGTCGCGCAGTTCGCGCACCGTGGCCTGCACAGCCGACTCGCGCGCCTCGTGGGTAATGAACACCAGCCTCGCTTCTGGCCCGTTGCCTTCTTGCTCGGCAGCGCGGATGCTGACATCGTGCCGCGCGAATACCCCCGTGACCGCGTGCAGCACGCCTGGCCGGTCGGCCACGTCGAGGCTCAGCAGGTACTCGGCCGACGTCTCGTCAATTGCCCGGATGTGGGCTCTGCCGAACGTGCCGATCGAGCCGTGGGTGCCCTTCGACAAGTTGACCGCGGCGTCGATCACGTCGCCGAGCACGGCGCTGGCGGTCGGAGATCCGCCGGCACCGCGTCCATAGAACATCAAGGACCCAACGGCGGCCCCCTCCACGAAGACGGCGTTGTAGCTGCCATTGACGCTGGCCAGGGGATGGCCGATAGGGACCATGGCCGGGTGAACGCGCACCGCGATATCACCGGTCGCGGCGTCGATCTCGGCGATGCCCAAGAGCTTGACGACGTATCCCAGACGTTTGGCCATGCTGATGTCGGCAGCGGTGATCCCGCTGATCCCCTCGTGATACACGTCGCCGGCCACGACCTTCGATCCGAAGGCAATCGATGCCATGATCGCTGCCTTGGCACCCGCGTCGAAGCCTTCCACGTCGGCCGTTGGATCGCGTTCGGCAAAGCCCAGCGCCTGAGCCTCTGCCAGCGCAACCCCGTAGTCCGCGCCCTCTTCGGTCATCTTGGTGAGGATGAAGTTGGTGGTTCCGTTGATGATGCCCATCACCCGAGTGATCGGCTCGCCGCGCAGGCTCTCGCGCAACGCCCGGATGATCGGGATACCGCCGGCAACCGCCGCCTCGAAAAGCAGATCCACCCCCGCGTCATCACTGACTGCGAACAACTCGGTGCCGACGTTGGCCAGCAGCTCCTTGTTCGCCGTGACGACCGGCTTGCCGGCACGCAGCGCTGCTGTGATCAGCTCGCGCGCCGGTTCGATGCCGCCGATCACCTCGACCACCAGATCGATCGACGCATCGGCGACCACCGCGTGAGCGTCGCGGGTCAGCACGCCATCGGCCAGATCGACATCGCGTTCGCGACTGAGGTTGCGCACGGCCACCGCACCAACCTCGAGACGAACACCCGTGCGCGCTTCGATGGTGGCTTGCTGTGCCGTGACCAGCTTCACGAAGGCCGAACCGACATTGCCGCACCCCAGAACACCGATCCGCACGAGCTTGGTCACGGCCGGAAGGCTACGGGTTGCGGCGTCGCCGTCGAAACCCTTTGCGCCAGGTCAGGGCTTGTGGCGACTGACCGGCTTGCGGCGGCTCAGCAGCGAGGCCACCGATCCCATGCCGACCAGCACTGCCGCAATCACCAGACCGCCGGTGGTTCCGGACCCCGTCGCCGGTAGTTGCGCTGCACCGGTCGTCGGCGTGGACTGTGGCAGCAGCGAGGCCCTGGCCGGATTCGCAGCCGGATTCGCTGCCGGGGCCGCTACCGCCGGCTCGGCGGCCGAGGCGACGCATGCCTGATGCTGAACCCCGTTGTCGTCGGTGACGGTCGTCAGCACACCGTCGACACACGGCGTGGTGTCGCAGGCGATCGTCGTGCTGACGCTGGCGTCGTTGCCGTTGAACTGGACGGGCACGACCACCGAGCCATCAGCGAGGCCGCCGACCGTGACTACCTGGGAGGCACCGGGTGCCAGGTCGATTACGGAGGCGACGAACGTTTCGGGATTGGTGACCACGAACTCGGCCGCAGTGTCGGCCGCCGGATTGGTGATAGCCAGTTGCATCACGCCGTCGCCGTTCACGCACGCAACGCCCGCAGTACTAGCTGTGGGTGCAGCGTGTGCATTTCCGCCGAATCCGACGAGGCTGGCGGCGGTGATTCCGGCAGCAATGATGAGTTGAGAGAGCTTCACTTGGACCATTCCCGCCGTACTCCCCGCGATGGGGTGATACGTACAGTATTCGTCAAGAACCGCTACGTACAGCGATAGAAGCCTGATTGGGCCGTTCGGCCCACACACTTTTCAGGTCAATTTCACGGAGCGCGGTGCACACGACGCACTCCGGCGGCTACGAGGTCGAAATGCATACGTTCGAGCACCGCGCCTTCACGCCGAACGCGCTTTGGATCGACCTCCAGCAGCCGTTCGACCTTGGCATAGCTCACTCGTCCTTGGCGATCCCACTTGCCCCGACCGACCTCCACCTGCAACTCGTCGGCGTGAGGTTTCGACGTCAGCGGCACGGCGAGCAGTTTGTCGCGCCGGCGACCGATGATCACGACGGGCCGGTCCTTGCCCTGGGATGGGTCATCCTCGTACGGCACCCAGGTCCATACCACTTCGCCAGGGTCGGGATCGCCGTCGAGGCTCGGGGAGTATTCGATGTGCAGGTCGTCGCCCGGCCGTCGCTGGGGTGTCCGGGCTGGCCGGGGTGGTCGGGGCGTCGGGCGACCGCGCTTGACCAACCCCAGCAGGTTTCCGATCAGTCGAGATCGCATTGCACCAGGTCTTCCAGTGATTCCCGGCGCACGACGGCCCTGGCCACACCGTCGCCGACGAACACCACTGGGGGTCTGGTCAGCATGTTGTAGTTGCTGGCCATGCTGCGTCCGTAGGCACCCGTAACAGGCGTGGCGACAATATCACCCACCGCGGTTTTTGTTGGAAGCAGTGCGTCGAAGATCAAGACGTCGCCGCTCTCGCAGTGCTTGCCGACCAGGCGGGCGCGCAACGTTCGTGTGGCGGCGACTTCGGCGGGAAGGAAGGCCTCGTATCCACTGCCGTACAGCACCGGGCGGGGGTTGTCGCTCATCCCTCCATCGACCGCGATGTACGTCCGCACGCCGGGGATGTGCTTGATCGTGCCGACCGTGTACACGGTGATCGCCGCGTCGGCCACGATCGCACGGCCGGGCTCGACGCTGACCCGGCTGCGCACACCCAGCGCTGCACACGCATCGAGCAACACGTTGCCCCACTGGGTGATCGATGGAGCTTCCTCGCCCTCCACGTACGCCACGCCGAGGCCGCCACCCAGCACGAGCTCGGGAAGATCGAGCGGCACGGCAAACCCGGCCATCACTTCGGCGGCTTTGGCGAAGTTCGAGGCTGCGAACACGTTGGAACCGATGTGGCAGTGCACGCCGACCAGTTCGACGCTGCTCGAGCGGCGCATGCGATCGACGGCGCGACCTGCGTCGCCGTTGCCGAGGTTGAAGCCAAACTTGCTGTCGTCCTGCCCGGTGGCGATGAACTCGTGTGTGTGGGCGTGCACCCCCGGCGTGATGCGCGCCAGGACCGCCGGAGCCGATAGGCCCTCTGCATGCAACGCGTCGAGGCGATCGAGCTCATCGAAGCTGTCGACCACGATGTGCCGCACGCCGTTCGTGATCGCCGCGCGCAACTCGTCGTTGCTCTTGTTGTTGCCGTGGAAGGTCAGTGCGTCGGCGGGTACGCCGGCGGCCAAGGCAACGTACATCTCGCCGCCGCTTGCCACGTCGAGCAACATCCCTTCGTCGTAGGCGAGCCGGGCCATGGCCTTGCACAAGAACGCCTTGGTCGCGTAGACGGCGCGGTCAGGCCCGAAGGCAGCGACCGCCTCGCGACAGCGCGACCGCAGATGGGATTCGTCGTAGATGAACACGGGCGTACCGAACTCGGCTACGACATCGAGCACGCCACAACCGCCGATCGACAACGAACCGTCGGGCAACACCTCCGCAGTGTCGGGCAACAGCGACAGGGGGATCGCCGTCACATGCGCTCCGGTGCCTCGATACCCAGCAGATCGAGACCCTTGGCGAGCACCCGGGCAGTCTGCCCGCAAAGCCGAATTCTGAAAACCCGCGTCTGCGGATCGGCCTTCAGCACCGGGCAGGCCTCGTAGAACGACGTGAAGCTCTGAGCCAGTTCGAACAGGTAGGTGCACAATCTGTGCGGGCTGTACCTGTCGAGCGTGTCGTGGATGGCCGCGTCGAACTGCAGAAGTTGAAGGATCAGGTGCCGTTCCTCTTCGACCAGCTGCGGCTCGACACCGTCTCTAGTTTCTGTGGCACTGGTATCGGTGGCGCCGGTGTCTGGCTCGCCGGCCTTGCGCAGGATGGACCGGATCCTTGCGTGGGCGTACTGCAGGTAAGGAGCCGTGTTGCCCTCGAACGCCAGCATGCGATCCCAGTCGAAGACGTAGTCCTTGATCCGATCGGTCGACAGGTCCGCGTACTTCAGTGCGCCGGTGCCGACCATGCGACCGATGTCGATCTGCTCGTCGTCGGGCAGGCTCGGGTTCTTCTCGCGAACACTTGCCGTGGCGCGCTCGATTGCTTCGTCGACGACATCGACGAACCTCACCGGCTCGCCGGTGCGGCTCTTCAGCATCTTGCGATCGGGGCCGAGAACGTTGCCGAAGGTCACATGGACGGCGCGGGTGGGTGGTCGCAGCCAGCCGGCCATCGCGGCGACATCGAAGACCATCGCCAGATGCTGAGCCTGCGGGGCACCGACCACGTAGAGCAGCAGCGTGGCCTTGACGCGCTCGACTCGGTCGAGCACACAGGCCAGATCACTGCTGCCGTAGTTGAAGCCGCCATCGCGCTTCTGGACGATCAGCGGCAACGGCTCGCCTTCGCGATTGGTGTATCCGGGCGGGAACACGACCTCCGCACCATCACTCTCCTGCAGCAGGCCGGCAGTCCGCAGTCGCTCGACGACTTCGGGCAGGAGGTCGTTGTACATGCTCTCGCCGGCGAGATCGCCGTGGGTCAGCAGCACGCCGAGCTTTCGATAGAGGCCATCGAAGTACTGCATGCTGAGATCAACGAGCAGCTTCCACAATCGCAGCGTCTCGGGATCGCCACCCTGCAGCATCACGACCCGGTTGCGGGCACGGTCCTGGAACGCCTGGCCGGCGTCGAACTTGGTTCTGGCCTGCTTGTAGAACCCGTCCAGGTCGCCGACGCTCAGTTCCGAGGCCGCCTCGGTCTCGCCGATGTCGAGCATGTGCTCGATCAACATGCCGAACGGCGTGCCCCAGTCGCCGACGTGGTTCTCGCGAATCACGGTGTGCCCAGAGAACTCGAGCAAGCGGACCAACGCGTCGCCGATCACGGTCGTGCGCAAGTGCCCGATGTGCATCTCCTTGGCGATGTTCGGCGCCGAGTAGTCGACGACCACGCGCTCGACGAGCTCTGCCGACCGCACGCCGAGGCGATCGTCGCCTTCGAGCGATTCGAGTTGCTCCTTCAGGAACGACTCTTCGAACGTGACGTTGATGAAACCCGGCCCGGCGACCTCCAGCGTTGCCTTGCCGGCCAGATCCGAAGCGGCGACGACGTCGATGGCCACGTCGCGCGGTGTGCGACCGAGCTGCTTGGCAAGGGCCAGCGCCCCGTTCGCCTGGGCGTCGGCACGATCGCTGGGTCGCACCACGGGATCGACAGCGCCATCGCCAGCGGCCACTGCAGCGAACGCCGGTGCCAGCAAGTCGGCAACGATGACGAGGGGATCAGCCATGAAGGGTCGATCGTACTCGTGCACGTATTCGTTCTACATGCTGCTTTCCGTGCTGCTTACACACGGCTCTGCAGTTCCGGCGCATGTTCGTCGCTATCCTCGCTGGCATCCCGCCCTCGTAGCTCAGGGGATAGAGCATCGGTTTCCGGAACCGTGTGTCGCATGTTCGAATCATGCCGAGGGCGCTGTGTGATCTCTCAGGAGATCGGACCCGGGGAGTTCGCTACTGCTCCGACTCCGTGTCAGCTCATAGAACGAGCCAGTCATTCATTGAGCTGACACAGAGATCACGAGAGGCGCATCCGCCTCGCACCGCGGCGGCGTGTTCGTGGAAGTGCCGACCGAGGCATGCTCGGCCACGGGCCGTTCCACGACCGCTAGGTGCGGGTCGAGGCGTCGACCAGTGTTCGGTGACCGAGGTCGAGAAGCCGAGCGCCGTCGGGTGACACATCGTGAACGCCGGGCCTGAGTGCTTCGAGGCCGGATGGAAGCGCTGTTTCAGGGACACCGCGGCTGGATAGGAGGCTCTGGAGCCATCCCAGGAACTCGGTGAAGATCGTGTCGTCGGCCACGAGCATGGCTGCGGCGAGGAACTGTACGTTGAACGCGAGGTCCTCTTCAGTGCGTGTCAGTTGCTCGCCGTTGTAGCCGGCCATTTGGGGAAATCGGACGACCAGTCTGGACAATGCGGCATGTGC
The DNA here is from genome assembly GCA_031412355.1 of Ilumatobacteraceae bacterium. Lineage (GTDB taxonomy): Bacteria > Actinomycetota > Acidimicrobiia > Acidimicrobiales > Ilumatobacteraceae > JAENVT01. The sequence continues at coordinate 16,092 of JANOCR010000314.1, read as the reverse complement.
GATTTCGGCTGCCTGGTCCATCATGATCATCGACGCCGAGTCGACAGATCCAGGTTGCTTATCGACGTGCGGGCAAGCGAGTCGCCACCCCCGCACGATCGTGACAGCATCTTCGGCGTTCAACGCCCAGCCGTCAGCACCAAGGCGTTTGGCGCGGCTGTCGTCCGTGCCGAAGGCGCGTCCACCGACGATCACCGGAATGCCCTGAAGGTGGGCGATGTCGATGAGCCGGGTGACGCCAGGGAAGAAGATTGGCAGGCTGCACGAGATCGCCAAGCAGTCGGCGTTGAGACGGGACAACAACTCGGCCACGTACGGGGCGGGCGTGGAGGCGCCCAGCACTGTGACACCGACGCCGTGGCCGTGCAACGCCTCGCCGAACATCTGGGCGGCGAGGGAGTGCCAATCGCCCTCGGCGCACACGACCACGGTTTGACCGTCTCCTGCTAGTGGCCCGACCTCGCTGACGAGCGCGTCGAGGGCAGCTGCTGCGACACCGGTGGCGATGTGTTCATCGGCGACGGTGAGCTGGTTGCGATGCCATCTCTCTCCGACTTCACGTTGTGCTGCGGCGAGCAACTCGACGATCACTCGATCGTAGGTGACACCACTGTCAAACAGGTCGAGTGTTGTGCGGATCGCCGGGCGCCGCAACCCGCTGACGGCATCCGAGAGATACTGATCAACGACGTGCGACGCCCGACCATCGATCGCATCCCTCGGAAGGTCGTCCGACTGGGCCCACACCCACTGATCGCGTCCCGCTTCCTTGGCCCGATACAACGCGTCATCCGCCAGACGCAAGGCTGCGCTCGCGTCGCCGTCGACCGATCGGGCTATCCCTGCAGAGAAGGTGATCGGGAGCGGGCGTGTCTCCGACCATCGCCCGCGCAGACGCTTCAGAAACGGTTCGGCGCCGAGTGGAGACGGGAGGATGACAACGAACTCCTCGCCCCCAAACCGCCCCACGAAATCCTGGTCTCGGACCACGGATTGCATCGCCGCGCCAAATGCAAGCAGTACCTCGTCGCCGGTCTGGTGACCGAATTCGTCGTTGACCCCTTTGAAGTGGTCGAGGTCGACCATGATCACGGTGTTGTCCGCTTCTAGCCGGCCGAGTGCACGCTCCAGCGTGCGCCGGTTCGGAAGCCTCGTCAGCCGGTCAGTCGACGCCTCTTCGTTGAGCCGTTCGACCCTACCGCTCAGCTGGAGTGCGCGCCGGGCGTCGAGCAGGAAGGGGACCAAGTGCTCGTCGAGAAGCACCCGAGCGTCGCTTCCGGCGGGAGCGGATGCCACCATAGGCTCACCATCGCCAAACGAGATGTCAGCGGGCAACCCGTCTGCGTCGTTGGCGCGCGCTGGCACCACGGCACCACCCAGTCGTTGAACGAGCGTTTCGGCGGTACGGCGTGCGTCAGCACCCGACTCAACCCAGAGCAGCGCGCGCGTTGCGTCGACCACCGCGCTCGACGTCTGCTCGGTCGGCCCGTCGGTCGTGGGGGTCACGCCGGCCCGCTCTCACGCCTGTGCGCCGCCATGGCTAGTTGGTCACCAGCGAGAATCGATCGACCCGAACCGCCCGGGGGCGCGCCGGCTGCGACGGAATCCGGTTGTGAGAACGCCGATGCGAGTCGGACTGCATGTACTGGCGAAAATCGTCTGCTGTGTCCCACCACGTGACCATCACATAGCGACCACGACGGCGATCGTCGCGCCACACCTGCAGGCCGAGGTGGCCCGGAAACGAATCGACCTCACCCAGGCGTGCCCTGAACGCAGCCTCCAGGCTCTCGATACCATCCTCGGCGACGGCAAGCTCGCTGACGACGACATACGCGCCGGCAACACTCTGCGGAGTGAGTTCGTCAACGTTGCCGTGCCGAACGTCGAGTTCTCTGTCAACACCCAAGTCGTTCATCGGCTCCTCGATCGGGAGATTGCAGCTGCGGGGCGGTGCAGCACGTCACCGAGGTCTTGAGCGACTCAGCAAATCATAACACGGCCTCGCCTGACCGCGTCGTGTGCTCAGGTCTGGAGGGCGCGCTTGGCTTCGTACATGGCACGGTCGGCCGCAGCGAGGAGGGTGGCCGGGGCTCGCCCCACGATGCGAGTGTCCGCGTGGCCGATACTTGCCGTGCACGACACCGAGATCAGTTCCGTGACGACAATGGGTGCCGACAGCACGTCGTGGATGCGCGTGAGGAATGTGTCGGAGCTGACATCACGCGGCTCGTAGACGATCACGAACTCGTCGCCACCCAGTCGCGCGACCACATCCGCGGTGCGCGCGAGTGACACCAGCCGGCGGGCTGTCTCGCACAGCACCGCGTCTCCGGCATCGTGGCCATGCGTATCGTTGACCACCTTGAGGCAGTCGAGGTCGAGGAATACCACGGCCAGTGGAAGCCCAGTTCGGTCGGTGCGCGCCAACGCCGCTTCGAGCAGCTCGTGCAGAAGGTGGCGGTTGGCCAACCCCGTCAGCGGGTCGCGCAGCGCCAGCGCGGCGAGGCTGTCCTGCAGGTTGCGCAACTCGGTGACGTCGCGGCTGACACCCTGCATGCCACCCGGGATGTCGGTGGTCTGTGTCTCGAGGACAACCGTCGATCCGTCGGCGCACCGGAAACGAAGGTCGTAGCGCAGCGGCATCGGATCGCCTTCGAGTGCCCGACCGACCAGTGTCCTGCCCTCGTCGTCGAGGGTGTCGAGGAGCAGGTTGAAGTCGTCGAGGAACATCGAAGCCGGATAACCGAGGAGGTTCCCGATGGACGGGCTCATGTAGTCGAAGTGTGGGTAAGGATCGGTGTAGAACCGCCACACCACGTCGACCGACTTGTCGGCAAGATCTCGGAATCGGGCCTCGCTGTCGGCCAGGAACAATTCGGCCACGTGCCGACCGGTGACATCGCGGCCGACAGCCAGGACCTCGGCGCCGTCGGCACTCGGCAGGTACTGATCCACCCACTCGACCCATTCTCCCGGTGCGTTGGGCGCGGGGCGCGCCGTATCGTCGCGGACGAGTGGGTTGTCGGGGCCGAGACGCACCAGCTGCAGCCCCAGGTCCGCCCGCCCGGCAGGCGACAACAGATCGTCCATCGTGCGGCCGACCACGTCTGCCGGCGTCAGGTTGTGGCCCGCTGCCCACGCTGCATTGCAGTAGATGATCGCGAGGTCCGGCAGGCGGAAGCGGATCACGCGTTCGGGCAGGACATCGAGCATGCCCTTGTAGTACATCTCCTCGACGGAGGGAATCACCTCACTGCCGTCGATCGATCATGTGGGGCCTCAACAAAGGCGTCTACCTTTCGCCTGCGGAGTCCCCATCCGCGCGACCGTTGAGACTAGTCCATCGTTGCGACAATCCGACCCAATGGCCAATTACTGACGTGTGCCGCGTCGCCGAGACTGCGTGCGATGTTGAACCATGTGCTGCCGAGCTCGGCGTATCGCGACGCGTGCCCATCGGGCAGCCTCGACAACCACGGGAGAAAGGGGCAACGGCTCGTGCTCGTCACTCGAGCGCGGCGCCAGATCCAGCGGACGCATGTTGCGATTCTCGCGCGGTAGCGTGGAGTTGCGATGGGCAGACGGAGCCGGCGGGGGCGATGGGCGGTGATCGTTGCGGCGCTCGTCGGCGGATGCGCATCGACCGACCCCGGCGTCGTCGCACGCGATGCATCGCCGATCGCCAGCCCGGAGAACGAGGGCGTGCGCGACGATCCCGACGTCCGCATCCTCACCTTGTCGAACGGCCTCACCGCGTACGTGCGCTCCAACGACCGGCCGGGCGGCAGTGTGGAAATGCGATTGGCGATCAACGCTGGTTCGGGCCAAGAAGACCCCGATCAGTCGGCCGTCGCCCACTTCCTCGAGCACATGTTGTTCAACGGCACGGCCGAGTTCCCCGCAAACGAACTGATCGATACGTTGCGCGGCTTCGGCATGGCGTTCGGGGCCGACGTCAACGCCTACACCTCCTACGACGAAACCGTCTACGAGCTCTCCGTGCCGACCAGCGAGCCCGACAACGTCGGCACCGGCCTGAACGTGTTGCGCGAGTGGCTGTCTGCAGCGACCCTCGATCCCGAGCAGGTCGAGAGCGAGAAGGGTGTAGTTCTCGACGAATGGCGCGTGCGCGATCAGTCGCTCGAGGGCCGGGTCGGCAGGACGACCGAAGAGATGTTCCTGACCGGGTCTGGGTACGAAGGTCGTCAACCGATCGGTTCGGACGCAGCCATCAAAGCCATGACCCCCGAACTGCTACGCCGGTACTACGACAACTGGTACCGACCCGACAACGCAGCAATCATGGTGGTTGGCGACATCGATGTCGACGTTGTTGCCGCCGAGATCCGGGACCGCTTCGAATCCCTGACAGCGCGTGGTCAGTCAACACCACGAACCGACCCGCCACTCGCGGAGTTCGCTCAGCCGACGGCAATGGTGATGGTCGATCCCGACGCAACCACCGGAGACGCTGCGGTGTCACTTCCTGGCCCGTGGTTCGCCGACGGTTCGATCGCCGCGCTGCGTCACAACACGTTGATCTCGATCGCCTTCGACATGATTGTCACCCGCCTCACCGACGATGTCTCCCGAGGCCTCGCGCCGTTCAACAGCGCCTCGGTGGTCAACAACGGCATGGTCCGCTGGCTCGACGCGCCGAGCGTGATGGTCAGCGGTGAACCGGACCAGCTGTCGGCCTCCCTCGATGCGGTCACGGCCGAGTTCGAACGAGTTCGACGACACGGCTTCGACGCCGGCGAACTCGACAGGGTGTTGCGCGGCTATCGAAGCTCGCTACAGGCCGAGCTCGACGGCAGCGACACCGTGCAAGACATCGACTACATCGGCAGGTACGTCGATCACTTCCTCAGCCGCCAGCCGATCCCCAACGCCGACACGTCGTTCCAGATCTACGACTCGATCTACGGCGAGGTCACGCCCGAGGGCGTCGGTGCAGCGTTCAGCGATCTGTACGCCAATAGCGCGCCGTACGTGCTGGTCACTGCTCCCGATGAGCTGACCGATGTACCCAGCGACGACGATGTGCTGGCCAGGCTCGCTGCTCTCTCGACCCTCGACATCGCCCCACGCGACGCAACGGCTGCTGGGACGACCGAGTTGATGGCAGCTCCCGATCCTGAGAACGAGACCGCCACCGAGGCTCTCGATACCGACGGTGCATTCATCGACCCCACCATGCTGACATTCGCCAACGGAGCCAGGGTGGTGCTGAATCCCACCGAGATCGCCGACAACGACATCTACTTCGCGGCGACCAGCCCCGGAGGGTTGTCCCTGGTGGCCGATGCGAATGTTCCGGAAGCGCTGAACGCCGTCTCGGTTGTCACGACCAGCGGAATCGGCGATCTCGACGCAGTGGCGCTGGACACGGTGCTGGCCGATGCGGCGATCGAGCTGTACCCCTCGATCGGCCAGACCAGTGAGGACTTCTTCGGATCGTCGACCACCGACGATCTCGAGCTTCTGTTCCAGCTCGTCAACCTGTACCTGTCAAGGCCGCGGTTCGATCAGGTCGCGCTCGACGCGACCATCAGCTCATTGCAGTCCTACGTCGACGACCCCAATAGCGACCCCGACCTAGCCGAGTACATCGCCTTCTCGGCGGCCCGGTGGGGCACGGAGCCTCGATTTCGAGTGATCCCCACGGCTGCGGAGTTGGCCGGGCTCGACCTGGCCACGATCGAACAAGTCTGGCGAGAACGCTTCTCCAATGCTGGCGACTGGGTGTTTGCCTTGTCGGGAGACTTCGACATCGACGACGCAACCGATCTTGCTCGCCGGTACATCGGCACGCTCTCAGGTACCGGTTCGCCCGAACAGTTCAAGGACTACCAAGTCGATCCTCCTTCGACGATCGTGTCGAAGGAGGTTCGCGCCGGCACCGGCGACAAGGGGTCGCTGACCCTCGACTGGAACACACCGATCCCCGACGCCGAGACCGGTGGGGTCTTGTCCGACGTGTTGACGAGCATCTTGAACATTCGCATGACCGACCACATCCGCGAAAAGCTCGGGGCCTCGTACGCCCCGTCAGCCGTCGTGACCCTCAACAGCGAGCCCGACGAATTGGTCGAGACGTACCTCAATGTCACCGGCGACCCGACAACTCTTGGCGAGATCTCGACCATCGTGATCGACGACATCGCCTCGCTGCGCACGGCGGGACCGACCGCCACCGAACTGGACGCGGCCATCGCCGAACTGACCGAGGCTTATCAGTACTTCAACAACCAGGAGATCGGTGATCTGCTGGCCAGAGCACCCGACCGCCCCGAAGAGCTGACCTGGTTCACCAACCGCAACATCGTGTTGGAAGACATCTCGTCGGACGCGATGCAGCAGTTCATCAGCGAGGTGATGCCGCTCGATCGGTACATCGAGGTCCGGACCACTCCCGCCTGACCGGTAGCCTCGACTGCCGATGAACCAGATGAAGAACCGCCTGCAAGGCCTGACGCTGCTCGACAGAGCATTGACGGCGATGACCGACGCCGAACTCGTTGCCTTGGTCGACACGCTGCCCGAGGACCATCGCACCGCGTTGGACGAGATCTGTGGGGCTCGCGAGGGCGGGTTCACCGATCCGTCGTCGCGCACGCTGGCCATGCGCGCCACCGCCGCCCGCGGCCGATTGAACGGCGGTCTCGAACAGATCACGACATTGCTATGCGATCCGTGCCTTGCGGACTGTGTCGAGGCACTGGGCGACAGTTCCGACAACCCCACCGAGGAAGAGCTGCTCGAGGCGACGCCGGGCCTCGTCGACAAGCACGGCGTTGCAACGGTGCGACTGATGATGGCGGGCTCCGTCGCCGGCGAGGCAGCTGCGTCGGTCACCCTGACCAGGCTGTTGAAGCACGACGACACGCTGGCGCTGCCGCCCATCGAGCACGAAGAGGTCAACGTGCTGCCGCCGCCGACGGCCGACGACGACATCAAAGCCAAGCGCAAGGCTGCCAAGCTGGCCAAGCAGGTCGAGTCGCGGGCGCGGCGCGAGCAGCAGGCTCGGGCACGCCACGGCGGCTGACAGTCAGTTGATCAGTCGGGGATGGCGCTCGTGATCGAGCAGCCACGACTTCACATCGAGGCCTGCAGCGAAGCCGGTCAGTTGGCCACCCGAGCCGATGACGCGGTGACACGGCACGACGATGCTGAGGGGGTTCTTGCCGTTCGCTGCCCCGACCGCGCGGGCCTTGTTGGGATCGCCGAGCTGAAGCGCCTGCTGCCCGTAGCTGATCGTGCGCCCGTAGGGAATCGTGCGCAAAACCATCCATACCGATTGTTGGAAGGGCGTCCCCAGGGGATCGAGCGGCAGGTCGAACTCGCGTCGCGTGCCGTCGAAGTACTCCTGCAGTTGGGCGACCGCACGATCAAGTAGCGGCGTAGTGCCTTCCACCAGATCAGCGGGGTCGATCGAGGCGATGCGAGCGGCATCCTCGGCACCCCACAGGATGGCTCGCAGCCCACGTTCGCTGGCGATGATGCGGAGTTCGCCGACGGGTGAATGCATGGTCGTTACGTGAAACATGATGGTCTCTTTCATGACAGGCTCGCCCAAAGGTGATGGAGGGCATACGAACGCCACGGCCGCCACGATTCGGCCAGCCGTGCTGCCGCGATCGGCGTCGAGTCGGCGCCCATCGCGCGCAGCGCATTGCGCACGCCGATGTCCGTCGGCAAGAACACGTCGGGGTCGCCGAGCGCTCGGAGCGCGACGTAGTTGGCGGTCCACGGGCCGATGCCTGGCAGCGATTCCAACTGCCGCGAGATCTCCTCGCGATCGCTGCCGGCGTCGATCACGATGTGGCCGGACGCGAGCTGCGAGCAGGCGTTGATGAGTGCCCGCCCCCGGGCCGCCGGCATGGCGAAGTCGGTTGTCGAGCACCCGGCGATCGCCTCGGCCGACGGGAAGTTGTGAGTGACGCCGTCGATGGGGACCGGCAGTGGTTGTCCGATCGCGGCGACCAGCCGGGCCGCAAGGGTGCGCGCCCCCTTGACCGAGACCTGCTGGCCGAGCACAGCACGGGTGAGCAGTTCGACACCGTCGGGATGGCCCGGTGAGCGGAGCCCCGGCCGCTTGCGAACGAGGGCCGACAGGATCCGATCCTCGGCAAATTGGGCCTCCACGATGTCGGGATCGGCGTCGAGGTCGAGCATGCGCCGGCAGCGCTGTACGGCCGCCTGCGCGTCGGCCACGTTGTCGAGATGCAGGGTGCACATGACCGCATTCGCGCCCGGCGAGGCTGGGCCCGGCGACACCGCGATCACAGCGTTGCCGTGGTTCAGCCGCAGCGACCGCCTGTACGTCGTGCCATCCCAGGTCTCAACGCCGGGCACCGCTCGGTCGCCGAGAAAGCCGAAGATCGACTCGGTGTGGAACGGCGCGCGGTACGGCATACGCAGCGACAGCGTCCCTCCGGCGACGCTCGGCTGGCGGGATCCCCGTAGCTCCGTCGGCGACGATGCGAACACCTCGCGGATGGTGTCGTTGAACTGACGAACGCTCGCGAACCCGGCCGCGAATGCGATCTGGGTGATGGGCATCGACGTCGTTTCGATCAACGTACGCGCGGTCTGGGCGCGCTGGGCACGAGCCAAGGCCAACGGCCCGGCGCCGAGCTCCGTGGTCAACAACCGGTTGATCTGGCGCTCGCTGTAGTTCAGCCGCGCTGCGAGGCCGCCGACACCTTCGCGGTCGACCAAGCCATCGGCGATCAGGCGCATGGCGCGGCCGACGACATCGGCTCGCACGTTCCACTCCGGTGATCCGGGCGACGCATCGGGACGACACCGCTTGCAGGCCCTGTACCCATGCTGTTGCGCGGCAGCCGCAGTCACGAAGAACTCGACGTTGTGCCGCTTGGGTGTCATCGCCGGACAACTCGGACGGCAGTAGATGCCCGTCGTCCTGACAGCGGTGATGAAGCATCCGTCGAACCGGCTGTCGCGGCTCTGCGCCGCCCGATAGCACTGTTCGTCGTCGAGGATCACGGCATCATTGTGACGCGCCGATCGCACATTGACTAGCGGAATTCAGACAGCCACGTACGATCGCGAATGCGGCACGGCGACCTTCCACAGAACGATCAGCCCGATCACGCAATACGCGGCGCCACCGAGGAAGGCGGTTCGCTTCGTGGTGAGATCCGCGAGGGCGCCGAACAGCAGCGCGCCGGTCGCCGTACCGATCTCGAAGAACATCGTGAACGTCGAGATCGCCCGAACCCGTTCGCGTTCCGGCACGGCGTCGACCGTCATTGCCATCAGCCCCGGATAGTTGAACGAGATGCCGATGCCGATGATGATTGCGCCGACGAAGACCCCGATCGGGCGCGGCCACGCGAACAACGTCGCCAGACCAACAGCCATCAGGCTCAGCGCGATGCTGACGGCGCGGGCGTGGCCGATTCGGTCGGGCACGGTCGCAGCCACGACGCGGATCAGCAGGCAGACACCTGCATAGGTTGCGAAGACCCACTTCGACCCATCGAGCCCAACCGTCACCGAGTAGTCGGGCATGAACGCGTTGAATGTCACGAAGCCACCGACGCCGAACGCCAACACCAGCCCCGTCGGAATAGCGGCTCGATGAAAGCGCGGGCCGCCCTCGCCACCGTCGTCGTGGTACCTCACCCCCTTCGGTGTCAGCATGGCCAACGCCGATGCCAATGCGGCAAACCCGGCGGCGACCCACAGCGCTGCGTCGAATCGGTTGTCGCCGATCACCCATTCACTGATGACCGGACCGATGCCGAGACCCCCGAACACGGCAACGGAGAAGTAGCTCGCGGCCTCCGCGCCGCGGCCCTTCGGTGCGAGGTCACTGATACTCGTGGCCGCGCCCACGAAGAGCGATGCCTCGCCGATGCCCTGCATAGCTCTCAAGGGCAACAGGCCCCACCGCGAGTCGACGAGCGTGCACGCCGCTGTCGACACCGCGGCAAGCAACGCGCCGAGGATCATCGTGTATCGCAGACCGTGGCGCTCGGCAAAGTGGCCGAGCTTCGGTCTGATCAGGATCGCAGCGACGCTGAAGATGGCGAGGTTGAGACCGATGTCGATCTCGTTGCCACCAAGTTGTTCTTCGATCAGCCTCGGCACGAGCGGGATCATGACGCCGATGTAGACGAACAGGGCCAAGGCGGCAGCGGTCACCAACACGAATGGTCTGGTGAACATGCGCGCCGGTTGGCCCTCACTCGCCGCTTCGGTGTGCAGTTCGTCGGGTTGTGTCAAGACGGTTCTTTGGGAAGGCCGAGCACACGCTCGCCGACGATGTTGCGTTGGATCTGGCTGGTTCCACCCCAGATCGTCTCGCTGCGGCTGAAGAAGAACGCGCTGGTCATCGGGCTCACCGGATAGCCGGGCCGCCGCTTGTCGCGCACTGCGCCGGGCCACGAACCGGCGGCGGGCCCGGTGCTGACCAGCATCGACGACGGACCGAAGACCTCGAGCGCCAGCTCCATGGCCTCTTGGTGCATCTCCGTCCAGAACATCTTGTTGGTCGCGCTGAGCGCGCTGACGGACGGATCCTTGGTGCCGGCCAGCGTGGCCGACAGGGTTCGCAAGCCGTTGATACGAAGCAACTGGATCTTGGTGTAATACCTGGCCAGGCGCTGGCGAACGATCGGATTCGCAATGGAACCATTGGCCGACGCCTGCTCGACCAACAGCTTGTACTCGTCCTCGAAGCGGCGGTATCCGGTGGTGGCCGATTGGCCACGCTCGAACGCCAGCGTCGAATTGGCCACCTTCCACCCGTTGTTGACACCGCCGACGACGTTGTCCCTCGGACATCGGGCATCGGTGAAGAACACCTCGCAGAACTCGGCCGTGCCGTCGGGCTGGGTGATGCCACGCACCTCGACGCCTGGCTGGCGCATGGGCACGAGGAGGTAGGAGATCCCCTTGTGCTTCGGCGCGTCCGGGTCGGTGCGGGTCAGCAAGAAGCAGTAATCGGCATGATGACCACCGGTGGTCCACACCTTCTGACCGTTGATGATCCATTCGTCGCCATCGAGTACAGCGCTGGTCATCAGCGAGGCCAGGTCGGAGCCCGAGTTCGGCTCGCTGAAGCCCTGACACCAGCGCACGGAACCATTGAGGATCCGCGGCAGGAAGTCCTTCTTCTGCTCCTCGGTGCCCCACTGCAGAATGGTCGGGCCGACCAACGTGTCACCGAAGAAGTCGGCGCGCATCGGTGCCTTGACCCTGGCGAACTCCTCCGCCAGCACCACGCCCTGCATGGTACTGAGCCCCTTGCCGCCGTACTCCTTGGGCCACGTCGCGCAGATCCACCCGCCCGCGAACAACTTCTTCGGCCATTGCTCGTTGAAGAGCTTGCGCTCGTCGGGCGCCATCTCGAAGCCCTCGCTGCCCCACCCTGCCGGCAGATTTGCGGCCAACCAGTCGCGAATCTCCGAGCGGAAGGCCTCTGCCTCGGGGGTGTAGGCCAGATCCATTGCACCAGTATTCACTCACCGCCGACGGCCGCACGAGTCCGTAACCGGTGGCATTCGTCACCGTTTCACATTCCGTTCACACTGACCACACGATGGTGAAACTCGCGACTCGTAGCGTCTTGCGACATGGCCACCGCTGGTCCTGCTCTCCCGGATCGACACACAAACCCCCTCGTGTATCGGTTGGGAGAGCAGGAACAGTCGGTTCTCAATGTGCTGCTGGCCAACCGTGGACGGGTGATCAGCCGCCGCGAGTTAGCTCGACGCGCCGGACTCGCGAATCTCAGCGAGCGACGTTGCGACAGCCTCCTGGTGGCGATCCGCCGCGCCCTGGGTCCGAATTCGGTGGTCACGGTACGCAGTCGGGGGTGGATGCTCAGCGACGAGGCGATCGACGCGGCATCCGCCCTCGTCAGCGGCCCACAGTGATCGCAGTCACTGAGGCTGTCGATCTCGGCCGACTGCTGCTCGACCTGCTGATCATCCTCGGGGCGGCCAAGATCGGAGCCGAGATCTCGGAACGGCTGCGCATCCCCGCCGTAGTCGGCGAGATCGCTGCCGGCGTGTTGATCGGGCCATCCGTGCTCGACGCCGTCAGCCTGACCGATGCACGTGGTGTGTCGATTGCGGTGCTCGCCGAGATCGGCGTGCTGCTGTTGTTACTGCAGGTCGGGATGGAGATGGACCTCGGCGAACTGAGCAAGGTCGGCAGAGCCTCGATGCTGGTTGCCCTGATCGGTGTCGCCCTGCCCTTTGCCGGCGGCGCCCTGGCCGGCGTGGCATTGGGTCAGTCCGGCACCACGTCGCTATTCATCGGTGCGACACTGACGGCCACCAGTGTGGGCATCACCGCCCGCGTGTTCGGCGACCTACGCGCGCTCGCGACCACTGAAGCACGCATCGTGCTGGGCGCCGCAGTGGCCGACGATGTGTTGGGCCTTGTGATCCTCACGGTCGTGGTGAAGATCGTGGTCGACGGCAACGTCGGCGTAGGGACGGTGGTCGGAACCCTGGGTTTGGCGATCGTGTTCCTGTTGTTCAGCGGAGTCATCGGGCTGACGTTGGTGCCCAAGGTGCTGCACTTTGTGCAGAGTCGGGCCAGCTCCGGCGCGACGACGACGGTTGCGGCCCTGGTCATCGCTCTCGGGTTCGCACAACTTGCCGATGTCGCCAAGTTGGCCTTCATCATCGGCGCCTTCATGGCCGGCCTGGCAATAGGCCGCAGCGATCACAACGAGCGAATCGCCGGCGACCTCGGCGTGATCGGCAACATCTTCATCCCGATCTTCTTCGTGCAGATCGGCATCAACACCGACCTGGCGGCGATGGGCAAGGCCAGCGTGATCGGTCTCGCAGCGGCGCTGTCGGTGATCGCGTTCCTGGGCAAGCTGGCCTCGGCATGGGGAGCGCGGGGTACACGTGCCGACAAGCTGTTGATCGGCATCGGCATGGTTCCGCGCGGCGAGGTTGGTCTGATCTTCGCCAGCATCGGCCTCAGCAACGGCGTACTGACCGGCGACTTGTACGGCGCTGTGCTGCTCGTCATCTTGCTGTCGACCGTTGCGACCCCGCCTCTGCTGCGACTGCGGCTCGGTGTGACCGGTTCACGCGCCCGGCGCGACGCACCCCCACCGACCCCGCAGCCGGTAGCCGGCTGGCTGTCGGTGGAGCAGGGTGTTATTCATCTGCGCGGCGTCCCATCTGTGGACGAGACGATCTCGCTCGCGTTTCAGGCCTCGGCTCGCACGGGCCACGCGCGGCCGAGCGCCGAGCTGCTCGACTGGTTCGGCGTTCACCGCGACGAGTCCTTGACCTGGACACGCGACGACACGGCATCGCTGGTGCGGCTGCTACGTGCCCACGAACCACGCGGCTGGCGATTGTTGGAAGTCACGGGCCTGCTGGAACGCGCCCTGCCCGAGATCGCCGACGCGATGCGGCGACGCCGCGCCGACATCAGCGACCTTGATCCACTCGGGGCGCTGAGATTCCCCATTGCCGAACGGCTCGACGATCTAGCCGTCGAGAGCGGGCACCCGTCCGACGACATCGTCCTTGCCGCGATGGTCGCCGACGTCTGCCGTGACGAGCCGGATTCGCAAGCGTGCGCGTTGTCGTTGCTGAGCCGGCTCGTCCCGATCGACGACGCACAGCGGATCTCATCGGTTGTCGAGGACGCCCGGCTGCTGCGCGCTTCGGCGAACAACCCAAGCGGATTCGACGAGCGCGAAGTGCTGCAACTGGCCACCCATCTGGGCACCACGCAACATGCCCGCGACGCGTACCAGCTCGCCCTTGCCCTGGGGCCGCTGCCCGTGTGGCAGCGCGAGGCGCTCGACGAACGCCACGCGCTGATCCAAGGTGCGCTCGACCATCCCGAGCTCACCGGCAGCGAAGCGACCAACCTCGCTGCGGCCAGGCGGCTTGCGGCACAACACCTGCTCGACGAGTTGCCTGCAATCGAACGGCTGCGATTCGCGCCGACCTCGTATGTGTTGTCGCACACGCCCGAGGAGTTGGCGCGACAATCGCGGCTCGTCGAGCCATTGCCGCGCTCGGGTGTGGTGCGCGTTGCTGTCAGTCCCGAGCCCGAACCGGACCATTGGAAGATCGACGTCGCCTGCCGCGACTCCGGTGCGCTGCTGGCCCACCTCACCGAGGTGCTGACGTCTCGAGGCCTCGACATCGTGGATGCAACGATCGCCACGTGGCCCGATGGGGGCGTGCTCGACGTGTTCGTCGTTCGATCCCGGAGCCGACCAAGCGCCCGCGAGCTGTCGGGCGAGTTCGAGGCAGCGTTGCGCAAGCCGCTACGGCCCCCGGCAGCGGTGGGCCTGATAGCCGAGTTCGACAACGAGGCACTGCCATGGCACACGGCATGCGACGTGATCGGCCCCGACCAACCCGGCGCGTTGCTGACGATCAGCGCGGCTTTCGCCCGCGCCAAGGTGGTCGTGCACACCGCTCGGGTAGCAACCGACGATGGGATTATCCACGACCGGTTCACGATCTCCGACCGAGTGGGTCGCAAGCTCGATACCGCTGCCATGGAGCGCGTGCAACGCTCGCTCGCGGGCGAGCGAATCGGGCGCCGCTTGTCGCTTCTTCGCTGACCTGGTTGGCGCACGCAAACGATCGAGTGTGGAAACAGAACAGCGACCGGCGCGAAATCTTCCATGCGTATGGTGACGGCTACGATCGGCGGCAACGATGCCGCCGATCGTCCATGTCTGCACCACCGCGATGAGTGATGTGGTGGTCGGAAGTCACTCTGCGTGCAAATTGCGGTGCGACCAGGGATTTCTCGTGCGATAGTTCCGTCGGAACTCGCCCTGCGGCTGTACAGGCACGTTGGGGACGCGTACAGTACGCCACTGCCGGTCGCCTTCGGTGACCGGCCAGAACACTGGGCGACGTCGCACCCAACGACGCCCATTGTCAGGGGCAGTCCCCAGGTCGTCTTCCGCAGATGGCCTGGGGACGCTGCCTTTTGCCACCTGGTCACCCGGCCGGCGAAGCAGCTTTCACAAGTTGGAAACATTCACGAAACGAAGGCTCTCTACGGTTGGTCCCCTCGCTCGGACGACCAGCGATGTCAGGAGAATCACTCGATGAAGCTCATCACCGCGATCATCAAGCCGTTCAAGATCGACGACGTCAAGGAAGCCTTGAAGGCTGCAGGGGTCCAGGGCATGACGGTCAGCGAGGTGCGCGGGTTCGGTCGCCAAGGTGGCCATTCCGAGACCTACCGCGGCGCCGAATACAAGATCGACTACGTCCCCAAGGTGTGCATCGAACTGGTCGTCGACGATGCCATCGCCGATCGCATGGTCGACACGATCCGCGATGCGGCGGCAACCGGGAAGATCGGCGACGGGAAGATCTGGGTGACCGACGTCGACCGTCTGGTTCGCATCCGGACGGGCGAAGAAGGCACCGACGCCGTCTGACGCGTAAAGTCGGGTCATGACCCTCACTGACTCGCCACCGGCGAAAGCGGAACGCTGGACGGCGCAGTGGAAAGAGCTCTACGAAGAAGTGATCACCACTGGCCTTTGCACGGGCTGCGCCGGTTGCGTCGTCACCTGCCCCCACGACGTGATCGGCTACGAACACGAAGAGGGCAAGTACAAGCCATTTCATCTCGAGGAAGAGCTCGGCCTCGACAACTGCATCCACGGCGAGAAGGGATGCACCACCTGTACCCGCGCCTGCCCCCGGTTCCGCACGTGGGAGACCAGTGCCGACATGCATCTGTTCGGTCGCATTCGCGAGCCCGACGAGATGGCCGGCATCTGGCGGCAACTGCTGCTGACCCGGGCAACCGACACCACCCAGCACGAACGCGGCCAGGATGGGGGCTTCGTGTCGGCGATGCTGGTCTGGCTGCTGCAGAACGACTACATCGAAGCGGCCATGGTCAGCGGTGTCGAGCCCGACGATGCGTGGAAGGCCAAGCCCGTGCTGGCCCGCTCGGTCGACGACGTGCTTGCCACTGCCGGTAGTCGCTACACGTACTGTGCCAACCCGTTGGCGTTGCGCGAGGCGATCGACGCCGGTCTCACCAAGCTGGCGCTCGTGGGCATGGGATGTCAGACGTCGTCGC